>NZ_JBWMAX010000001.1:0-475543 GCF_056521385.1 Rhodoferax sp. RT5P35 | reverse complement strand
TGCGCTGCGTACCGCCTGTAGCCAGATGGGGCGATCTGCAGCACCTTGCAGATCGGCTCGACCCCATGCGTGTGGCGGTGCTGGTCAATGAAGCTCCTCAAGACTTCAGTCGGCGGTTGAGCTCCGCCTGGGCGAAAAAAGCACTCGCCAGCTTCAGTATCTCGTTGGCCCGTCGCAGTTCCTTCACTTCGCGCTCCAGTGCTTTCATGCGTTCGTGCTCGAACGTGGTGATGCCAACCCTGGCACCGGTATCGACTTCGTCGCGCTTGACCCATTCGTTCAGCGTCTGCGGCACACAGCCGATCTTGGGGGCGATGGATTCAATGGCCGCCCACAACGAAGGGTACTCGCCTCGGTGCTCCTGCACCATGCGCACTGCGCGCTCACGCACCTCAGGGGAAAACTTATTCGACTTCTTCATGGCTCAATCCTCTCAGAGATTTGAGCCTCCTCAAAAACCGGGGCGGTTCAGTTCATGGGTAGGCGCTTTCATCTCGTCTTGGTACACCAGATGATGTCACTTCGCTGTGGCTGCGCCTACTCCTTCATTCTCAAAAATCCGCATACAACCCGCTAGGAAATTGCCTCTTTGGGGCGTTGTGCAAGTGGCTCGAATAGTTACTAGCATAGGTGGTATATGCGCTAGGGACCATTTTGATATATAAAATTATTTACCGCCCAGTTTGCGGTACAGGGTGTTGCGGCTCACCCCCAGTTGGCGGGCGGCCTGGGACACATTGCCGTCGCACTGCAACAAGACCCGTTCCATGGTGCGCACCGACTGCGCGCACAGCGGGCCATCTGCAGATATGCCAGCCACCGTATGGGCCGCCACGGTGTTGCTGCGCAGATCCTGGGCCAGGTCGTCTGGCAGGTGGTGCCAGTCGATCAGGCTGTCCCCCTCGTCCAGCAAGGCGCAGGCGGTGCACAGGGCGTTGGCCAGTTGGCGCACATTGCCGGGCCAATTGAAATGCAAAAAGGCGGTGACCAGGCTAGGAGCCAGTTGCAGGCTCTGGCCGGGGGCCAGCGTGGCGAGCAGCCGCTCGACCAACGCACACTGATCGCTGCGTTCGCGCAGGGGCGGAAGGTGCAGCGTAAGGCCGTTGATGCGGTAGTACAGGTCTTCGCGGAAGCGCCCGGCCTGCATCTCGTCGCGCAGCTGGCGGTGGGTGGCACAGACCAAAAAGAAATCCAGCGCCACGGTCTTGCCGCCGCCCAGGGGCTGCACCTGGCGCTCTTGCAGTACCCGCAGCAGCCGGGCCTGGAAGGCCAGCGGCATGTCCCCCACTTCGTCCAGCAGCAAGGTACCGCCGTGGGCCTCACGCAGGCGGCCGGGCGAGCCCTCGCGCCGGGCACCGGTAAACGCGCCGGGGCTGTAGCCAAACAGCTCGGCTTCGATCAGCGATTCGGGCAAGGCGGCACAGTTCACCGCCACAAACGGGCCGTTCTTGCGCGGCCCGGTGGCATGCACGGCGCGGGCAAATATCTCTTTGCCCACACCCGATTCGCCCTGCAGCAGCAAGGCGATGGGTTTGCCGACCACGCGGCGGGCCTTGTCCAGGGCGGCGCGGAAGGTGGCGTCGCCCGTGTCCAGGGCCCCCAAAGCGTCGCAGACGGCGGGTTCGGCGGATGCAGTAGGTGTGGTGGCGGTGCGCGGCAGCGGCAAAGTGCGGCTGCGCCCCAAGTCCACCCGCAGCCAGACTTGGCCGCCACGATGGTCACCACCAGGGCCAAACACCTGGCGCACGGTGGCCGGGCCGGGCTGCAGCACCAGCGCATGGGCCAGCGGCCACACAGCTTCCAGCTGCACACGGCCAATGCTGTCGCGCCCCAGGCACAGCCACTGCAGTGCCCCGGTGTTGGCACCCAGCAGCCAGCCGTCGGGCGACACGGCCAGCTGGTATTCGGTAACGCTGCCTATGCCCTCGATCTGGCTGTGAAAGCGCAAACGGATGTGGCTCGCGTGGCGGGTTTCAAACAGCTTGTGCTCGATCATCCGCGCCGCCGACCGGGCCAGGCCCAGGGTGTGCGGGTGGTAGCCCCGGTGGTCGCCAGAGATGTCCAGCGCGCCCAGCAAGCGGCCTGCCGGGTCGTGGATGGGTGCGGCGGCGCAGGTCAGAAAGCCGTTGCGCTCCAGGTAATGCTCGCTGGCATGCACGGCCACCGGAATCTGCTCGGCCATGGCAGTGCCGATGGCATTGGTGCCCCGGTATTGTTCGTGCCAAGTTGCACCAGGGCGCAGGGCGACGCGGCTGGCGCGGTCTAAAAAAGCGGCATCGCCCAGGGTGTGCAGCAGCAGGCCGCCGCTGTCGGCCAGGATCACCATGCAGTCGCTGCCCTGGGTTTGCTCGAACACAAATTCCATCACCGGCCGGGCGTGGGCCACCAGTTCGCGCTGGTGTTCCAGGGCGCGGGCCAGTTGGGCGTTTGATGCGTGCGGTGCGCCGGGCGTGCGGCCACTGGCCTGGAGGCCGAAGTCCAGGCTGCGGCTCCAGGAGCGGGCCAGCCGCTCGTCTAGCAGGCCTGTGGGCACGCCGCCTTGGTCGAGCAGTTGGCGGCGGGCCTGGCGCAGCGCCACGGGAGTGGCTCTGGCCGTGGGAAGGTTGGAATGCATGGGTTGTCTCCTTGCTGCCACCGGTACGTGCCGGGGCAGTCATGTAGCAAAGCACTGTAGTGTGTGACGCTGTTTGTGCCAAGCAGTTCAACCGATGCCACAGGGCATGTGCTCCATTTTGGAACACCTGTCCTGCATCTGTCCCGCAGCGGGCAGACACCGCCTGCCGCGCAGGCCCGGTTCGGGCCGCTTTTGCACCGGAAACCGGGCTGTTGGGCCGTAACTGCCGATTGGCATGCGCTGTGCAATAAAGCCACCGTACCGGCAAGCGGTGCAAACATACCAAAACAGGAGACCTCCATGCTTTATCCCAACCCCGGCAGTGCCAACGCCCCTTTGCAATTCAAAAGCCGCTACGACAACTACATCGGCGGCAAATGGGTAGCGCCCGTCAAAGGAGAATACTTTGACGTGATCACGCCCATCACCGGCCTGGTCTACACCCAGGCTGCCTGCTCGGGTGCCGAAGACATTGAACTGGCGCTGGATGCCGCGCACGCCGCCGCCGAAAGCTGGGGCGCTACAGCCGCCGCCGATCGCTCCAATGTGCTGCTGCGCATTGCCGACCGCCTGGAAAAGAACCTGGAACAACTGGCCTACGCCGACACCGTAGACAACGGCAAACCTATCCGCGAAACCCTGAACGCCGACATTCCCCTGGCCGTGGACCACTTCCGCTATTTCGCCGGTTGCCTGCGTGCGCAGGAAGGTGCCTTGAGCCAGTTGGATGAAAACACCGTGGCCTACCATTTTCATGAGCCGCTGGGCGTGGTGGGGCTGATCATTCCCTGGAACTTCCCGATCCTGATGGCCGCCTGGAAGCTGGCCCCGGCCATTGCCGCAGGCAACTGCGTGGTGCTCAAGCCTGCGGAGTGCACTCCCATCAGCATCCTGGTGTTGATGGAGATGATTGCCGACCTGCTGCCGCCGGGCGTGCTGAATATTGTCAACGGCTATGGCCGCGACGCGGGCAAGGCCCTGGCCACCAGCAAGCGCATTGCCAAGATCGCCTTCACCGGCTCCACCGCCACCGGCCGCAGCATTGCCCAGGCGGCAGCCAGCAACCTGATTCCGGCTACGCTGGAGCTGGGCGGCAAGTCGCCCAACATCTTCTTTGCAGACATTGCCGATGCCGACGACGCGTTTTTTGACAAGGCCATCGAAGGCCTGGTGCTGTTTGCCTTCAACCAGGGCGAGGTTTGCACCTGCCCGTCGCGTGCGCTGATCCACGAGTCGATTTACGACAAGTTCATGGCCCGCGTGCTGGCCCGCGTCAAGCTGATCAAGCAAGGCAGCCCGCTGGATACCGACTCGATGATGGGTGCGCAGTCTTCGCAGATCCAGTTGGACAAAATCATGTCTTACATGGACATCGGCCTCAACGAAGGTGCCGAGCTGCTGACCGGCGGCCAACGCGCCACCCTGCCGGGCGATCTGTCTGGTGGCTACTACGTGCAGCCCACCATGTTCAAGGGCCACAACAAAATGCGCATCTTCCAGGAGGAAATCTTTGGCCCGGTGCTGGCCGTGACCACCTTCAAGGACGAAGCCGAAGCGCTGGCCCTGGCCAACGACACGCCCTACGGCCTGGGCGCCGGCGTGTGGAGCCGTGACGGCAGCGTGGCCTACCGCATGGGCCGGGGCATCAAGGCCGGGCGGGTGTGGACCAACTGCTACCACGCCTACCCCGCGCACGCCACCTTCGGCGGCTACAAGGAGTCGGGCATCGGCCGCGAAACCCACAAGATGATGCTAGACCAATACCAGCAGACCAAGAACCTGCTGGTCAGCTACAGCCCTAACAAGCTGGGCTTCTTCTGATCTAGCGCAACCCTGCCATCTCGGGCAGAACGGGGATAGACCCGGCGGCGCAATGCCGCCGGGTTCAGCGGCACAATCTAGCCATGAGCCTACCCAACACCGCACTTGCCGACCTGCGCAAAAGCTACGAGCGCGCCGAACTCAACGAAGAAGCCTCGCACAGCGACCCGCTGCAGCAGTTTGGCCAATGGTTGAACGAGGCCATCGCCGCCCAGGTGCCCGAACCCAACGCCATGACCCTGGCCACCGTGGGCTACGACCTGCGCCCATCTACCCGTATCGTGTTGGTCAAAGCTTATGACGCGCGCGGCGTCGTCTGGTACACCAACTTTGACAGCCGCAAAGGCCAGGAGCTGGCGGGCAATCCGTTTGCAGCCCTGCAATTCCACTGGGTGGAGTTGGAGCGGGTGGTGCGCATCGAAGGTCAGGTGACCAAAGTCAGCGACGCGGAAAGCGATGCCTACTTCCACAGCCGCCCGCTGGATTCGCGCATCGGGGCCTGGGCCTCGCCGCAATCGCAGGTGATCTCGGGGCGCGGGGTGCTGGTGGCCAACGCGGCCAAATTCGGTGCCAAATTCATGCTCAATCCGCCGCGCCCGCCGCACTGGGGCGGTTACCGGCTGCAGCCTGACAATTGGCAATTTTGGCAAGGGCGCAAAAGCCGCCTGCACGACCGGCTGCGCTACACATTAGATAGCGATTCGGCCTGGCTACGTGAGCGTCTGGCACCTTAAATCTTTAATTCCCATCCTTAAAATTTCTGCATGTCTTCCGCCCGGTCTACTACCCCTCAGCCCGTTGCGTGGCTCGTGCCTGGGGAGGCGTTTCCGCCAGTCAGTGAGGCCTGGGGAGCTATGGACCCCGCGCCGGGCCTCCTGGCAGCGGGCGGCGCGCTGGATGTGGACAGTTTGCTGCAGGCCTACCGGCACGGTATTTTTCCGTGGTTCAGCACGGGCCAGCCGATTCTGTGGTGGAGCACCGACCCACGCATGGTGCTGAAAATGGACGATTTTCGGCTCCACCGCTCTCTGCGCAAAACCATAGCAGCTTTCGCAGACAGTAAAAGCGCTGAGATTCGTTTTGACACCCAATTTCCCGAAGTGATACGGGCCTGCTCCGGCAGCCTGCGGCCAGGCCAGTCTGGCACCTGGATCGTGGCCGATATGGTGCGAGCCTACGAGGCGCTGCACCAGGCTGGTTACGCACACAGTGTGGAAACCTGGATCGACGGGCAACTGGTGGGCGGGCTGTACTGCGTGGCGATTGGCAATGCGGTGTTTGGCGAATCCATGTTTACCCGCGTGCCCAATGCCTCCAAAATCGCGCTGGCGGCCTTAGTGTGCTTTTGCCGCGTCCATGGCATTTCCCTGGTCGATTGCCAGCAAAATACGGCCCATTTGGCCTCGCTGGGTGCGCGCGAGATACCCCGGTCGGCGTTTTGCGCGCAGGTAGCTGTGAATGCCAAACTGCCGGGCCCGGTCTGGCATTTTGCCCCACACTATTGGACTGCTCTGCAACCCCAACCGCTGGCTTCCCCGTGACACACCTCACCGACCTGCCCCTGCAAACCCTGCAGTTTTACGCCACGGCACCCTACCCTTGCAGCTACCTGCCCGAGCGGCACGCACGTTCCCAGGTGGCCACGCCCAGCCATCTGATCCAGACCGACACCTATTCAGAACTGGTGCGCAGCGGCTTTCGGCGAAGCGGCTTGTTTACCTACCGCCCTTATTGCGACGGCTGCCAGGCCTGCATGCCTTTGCGGGTGCGCGTGGCTACTTTCAAGCCCGATCGCAGCCAGCGGCGCGCCAAGCTACAGCACAGCAGCTTGCAGGCCCGCGTGCTGCACCTGGGTTTCATGCCCGAGCACTACCAGCTCTACCTGCGCTACCAGAATGGCCGCCACGCGGGCGGCGGCATGGACCAGGACAGCATCGACCAGTACACCCAGTTCCTGCTGCAAAGCCGGGTCGATTCGCGGCTGGTGGAATTCCGCGAAACGCTAGAGGACGGCACGCCCGGCGCGCTCAAGATGGTGTCGATTCTGGACGTGCTGGACGATGGGTTGTCGGCCGTGTACACCTTTTATGAGCCCGAAGAACGCGCCAGCTATGGCACCTACAACGTGCTGTGGCAGATTGCGCAGGCCGAGCAACTGGGTCTGCCCTACGTCTACCTGGGCTACTGGATCGCCCAGAGCCCGAAAATGCTTTACAAGGCCCGCTTCCTACCCCATGAGGTATTGCGCGAGGGTGTTTGGACCTCCGGCTAAGCCCGATCATTTCACATCATGCAATTCAGAATTTCACAAGGTAAGATGCAATACATCTTGTGAGAACTGCCCATGAAAGCGACCGACCCCAGTATTCCCGCCACACCAACCGTTCAGGTGATTGAACGCATGTTCGCCTTGATCGACGTGCTGGCCTCACGTGAAGAGGCTATGTCGCTCAAGGAAATCAGCGAAAAAACCGGCTTGCACCCGTCCACCACCCACCGCATCCTGAACGATCTGGCCACCGGCCGCTTTGTGGACCGGCCCGAGCCGGGGAGCTACCGGCTGGGCATGCGTTTGCTGGAGCTGGGCAACCTGGTCAAAGGCCGCCTGAGTGTGCGCGATGCGGCACTGACCCCTATGCGCGAGCTGCACCGCCTCACGCAGCAGCCGGTAAACCTGAGCCTGCGCCAGGGCGACGAAATTGTGTATGTGGAACGCGCCTTCAGCGAACGTTCGGGCATGCAGGTAGTGCGGGCCATTGGGGGCCGCGCGCCTTTGCACCTCACGTCGGTGGGGAAGCTGTTTCTGGCCGTCGACGACCCGCAGCGCGTGCGAGCCTATGCCACGCGCACCGGCCTCAGCGGCCAGACCAAGAACAGTCTGACCGACCTGGGCCAGCTGGAACGCGAACTGGCGCGGGTTCGCCAATACGGCATCGCCCGGGATAACGAAGAGTTGGAATTGGGTGTGCGTTGTATGGCGGTAGGTCTGTACGATGACCAAAACCGCCTGGTGGCCGGGCTGTCCATCTCGGCACCGGCAGACCGCCTGGACGAAAACTGGCTGCCCAAGCTGCAGACCACGGCCAATGCAATTTCGTCAGCCCTGGGTTACAAAGTAGCCCCAGACGGCCGGTAGCCGTTGGGGCCGCCAGGATCAGCCTGCGATCTTGACCACGGTACGCGCGGTCATCATGTGGTTGGCTTCAACCCAGTGGCGGACACGCTCTGCATCGGCGATGCGGCTGAGTTTGCCGGCGGAATCCAGAAACACCATGATCAATTTGCGGCCCGCGACCTTGGCCTGCAGCACCAGGCACTGACCCGCTTCATTGATGAAACCGGTCTTTTGCAGGCCGATATCCCAATCCGGGTTTTTCACCAGTCGGTTGGTATTGTTGAACTGCATCATGCGGCTGCCGATTTCGACCTGGTAGCCTTGCGAGGTGGTGAGCTCACGCAAGGTGGGTTCGTTATAGGCGGCGTTCACCAGCGTGGCCAGATCGCGTGCGCTGGACTGGTTGTCGCTGGACAGACCGGTGGGCTCGACATAGCGCGTATCTTTCATGCCCAGGCCTTTGGCCTTGGCGTTCATCAGCGCCACAAAGGTGGGCAAGCCGCCTGGGTAAGTGCGGCCCAAGGCGTGGGCGGCGCGGTTTTCGCTGGACATCAATGCCAAGTGCAGCAACTCGCCACGGCTCAGGGTAGAGCCCACGGTCAAGCGCGAGCGGCTACGCTTTTCGGTGTCCACATCGTCCTGGGTGATGGTGATTTCTTCGTCCATCGGCAGGTGGGCTTCATTGATCACTACGCCGGTCATCAGCTTGGTGATGGACGCAATCGGCAGTATCGCCTGGTCATTTTTGCTGAACAGCACTTCACGGGTGTCCTGGTCGATCACCAGAGCCACGCTAGACTTGAGCGCCAGGGCATCCGGCGCGCCATGCAAACCAGCTAATTCGCCGAACGAAGGCCTGGCGGGAATCATTACCGCGACAGGGCGCATCGCCACCCGGGATTTGGCGGTTACTTTCACCTTGGACGTGCGGGACGCAACACGCACTGTTTTTGCACTACTGCGCTTGGCTATCGCACTGCTGCTGTTAGTTTTTTGGATTTCTACCTTCTTGCGCTGCGCTGCCTGCGCGGGTGCAGCCAGCAGCGTTAAGGAGCAGGTAAATACGGCAACAATTTGTAGCAAGCGGTTCAAAACAGGGCTTTCAGAGGAGGGCATGGGGTGATCTCCGGGCGTAAACGTGTGTGACCAAGTGTATCTATATCGAAAACTTCACGCAAGATCAAAGACTTAGATGCGCTTTTTAAGGTGGTTTTATTTTAAAGCCGATTGACGACAGAAAGTGGCGTGCAGAGACCATTTCAGGCCCGATCCTTAGGCCTTTACCTAGAGCCAACTTGCATAGATACCGGTATGGCCTATTAGTTGCGCATGCTTCTGGCTAATTTTTAGCAACCCATCAGCCAGCAGAACCCGACCCCGTAGAATCTTTAACAGTGCTTATGTTCGTAAGCCACATGCATAACATTCGAGGGAAATCCATGAGTTCAATTAACTTTATTGGCGGCGAAAAGGGTGGTGTAGGCAAGTCCGTTACCGCCCGCGTCTTGGCACAGTACTTTTTGGACACCGGAAAGGCCTTTACCGGCTTTGACACCGACCGTTCCCACAACTCCTTCACCCGCTTCTATCCCGACTTCGCCTCGCCGGTGGTGGTAGACAGCTTTGAAGGTCTGGACGTGATTGCCGAGGCGTTTGAAGCCAAACCCGAGCAAAACGTCATCGTGGACCTGGCCGCCCAAACCGCTGCGCCGCTAACCCGCTGGATCCACGAGTCTGATCTGTTCGAAGTGCTGGGCGACCTGCATATAGCGGTGAATTTCTGGCACGTCATCGACGAAGGCAAGGATTCCGTCAATCTGCTGGCCGATCTGATGGCCAATGTGGGCAATACGCCCAACTACATCATCGTGCTAAACCATGGCCGAGGTTCGGATTTCTCACTGATGCAATCATCCGCCGCCATGCAGCAGGCCCTGGCTTACGGCGCGCGAGTGATCGAATTGCCGCAGCTGCAAGATGCCGCCATGCGCAAGATCGACCGCCAAAGCGCCAGCTTCTGGAGTGCGGTACATGAGCGCAATGAAACCGATGGTCTTGGCATGCTGGAACGCCAGCGCGTCAAAACCTGGCTGCGCAAAGCTTATGCGGGTTTCGACACGCTACCGCTCTAGCCTACTACGTAGTTTGCTATAAAAAAGGGGCAGTACCGCATCGGTACTGCCCCTTTTTTGTGGGCAGGCAGCTAGAAAGTACTAGCCCGCGGTGGCTTCTTCCGATTCGGGCTTGGCCCGGCCTTCGCGCTTGGGCAACGGCTGGATGTCGAGCTCGACTTCGCCGCTTTCCACACCCTTTTCGTCGGTGGTGACCTTCATGTCTACCGTCAGGCGGCCACCGTCGATTAGGCGACCGAACAGCAATTCGTCGGCCAAGGCACGGCGGATCGTGTCCTGGATCAAGCGCTGCATAGGGCGTGCACCCATCAGCGGGTCAAAGCCCTTCTTGCCCAAGTACTTGCGCAAGGTGTCGGTAAACGTGACATCCACCTTTTTCTCAGCCAACTGGGTTTCTAGTTGCAACAGGAACTTGTCTACCACGCGCAGGATGACGGTTTCGTCCAGCGCCTTGAAGCTCACCGTCGCATCGAGGCGGTTGCGGAACTCGGGCGTGAACAGGCGTTTGATGTCCGCCATCTCGTCGCCGGCTTCACGCGGATTGGTGAACCCGATCGTCGCCTTGTTCATGGTCTCAGCACCCGCATTGGTCGTCATGATGATGATGACGTTGCGGAAATCGGCCTTGCGCCCGTTGTTGTCGGTCAGCGTACCGTGGTCCATCACCTGCAACAGCACATTGAAAATATCCGGGTGGGCTTTTTCAATTTCGTCCAGCAGCAAGACGCAATGCGGCTTCTTGGTGACAGCCTCGGTCAATAGGCCGCCCTGGTCAAAACCCACATAACCCGGAGGCGCACCGATCAAGCGGCTCACCGCATGGCGCTCCATGTACTCAGACATGTCAAAGCGGATCAGCTCAATGCCCATGATGTAGGCGAGTTGCTTGGCCGCTTCGGTCTTGCCGACACCGGTGGGGCCGCTAAACAGGAAGGAGCCAATCGGCTTGTCACCCTTACCCAGTCCCGAACGCGCCATCTTCACGGCGGAAGCCAGCACGTCCAGCGCCTTATCCTGGCCGAACACCACGCTCTTCAGGTCACGTTCCAACGTCTTGAGTTTGCCGCGGTCGTCGTTGGACACATTGGCGGGCGGAATGCGGGCGATTTTGGCCACGATCTCTTCCACCTCGGTCTTGGTGATAGTTTTCTTGCGCTTGCTGGGTGCCAGAATGCGCTGGGCCGCCCCGGCCTCGTCGATCACGTCAATCGCCTTGTCGGGCAAATGGCGGTCGTTAATATACTTGGCGCTGAGCTCCGCAGCAGCTTGCAGTGCGGCCAAAGCATATTTCACGCCGTGGTGCTCTTCAAAGCGCGACTTCAAACCCTTGAGGATTTCCACCGTTTCTTGCACCGTGGGCTCGACCACATCGACTTTTTGGAAGCGGCGCGACAAAGCAGCGTCTTTTTCAAAGATGCCTCGGTATTCGGTGAAGGTGGTAGCACCGATGCACTTCAGTTGGCCGCTAGAGAGCGCGGGTTTGAGCAGATTGGACGCATCCAGCGTTCCGCCCGAGGCTGCGCCCGCACCGATCAGGGTGTGGATTTCGTCGATGAACAGAATAGCGTTGGGCCGGTCTTTGAGCGACTTGAGCACGCCTTTAAGGCGCTGTTCGAAGTCGCCACGGTACTTGGTGCCCGCCAGCAGCGCGCCCATGTCCAGCGAATACACCACGGCCTCTGCCAGGATTTCGGGCACTTCTTTTTGCGTGATGCGCCAAGCCAGGCCTTCAGCGATCGCGGTCTTACCCACACCGGCTTCACCCACCAGCAGCGGGTTGTTTTTACGGCGGCGGCACAGGATCTGGATGGTGCGCTCGACCTCGTACTCGCGTCCAATCAGCGGGTCGATCTTGCCTTCTTTGGCTAACTGGTTCAGATTTTGGGTGAACTGCTCCAGCGGAGACGCTTTTTCGTTCTTCTCGCCCCCACCTTCTTCGCCTTCGGCCTGGTTTTCAGCGGCTTTGACCGGCTCGGGAGGGTCGCTCTTTTTGATGCCGTGGGCAATAAAGTTGACCACGTCCAAACGTGTCACGCCCTGCTGGTGCAGGTAGTACACGGCGTGGGAGTCTTTTTCGCCAAAAATGGCGACCAGCACATTCGCGCCGGTGACTTCCTTTTTGCCGCTGCCGGTGGACTGCACGTGCATGATGGCGCGCTGGATCACCCGCTGGAAGCCCAGCGTGGGCTGCGTATCGACATCGTCGGTGCCAGCCACCTGGGGGGTATTGTCTTTGATGAAGTTACTCAGCGATTTGCGCAAATCATCGATATTGGCCGAGCAGGCGCGCAGTACTTCGGCGGCGCTGGGGTTGTCCAGCAGCGCCAACAGCAGATGCTCGACGGTAATAAATTCGTGGCGTTGCTGGCGCGCTTCCACAAATGCCATGTGCAAACTAACTTCCAATTCTTGGGCAATCATGTGAATTCCTTTTTTGCCTTACGCATTTCGACACCTAACAACTCTTTGTGACTATCTTGTTACGCACTCTACATGGGTTGTGCTTTGCCTTATTCAAGCCATGCCAATCAACCCACAGGTTCGCTCACGCATTGAAGCGGGTGGCCATTTTGTTTTGCGGCCTCTAGCACCTGGTCAACCTTGGTGGCGGCTACGTCTTTGGAGTAAACGCCACACACAGCTTTACCGTCCAGGTGGATTTTGAGCATGATTTGGGTGGCTGTTTCGCGGTCTTTGCTGAAAAACTCCTGGATCACTACCACCACGAACTCCATGGGGGTGTAGTCGTCATTGAGCATGAGCACTTGGTGCATTTGCGGGGGCTGGATTTTTTCAGTGCGCCGCTCCAGCACGACCGAACCGCCATCATCGGGTGTGGATGCGGGGGTTACGGGCTGCGGTGGCTTTTTGGGGGTTTTGGTGGCCATAGGGCTATTTTATAGAGCAGTTTGCGGCCCTGCCGATGGCCCGTGCATTCCAACTCTCACGCCAGTGTTGCGCCGATGGCTTCCCGGATGAATAAACCCGCACCATGTACCTTGGCATCGTGTTTAGCCAACGCAGCGGCATTGGCCACTTCCTCTGCGTGCCCGTACTGGCCACGCTGGATGCGTACCGCGCCAACCGACAGCGTGGTAAACGGGAAAAACCGGGGTACGCCTTGCCGGTCTTCGGCTTGGATGCCGCCCTCCAGCCGCGCCGGGGCATCGAACAAAGCCAAGGCCCGCTCGGCAAACTCCTGCACGATGGCCTCACAACGCTGCACCCAGTCGCTGCTTTGGAACAGAAAGATAAAGTCGTCGCCACCCACGTGACCCACAAAGTCACGCTTTGCATCGCAATGGGCCAGGGCCAATTTGGCTACCAAACGGATCATTTCATCACCACGCCAGTAGCCGTAATGGTCGTTAAACGGTTTGAAATGGTTCAGATCGGCATAACAGGCGACAAAGTCGGCTCCTGCATCCATAAGGCGCTCGATGTGCTGGCTGATAGGAATGTTGCCCGGCAAAAACGTCAGCGGGTTGGCGTGGCGGGCCGCCTCCAGCCGCACTTCGGTGACCGAACGCACCAGTTGGTCGCCAGTGCCCAGCCCGATGTAGCGCCCATTTTCGGTCACGATGAAGCCCTCGGTCAGGTAGCGCTGGTCTTGCGAGGTCAGGATGCCCACCAGCTCGTCTACGTTATGGTCCCGCTCCACCAGGCGCGGCGCGTGGTTGGCATTGGCCATGCATGGCTTGCGGCCATGCACCTCGCGGTAGTACTGGGTAGCATAGTGGGTCATGAACTGGTGCCGGTTCACCAGCGCCAGCGGGCGGCCGTTGTCTACGATGGCAATCGCATGCAGATCTGGATGCTGCAAAAACAGCGCAGACAACTGGTCGTTGGTGGTGTGCAGGTCGGCACAAGGTGCTTGCTGCACCGCCAGGCCGCGCAACATACCCGAGCGCGACACCCTCCCTGAGACCGGAAATATCGACACCAGCGTATCGTTCAAAACCTCCATGGCCGCTTCATGCACCTTGACCCGGGGCGCCAGTTCGGGTCGGCCCAGCAGATAGCCCTGCCCGAAGGCCAGATCCAGGTCGCGCAGCACCCGCAGGTCATCCTGTGTCTCGATGCCTTCGGCCACCAGCTGGGTGCCAAAAATAGTGGCAATCTGCTTCAGTGCCTGCAAGGTTTGCAGATTGTCGGCGTGGTGGGCGATGTCTTTGGTGAAGTACTTGTCGATCTTGACAATCTCCGGCTTCACCTGCGACCACAGCCGCAGGCTAGAGCGGCCATCGCCAAAGTCGTCCAGCGCCAGCGACAAGCCCGCAGCGCGCACTTCGCGGGCAACCTCGATCAACTGGTCCATATTGTTCACGCGTTCGTGCTCGGTCAGCTCCAACACCAGCATGCGTGGCAAGACCCCAAAGCTGCGCACCCATTGCACCAGCGTGGCGCAACCCTGGCACTGCACAATGTCTACCAGGGCATCGGCACTGATGTTGACAAACAGCCGCCCGGGCTCTTGTAGTCGCCCCCAGCCCTCCAGCGCCACACCCGCACAGAACAACTCAAATTCAAACACCAGGCGTTCGCTGCGGGCTGCGCTGAACAAGGCATCGGCGCCAAACAAAGCCGTGCCTTCGACACCGCGAATCAGGGCTTCGTGCGCATAGATGCCGCCATTGCGCAAGTCCACGATGGGCTGGAACACCGACTTCAACGCGCTTTTGCGCATCAAGTCGGCCAAAGGCCCTACCCCGTGGCGCACCTTGCCCGGAAAGTAATCGCGGGCAAGGCTCGGCATATCCACAGCGAAAGTATCCACGGCGTTACTCCATCAGAACAGGAAAAGTCTGGACCCTAAGGGATGCCGATGACAGCGTCGTGAAAACAGTTTAGATACACACCATTCAATTTGAAAATCGCAAAAAACCGTATAAACTATATAAACCGTTTAATTGGAGTTTTATAGATGACCACTACCCCCAAAATTGCTACCGTACCGACCCCTGCCGCATCTGCTCCCGCTGCCGCGCCTGCCGTCGTGGCGAACAAGCCAGTTGCATCGAAAAAAGTTGCGCTACGTACCAAAGTGGTCAAAGTCGCCAAGCCGGTTGCAGTCAAGCCCAAGCTACCCGCGGTCAAAGCCAAGGCGGTGCCCGTTGCAAAACCCGCCAAGGTCAAAAAGCCCAAGCTGGTGCGCGACAGCTTCACCATCCCCAAGGCCGAATACACCGTGCTGGATGACCTGAAGCTGCGCTCCATCGCCCTGGCCCAGCCCGCCAAGAAGAGCGAGCTGCTGCGCGCTGGCATCAAAGCACTGGCGGCTTTGTCCGACGCGGCCTTGCGTGCTGCTTTGCAGGCCGTACCGACCATCAAGACCGGTCGCCCGGCAACGGAAGCCGCATCCAAGCCCGCAGCTAAGAAAGCCGTTAAGAAGATTGTGAAAAAAGCCTAAAGCAGGTCTGGGGCCTGTACGGACACCAGCACCGTCTGCCCCACGCCCTCACGCTCACGGTAGCGCAACCACCACACAGCGCCCTTTCGCACCGAGAACTGCACCGAGAACTTGGGCTCGGCCATGCCCAGCAATTGGGCAATGGTTTCGCCCAGCACCGGCTGGTGCCCCACCAACAGCACGTGTACCTTGCTGTCGGGCCACTGGGCGGCGGCGAGCAACTGCGCGGGGGTGCAGCCGGGGGCCAGCTCAGGCCGCAGCTTGAATTTACGCCCTAATCCTTGTAAGGCCTGCACCGTTTGCTCGGTACGCCGCGCCGGGCTGGCCAGAACACGGGTGCTTTCCGGCAGATGGCGGTCCAGCCACTGGGCCATGCGCTGGGCCTGTTTGGTGCCGCGCGGGGTCAGGCTGCGGTCCAGGTCGGCCAGGGTGTCACCGCCTTCCTCGGCTTCGGCATGGCGCCACAGAATCAAGTCCATGTCACCCCTCGTGCCCGCGACGGCGCTGGCCGTAACGGTTCATCAACGCAGTTTGTGCGCTGTAGCCATCGTTCTGGGTGCGGGTGTAGCGGCCATCCGCGCCCAGGTCCCAGGCATCGCGCCCGTCCAGCAAATAGGGCACCAGGCATTCATCGATGACGCGCTGGCGCAGCACCGGGTCGGTCACCGGCCAGGCCAGCTCGATACGGCGCAGCATATTGCGGTTCATCCAGTCGGCGCTGGACAGGTACAACTCCTCCTGCTCGCCGCTACCAAAGTAAAAGATGCGCGAGTGCTCCAGAAACCGCCCGACCACCGAGCGCACCCGGATGTTGTCTGTCCAGCCCGGCACCTGTGCAGGAAGCATGCAGGCCCCGCGCACCACCAGGTCGATGCGTACGCCCTGTTGGCCAGCACGCACCAGGGCTTCGATCATGGCCTCGTCGGTCAAGGCGTTCATCTTGGCAACAATGCGCCCCGGCGTTCCTTGCGCAGCGGCCTTGCCCAGAGCGTTGATTTTGGCGATCAACTTGCGGTGTAGATGGAACGGGGCCAGGAGCAGGCAGCGCAGGCGTGGCAGCTTGCTTTGTCCAGCGATGTGGATGAACACTTGCTCCATGTCGCCGGTCAGCACGGCATCGGCCGTTAGGTAGCTAATGTCGGTGTACAGCCGGGCCGTGCGCGGGTTGTAGTTGCCAGTAGACAAATGGCCGTAGCGGCGCAATTGCTTGCCCTCACGGCGCGTTACCAACAGCATCTTTGCGTGCGTTTTCAGGCCCACCACCCCATACACCACCTGTGCGCCAATGGATTCCAGCATCTCGGCCCAGTTGATGTTGGCCTCTTCGTCAAAACGGGCTTTCAGCTCCACCACTACCGTCACCTCTTTACCCCGGCGCACGGCTTCGCGCAGCAATGCCATCAGCTCAGAATCAGGTCCGGTGCGGTAAATGGTTTGCTTGATGGCTAACACGGCGGGGTCATGCACTGCCTCGCGCAAAAAAGCCAGCACCGCATCAAAACTTTCAAACGGCTGGTGCACCAGCACGTCGCCCTGCTTGAGCCGTTCAAAAAACGACTGGCCCTGCGTTAACTGCTTGGGCCAACTGGCTTGGAAGGCCGGGAACAAAAGCGCCGGGCGGTTCACCAAATCAATCAGCTGTGTCAGCCGCGCCAGATTCACCGGGCCGTGCACCCGGTACAGCGCCTGCTCAGGCAACTCAAACTGTTTGAGTAAAAATTTGGACAAATGCTCTGAGCAGTCGGCCGACACCTCCAGCCGCACCGCCTGGCCGTAGTGGCGCACTTCCAGTCCCTGGCGCAGGGCAGTGCGCAGGTTGCGCACATCGTCTTCGTCCACCGCTAGGTCGGAGTGGCGCGTCACGCGGAACTGCGAAAACTGCCCCACCTGGCGACCCGCAAACATCTCTTGCAAATGGGCGCGAACCACGCTGGACAGCGATACAAACAGCATGCGGTCGCCTGCTACGGCATCGGGCAGGCGGATAAAACGCGGTAACACCCGGGGCACCTTGACGATGGTGATGTCGTTTTCACGGCCAAAAGCGTCTTGCCCGCTGAGGCGCACAATGAAGTTCAGCGACTTGTTGGCCACCTGGGGAAACGGGTGCGACGGGTCCAGTCCCACCGGCACCAGCAGAGGCCGCACTTCGCGCTCAAAATAGCTCTTCACCCAGCGCCGCTGCACCGCATTGCGCTCGCCATGCGAGATGATCTGAAAACCCTGCTCGGCAAAAGCGGGTTGTAACTGGTCGTTGTACAGCGCGTACTGGCGTGCCACCAGCGCGTGGGCGGCGGCGGCTAGCGCCTTGAACGAGTCGACGGTGTAGACCCCGCGGTAGTCATTGGTGTGGGCGGCAATCAGATGCGGGGCACCGCGCACCTCGAAGAATTCGTCCAGATTGGCCGAAACAATACACAAATAGCGCAGCCGCTCGAGCAGCGGTACATCGTTGCGGACCGCCCAGTCCAGTACCCGCTCGTTGAAGGCCAGGATGCTGTGGTCGCGGTCAAGCAGCGCTACCGCAGCAAATTGGTCGGTAGCAGCAGAATGTTTATCAAAGAGGGGCATCAGGTGACTAAAGGCAAACGGACGCGAAGGGTACCAGCCAGTCTGCGAGGTTTTGATGTCAAATTCATAACATTAAAGTGACAGTATGTCATATATACGCAGAGAAAATTTATATACTTTTTAGGGCGCCAGCACATATTTAGCATGCGCTAAGTGCTATTTATTAAATAGCAGTTCATACGAATCAGTATGCCCATTACTTTTAGCTGCTACCTCTCAACGGCGTACGCCCAAATGGTCGTCAGTTCGTTCTGCGTGGAGTCAGTTCTAACTACCGATGGTTAGCCATATTGGCGCAAACCATCCAAATGATAGGCACACGCAAAGCTATAGAGGATCAGAGGCGGATACCTGCCACACCGCGTGTTGCATCGCCTGGATGCTCGCGCCCGCACGGCTGGCGAACAAGCTCAGGCTTCATTGCCCGGATGGCTGTCGAAGGACGCGAACACGCTGTCCACGCCTGATTGATGTACAGGGGGATGGGGTCATTGGACATGCGGTTCAGAGCCGCAAGAGGCGGGCCTGAATCCCACGCTACCCCCATCTTTTTGCCCCAGCCAGGCGTAGCGGCTGAAAAGCGGGAAGCTTCACCCGCCTGCTGGGCTTCTATTTGAAGTGACGCCTTGAAGGGGTATACCCGTGCCTGCAACTCACGAATTTTCCGCCCTACAGTTGCTGTTGCCATTCGCAACAACTGACGAAAGTTCGTCTTTTCCTTGACAGGCCGAGCTGCTTGGTGGAGAGGTGGTCTACCTACCGCCCTGCATCGCATGGAGAGCGACCTATAGCCTCCTTGGGTCAAGAGGATTGCGGACGGTGTGTGCACTGCGGTGTCGCACGGGGATATTTCATGGTTCATTCCTTGTTCCAGAGTTGTTGGAATAAGGTCTATCAACCGACGGCGAGCGAAATGATGGAGCGATGCAAGCCTATTGAACGGCACAGGCCGGCGCGCAGCGCATAGGCACCCTTGCAGGACACCCTTGCGAATGCAGGCTGGACCAGCCTTTCGAGCTTTCCATCGCTATCAATTGCGCTATCACTAGCGCCTCTTAAGCCCTGGTTACGACTTTTCAACCCAGAAATGACAAAGGCCTCCGGGTAGGAGGCCTTTGAAATCAAGTACTTACGTCTTGTTAATCTGGTGGGACGTGCGGGGGTCGAACCCACGACAAACGGATTAAAAGTCCGCTGCTCTACCAACTGAGCTAACGTCCCGGCTTCGTGCTTTTACACTGTAGCGCAGCCTCAAATTATAGCGTGGTTTTAAGTCTCTTTTCAAGCTGCGATGCTAATTGGTCCAAAATCCATCCTGCAGCGCATTGGCCAAAGGTGGCCGTCACGCTGACGACGGAGCCGTAGCCGTGGCAATTTAAGCTGCCATCTCCATCAATGGCGCAGGATGCGTCGGGCGGCATGACTGTTTCACGGCTGAAGACACAGGCCACGCCGATTTTCTTACCCTCGCGGGGGGCGGCGTGTTCTTTACGTAAGCGGTAACGCAGCTGGGCCAGCAGAGGGTCGTGGGTAGTGAGCGACAAGTCATCGATGTCGACTTTGTGCGCGTGGCGTTTGCCACCGGCGGCGCCTACAGATATGAAGCAAGCGTGCGTCTGACGGGCCCAGGCGGCCATTGCCGTTTTGGCTTTTACTTGGTCGCAGGCATCGACCACGGCATCTACATCCGATGGCAGCAATTGGGGCCAGTTGCTTGGCTCCACAAAGTCTTCGATGCAATGCACCACGCAGGCCGGATTGATGTGGGCAATGCGGTCACGCATCGCCAGCACCTTGGCCTGGCCTACAGTGGAGTCCAGCGCGTGGATCTGGCGGTTGATGTTGGACTCGGACACATGGTCCAGGTCGATCAGGGTCAACTGCCCTACGCCGCTGCGGGCCAGAGCCTCCACCGTCCAGGAGCCGACGCCGCCAATGCCTACCACCACCACATGGGCGGCACGGATGCGTGCCGCACCAGAGACACCGTACAGGCGCTCCAGGCCGCCGAAACGCCGTGCGACATCGGCTGCTGGCGGAGCGTCTTTCGTCTCTGAAAAATTATGCACAAAATACCCTTCTAGCACATATTTAACCTGCGCAAGAAGCTATTAAATAAGTAGCAATTTACACAGGCTTAAAAACGCTTATTTAAGCTTGGTAAGCCGGTCTTTGGCGGCCGATGCAGCTTCGGACTGGGGATAGGCCTTGACCAGGTCTTCCAGCGATTTACGCGCAGCGCGGCTGTCTTTCAACTCCATCTGGCAATTGGCGATCGACAGCGCTGCCTCGGGGGCGCGCGCATGGTCGGGGGCAGCTGCCAGCATGGCGCGGAAATTGGCGACCGCACTTTTGTAGTCCTTGTTAGCATACTGGGCATTGCCCAACCAAAATAAGGCCGACGGGCCGTAGCCGCTTTGGGGGTAACGTTTGACGAAGCCAGTGAAGCCGGTTTGCGCAGCTGCGAAGTCCCCGGTGCGGAACACCGCCAACGCGGCATCGAAATCGCGCACCTCAGCGGGATCGGCAGTGAATTCCCGGCCATCCACAGTTACCTTGGTGGGTTCAAATTTGCGCAGGCGCTCGTCCACCCCTTGTGCCTGGTCTTTCAGGCGGCGCTGCACGTCTGCCAGGTCGCGGGCCAATTGCTCGTCTTGGCCGCGCTGCTTGGCCAGATCGGTGCGCAGATTGTCGATTTGGCTTTGCAGGTCCAGCAGGCTGCGGCGCAGTTGGCCGTTGTCGTCGGTAGACCGGCGCAGATCTTCGGCCAATTTCTGGTTGGCAGATTCGGCTGCCTGGCGACTGCTATCGACCCGCTGGCGCAGGTCCAAGATGGCTTTTCGGGCCTCGTCGTCGTCAAACACCCCGGCCTGGACACTGGATGCCAACAGCATCCAGCAACCTAACGCCAGAGCAACAGGACGCAGGCTGGACAGGGTGAATCGGCTCATCGGTAGCTGATCTCGGCGCGGCGGTTCTTCGCCATAGCGGCTTCGTCACTGCCCTGAACGGCAGGCTTTTCTTTGCCGAAACTCACAGCCTCCAGCTGCGCATCGGCCACGCCCAGCAAGCCCAAGGCGCGGCGTACGGACTCGGCACGTTTTTGGCCCAGAGCCAAGTTGTATTCACGGCCGCCACGGTCATCGGTATGGCCTTCAACCACGGCACGGCGGGCTTTGTCGGCTTTTAGGTAACGGGCGTTGGCATCAATGACAGTTTGGTCGTCGGGTTTAACGGCGTAGCTGTCGTAGTCAAAGTACACAATGCGGCCGCTGCTAGGACCGGTAGCCACCGAGTTGGAGGCCGACAAGTCCACTGGTGTCACGCCGCTCTTGGTGGCGCCAGAGGTGCTGCCTTCAGCGCCCATACTGCCAGGCTGGGTGACGCCAGCGCCGCTTTTATCGACAATCGGTACATCGTCCAGCTTTACACCCGAAGCGCAACCCGCCAATACGGCGGTCAGTGAAAGTGCCCAAATCAAATTTTTCATTTTTATTTCCTTGTTAAATAGTCAGTACGTTGTTTACAGTGGCTAGAAGTCAGGGCTTTAAAAAGGGACCCCAGTCTGGTTCGCGGATATCACCCGCCTGGCCGGCCAAACGGGCCTTGATCTTGCCGTCCAGCGTGCTGGTCATCAGGGCTTCGCGGCCTTGCTGCTGCGTAGCGTAGACAATCAAGCGGCTGTTTGGGGCAAAGCTGGGGCTTTCGTCTGCAGAGGTGTCGGTAATGCTGGTCACGGTGGAGCTGCTGAGCTCCATCACCTGCAGTTTGAAAGCTCCGCCAATCCTCGATACATAAGCCAGCCAGCGGCCATCGGGGCTGATGCTGGGCGAGATGTTGTAGCTGCCGGAGAAGGTCACCCGTTCCGGGTTGCCTCCGCTGCTGGGCATACGGTAGATCTGTGGTGCGCCGCCCCGGTCACTAACGAAATAAATGCTTTTGCCGTCGGCGGAATACTTCGGTTCGGTATCGATGCCGCTGGACTGCGTAAGCCGCCTCGGCTCGCCGCCATTGGCATCTATGCTATAGATTTGAGAGCCGCCATCGCGACTCAAGGTAACGGCCAAAGTGCGTCCGTCGGGTGCCCAGGCGGGCGCGCTGTTGGAGCCTTTGAAATTGGCCACCAAGCGCCGCTTTCCACTTGCCACGTCATGCACGTAAATAACAGGCTTGCGGGCTTCGAAAGACACATACGCCAATTGCATGCCATTGGGTGACCAGGCGGGGGAAATGATGGATTCCGGGCTGGCCAGCGCGGTCTGGCTGTTTTCGCCATCGGCATCGGCCACCCACAGCGTATGGCGGGTACCCGCCTTGGTCACGTAAGCAATGCGGGTGGAGAAGATGCCCCGGTCACCGGTGAGCTTTTCGTAGATAAAGTCGGCAATGCGATGGGCGGACAAGCGCAAATCACCCTGCGGGACGGTGTAACTCTGGCCGCCCAGGTCCTGTCCGCGCACCACGTCCCAGAGGCGAAAACGCACATCAAAGCGGCCATCGGCCAAACGGGTCACGCTGCCCGTTACCAGCGAATCCGCAGCCTTTTGCCGCCACAAAGCCACATCGGGCCGGGAGGTTTCGTCTAAAGCAACACCACTGGCATCGACGGCCCGAAACTGGCCACTGCGCTCCAGATCAGCCTGCACGATGGACCCGATTTTTTGCGGAGACTGGTCATCGCCCCGAAAACTGGCGACCGCGATAGGCAACTGGGTCAGGCCGATACCAGAGACTTCCACACGAAACTGGGCAAAGGCCGATCCGGTGCCCATCAGGGCCAGTCCGGCAAGGCACGATCGGCGATTTAGTGGGAAAGCTGGGGTCATAAATAATTTTTGTGAATAGTGTTGCCGCAGGGGTGGGTTCGTTTTGCGCGGAAATAGTTCCAGCTTATCGTTTCAAAACATTCTTCCAATCTTGTTCCCATTGAGCCTGGCGGGACAACTCGACCGCCTTGGCGTAACGGTAAAACGTGACTTCAAAATACGACAGGGCAATCACCAAGCCCGGCCAGCCGTCTAGAAAACCCCGCTTGAATAGGTAATGCTTCCAGAAGGCCCAGATCGCATGCGTCAAAGCCTTGCCGTAGCTGGAGCCCGATTGGCGCCGCTTGGTGGCCCCCAGCGACGAGTAACGGTTCATCTTGGCGACCACTTCGGCCAGATCCTTGAACGGGTACTGCCAAATGGCGGCTTGCGCATACCCCACTTTGGCCCCCGGCGTAAGTTCAAAATTTTCATGCACCGGACTGGTGTCGTAGCCCATTTGTGACTTGCGAAACAGTTGGGGTTGGCGGTAGTTGGGATACCAGCCAGAGTGGCGGATTTCGCGACCCAGAAAGAAGTTGCGCCGCGGCACAAAGTACACACCGTGCTCTGCCTTGTCCACCAGTGCCCGAATTTCTGCCGCGGCTTCTGGGGTGCAACGCTCGTCAGAATCCAGGCTGAAAACCCACTCGTGCGTGCAGGCCGCCACCGCGTCGTTGCGCAACCGGCCAAAGCCCTGAAACGGAATCTGCACCACCCGCGCGCCCAGCGATTCTGCAATACGGACGGTGTCGTCGGTACTGTGCGAATCGGCCACCACGACCTCGTCGGCCCAAGCCACGCTGCGAATGGCATCGGCCACCTTCTCTGCCTCGTTGTAGGCAATGATGTACACGGAAATGGGACTCACTTGTGGCACGGCACTCTGACGGTTGGAATCCGATCAAGCATAGCAGACGGCCTACCGCGCCTGGTCGGCCACACCTACCCCCCACAACGGGCAGAAAGCCCTCCGAAAAGCGGGATAATTCCGCTGCGCCGACCTGGTACGCGGCGAGCTACTTTTTTTGTTACCGTATACCGCTGCCCCAATCCAAGCTGCCCTTCTTGTCACCTTCATTTGCCCAGGCAGTCACCCCATGAAAAATGAGCGATCCCCAGGTTTGTTCAACCTGTTGAGGCAAAGCATCCCCAGGTTATCGCCGTATTTTTTCAAAGGCCGCCGTTCGGCCTGGATGGTGGTGGTTATGGCTACCATCATTGGTGCCGCCACCGAGCCCCTGGTGCCCGCTATGTTGAAGCCTTTGCTCGACAACGGCTTCCAAAAAGGTGCATTGAATCCGTGGATGGTGCCGCTGGCATTGATAGCGGTGTTTGGTTTGCGCGGCCTGAGTAGTTTCCTGGGCGATGTCGCCATGGCCAAAATCACCCAAGACGGCCTCGACGCACTGCGCACATCCATGTTCAGCCGCTTGCTGGATGCCCAGAGTACGCTGTTCACCCAACGAACGGCTAGTTCGCTGTCCAACACCATCGTCTACGAAGTGCAAAACGGCGCGGTAATCCTGGTCACCTCGGTCATGGGCTTGGCTAAGGACAGCATGGTGCTGGTGGCTCTGGTGGCCTACCTGTTGTATTTAAACTGGGAACTAACGCTGATTCTGGTGGTGCTGTTTCCCGCCGTGGCCTTTGTCACCCGCACACTTTCGCGCAGGCTGTACCAGATTGCCAAAAGCAGCCAGGGCGCTACCGATGGCCTGGCCTACGTGGTGGAAGAAAACGTGCTGGCGCAGCGGGTGGTGCGCTTGCACGCCGCCCAGGGTGCACAAGGCAAACGCTTCCAGCTTCTGAGCGAAGGCTTGCGCCGCTTGAACATGAAATCGGCAACCGCGTCCGCTGCGGTCACCCCCATGACCCACATGATGTCGGCCATTGCGCTTTCGAGCGTCATCTGCGTGGCCTTGCTGCAAGGATCCAGCGAGGTCAGCGCGGGCGAATTTGCATCCTACATCACCGCCATGCTGATGCTGATTGCACCCGTCAAACGGCTGTCGGACGTGGCCAGCCCCGTGACCCGTGGGCTGGCTGCCATGGAGCGGGCACTGGACCTGATCGAGAAGACACCGGTAGAGCCCAGCGGCGATTTCGCGGTGGAGCGGGCACAAGGCCATATTGAATTTCAGTCGGTCACCGTGCGGTACCGCGACGACGAAACCCGGTCGGCCCTGAACCGGGTGTCGCTGACCGTGGTGCCCGGTGAAGTGGTGGCGCTGGTGGGGCCATCGGGCTCAGGAAAAACCTCGCTCGTCAACTTGCTGCCGCGGTTTGTCACTGCCAGCGCCGGACATGTTTTGCTGGACGGACATGACATTGCGGATTGGCAGCTTAAAGCCTTACGCGATCAGTTTGCCATCGTCAACCAGGACGTGATCATGTTCAACGACACCCTGGCCGCCAATGTGGCATTGGGTGAAACGCCCGACCGGGCACGGGTTGAGGCCTGCTTGCGGGCTGCAAACCTGGGCGGCTTCCTGGACGAGGCTCCGCAAGGCATTGACACCATGACGGGGCACAACGCCACGGAACTGTCGGGCGGCCAGCGGCAACGCCTGGCCATAGCCCGTGCGCTGTACAAGGATGCGCCGATTCTGATACTTGACGAGGCAACATCCGCATTGGATACCGAATCGGAACGCCTAGTACAAGAAGCCCTGCAACGCCTGATGACAGGGCGCACCACCCTGATCATTGCGCACCGCTTGTCTACCATCGAGCACGCGGACCGGGTCGCGGTGCTGGACCAGGGTGACATCATCGAGCTGGGTACCCATGCCCAACTCATCGCCCAGGCCGGGCTCTATGCCCGTTTGCACGCGTTGCAGTTCGGCACGCAGCCCGTCACGGCGTGAGACCCGCAGCGGATGGTCTGAAAATTTCCATGAAAAAGATACTGGTGGTTGCGACCCGGCAAATTGGCGATGTGCTGTTGACCACGCCCTTGATACACGCCGCCCGCCACCAATGGCCCAAGGCTGAAATCGACGTGATCGGTCTGGCGGGCACCCTGGGAATGCTGCAGGGTAACCCGGACATCCATGCGCTCATCGCTACCCAACCTTCCAAGGGCTGGCGCGATACCCTGGCCGTGCTGAAAACCATCTGGAAGCGCTACGATCTGGCCTTGGTAACCCAGCCCAGCGACCGCGCCCACCTGATCGGCTGGGCCGCCAGCCGCCAGCACCGCAGCGGCATCATTCCGGCCAAAAACTCCAGTAATTGGTGGAAAAAACGGATTTTGAGCCACGTGGTCGTCAGCGAAGGCGATGCCGGTACCGTCCATGTAGTAGTCGAAAAACTGGCCTTGCTAGCCCCCTGGTGCCAGCCCGATGTACAGGCGGCTCAGGTACTACCGCCACCCGCACAAGCGTTACCAGCCGCCCTGGATGCCTTGATTCGCCCTAGCGCCATCGTGGTACACGCGCCGTCAATGTGGCCGTACAAGCAATGGCCGGTCGCGAATTTTCGGGAGTTGCTGGTTCAATTGATCGCTGAAGGCCATCAAATTGTGCTCACAGGCAGCACCAGCCCATCAGACCAAGATTGCATTCAACTATTGCGTGGACTCGCAGCTTCACCCCAATTGATTGATACCAGCGGCCAGCTCAATTTCAACCAGTTGGTCAGCCTGTTTCAGCGCGCAAGCCTGTACATTGGCCCGGACACTTCGGTTACCCATTTGGCCGCCGCCTCGGGCATCCGCGTGCTGGCAATGTTTGGCCCCACTAACCCGGTACGCTGGGGGCCATGGCCTAGCACACCGCGCTTCACACAGGCATATGTGGGACGAGCAGAGAAGCAAACCGTGCACAGCATCACCTTGCTGCAAAGCACCCTGCCCTGCGTACCCTGCAGCAAAGCCGGATGTGAAGACCATAACCAAAGTCGCAGTGATTGTTTGCTGCGGATGTCTACAGACCGCGTCATCCAGACGGTCCAAACGCTAGTTTAAAAACGCTGCCGTAATTTGGGCATCGAAATGGGCCGGTTCGTTGGCAATTTTGAGGCGGTAAGCTGCCAGGCCGCTCTGGCATTCAGCCGTCGCCTGGAAGATATGCTGCACTTCGCGCTCAAATTCCGCCAGAAAATGGGGCGCACGCGGATCGAGTTTGTAACGGGGGTCGATTGGGACATCCACATCATTGGCAGTGGACCCATAGCGCCCTGTAATGACGCAGCAACCGTGCAATGCGGCCTCTCGTGGCAGGCGGTCTTTGCCGGGATGGTGGCCAAAATCCATGTACAGCTTGCCGCTCAAAAAGTGCTCGGCAAGTTGCTGGCGGTTGTAGCCCGACAAAGGCATGAAGTCCCAGGCAGGAAAAGCGGCCTTGAGTTGTGCAGTCACCGCTGCGCCCTTGTGCGGGTTGTAAAAAATCCGATTGCTGCGCTGGGCCTGGGCTAGGCGTTCGGGAAGCCCCTTTAAATACGAAGCTTCGGTATAGAAAGGGATGGGATCGGACAAGGACAAGGCATTAATACCATGGCTCTGTAAAAACAAGGTGGCGTAATGGCTCTGGGCAAAATGTCCAAGCTCCCGCAATGCATCGATGCCTCGCCAGGGAATGCGGCCTTTGATCTTGTTTTTCAAAAATCGCAATCTGTCCCGTAATGGATTTTGGTAGCGCACACCGGTGAAATTGTTAACCGACATCCACCAGATGGCGGCTTGCGCATGCTGGGTCTTTAACGCCAGTTGGGTAAAAATCTCCGGGAATAAAATCAAGCTTCCAGAACAGTCTTCGTACTTTTCTACAGGTACACGGTACTTTTGGTAAGCCTGCGGAGTAGCAAAGGGCTGGCTAAATGGGTGGTATACCATCGCAGCAAGTTGACCCAGCGCATTCATTCTCTGGACCAACTGGTGTAGCGCCTCTGGACCCGCGGTCATGGCATTGCCGGGACACGCGACAAGCACTTTCTGGTACCTACTTTTTTGCATATTTTTTTGTTTGTTCATGTCCACTTGCCCTTCTAGCGCCATTCGAATAGCCCACTTGTTTCGCATGCTGGCCCACAAGGGAATTTATTCATCGAACAGCAAAAACACCCAGGCAAGTATCCCCGATTTGTTGGCGGTGGCTTGTCTGGCTTTAGCTCCGCTGTGCTTTCTGAGTGTGCGCAGCTGGACGATTTTTTTCGTATTTTTTCTTATCGTTATTGCGGCATGGGAGCTCGCCCGTACAGACCGCAGCTTCGCAGTATTGCATGGGCAAAAGGCCGCGCTATGGACAGTAGCCGCATTGGTATCTTCTTTTCTAGCCGTACTTGTCGGTGAACTGCTGCGTGGGGATATGCGGGCAGGCTTGCTGGATGGGCCGAGTCGCCCCTTGCTGGCAGTGCTGCTTTTTGTGTACCTACTGCACAAGCCCATTGATTTTGTGCGCTTGCTGGAATGGTCCGCACCACTCTCTCTGACGATCCTGTGCGGCCTGCTGTGGGTACACCCTTACGACTTCGTGAATATTCCCAACGGACGCTTTGGCACCGTTGCGGTGGATCCTTTAACGCTGGGGCAATACGCCACGCTCCTGGGTTTCATCTGCTTGTTCACACTGAACCTGTATGGTCCCGACGGCTTCGTTCTCAAAGCCCTCAAAATCATGGGCATCCTGATGGCTCTCTGGGTCAGCGTGGGCACGGCATCGCGAAGTGGATGGGCTGCAGTTCCCGCCTTACTGGTTATTTGGGTTGTGTGCGTACAAAGAATCCGCAAGCCGCAAAGAATTTTTTGGGCACTTTTCGGCTTGGTTATGTTGGGCTTTGTCATATGCAAATTAATACCTACCGTGGGCGACCGTATTGCGTTAGTAGCTACAGAATATGCAGCGTATTTACATGGAGACGGCCACGATACCGCGACTGGGCTGAGGATCTCGTTACTACGGGCAGCGGGCTTGCTATTTCTGGAGCAACCTGTTGTCGGCTATGGCGACACAGCCTACCCAGCGCTCACCAGTATTCCGGCTATAGCGGCATTCAACACCGAAGCCTTGGAATTCGCCGTAGTCCACAACGGCGTGCACAATGAAATCATGCAGAGCGCACTGCGCTCCGGCATCTTTGGCTTGGTCTCCAGCATCTTGATGTTTGTAGTGCCTGCGGTGGTGTTTTACCGGGGCAGCACCTCCACAGTGCCCAGCGTTCGGGCAGCGGGGTTGGTAGGGCTTTGCTACATCATGGCAGTCTTTTGCTTTAGCTTGAGTACCGAAACTTTTAACCTGAAATACACCGTCTCGTTTTACGCACTGATGGTGTCCGCCCTCGCAGCCCAAGTGCTGCGTCCCCAACCGGCTTGATATGAATCCTGCACGCTACGCCCTCACCTTTGCCTGCTACAACCAGGTGGAATACACCCGCCAATGCATAGACAGCATGGTGCGCCACGGCATGGACTTGTCGCGGCTGATTGTGGTGGACAACGGCTCTAAAGATGCCACCCGCGAGTACTTGCTCACCGTGCCCGTGGGGGGGCGCATCTACAACGATGCCAATCTGGGCTGCGGTGTGGCCTGGAACCAGGGCGCTCTGGCCTTGCAGGCCGAGTGGACCATCGTGATGAACAACGATGTGCTGGTCAGCGCGCAGTGGATCGAGTCGTTAATCAGCGTGGCCGAACAGCGCGGTCTGAAGGTGATTTCACCAGCGCTGATCGAAGGCGCGCTGGACTACGACTTTGAAGACTTCAGCGCAATGGCTTCGCAAAAAATGGCGGGCACGGCGCGCATCGGTGGCCGCCACGCGGTGTGCCTGGCTGTACACAAATCGGTGTGGATGGACGTGGGCTACTTCCAGCCCGTGCCCAAGCTGCTGGGCTACGAAGACACGCTTTTCTTCCACGAACTGGAAAAAGCCAACATTCCGGTAGGCATTACCGGCGCTTCCTGGCTGCACCATTATGGTTCGGTGACCCAGACCGCCATGAAGCAAGAGCGCGGCTTGTCGGCCAATGACGGCCTAGGCTACCGCTACAACTACAAGCTGCTCAACCAAAGTTGGTTGGCCCGCAAACTGGCCAAATCGCAGCGGGTGGCCCAGCAAAAGCAATGGCGGCAAGAAGAGCTGGCAGCCCACGCCATGACCATCCATGGCCTGCGCGAAGGCAGCCAGTTCCGCTGGATTTAGCCTCCAGCTGCTGAAGACGAGACTGTCTTACGCCACAAACATTGTGGCACTGGCTTCGCCAGGCCGCTGGTGTTGCTTCCTGCAAGAAAGTTGGCTTTTACACGAAGTGAAAAGCCTGGGGGTGTTCACAACAGCACGATGTCGTACTGCTCCTGCCCCATGGCCCCTTCGCTCTGCAGCGAAATCGGCTTGCCGATGAAGTCACTCAGGCCCGCCAGATGCTGGCTCTCTTCGTCCAGAAACAGCTCAATCACTTTGGGCGAGGCGACGATGCGGAACTCGCGCGGATTGAACTGGCGGGCCTCGCGCAGGATCTCGCGCAGGATGTCGTAGGTCACGCTGCGGGCGGTTTTAACCGTGCCTTTGCCGCTACACACGGCACAGGGCTCGCACAGCATGTGCGCCAGGGACTCCCGGGTGCGCTTTCGGGTCATCTCCACCAACCCCAGCGCAGAAAAGCCGCCTGCGGTGGTTTTGACGCGATCGCGGGCCAGTTGCTTGCGGAACTCGGCCAGCACGGTGTCGCGGTGGTCTTCGCGCACCATGTCGATGAAGTCCACGATGACAATACCGCCCAGGTTGCGCAAACGCAGTTGCCGGGCAATGGCCTGGGTGGCTTCCAGGTTGGTTTTGAAAATGGTGTCGTCGAAATTGCGGGCACCGACGAATGCGCCGGTGTTCACGTCTACCGTAGTCAAGGCCTCGGTCTGGTCCACGATCAGGTAGCCGCCCGACTTCAGCTCCACCCGCCGCCCCAGGGCCTTGGCCACTTCTTCGTCGATAGAGAACAGGTCAAAAATCGGTCGCTCGCCCTTATAGTGCTGCAGCTTTTCTACCGCCGCGGGCATGAACTCCTTACCAAACGCCTGCAGCATGTCGAACTGCTCACGGGAATCAAGCCGAATGGTCTGGGTTTGTTCGCCCACCAGGTCGCGCAACACCCGCTGCAGCAGGTTCAGATCCTGGTGCAGCAAGGATGTAGCCGGCAGGCGCACCGAGGCGCTTTTGATGCGCGCCCAGGCTTTGCGCAAATAGGCAATGTCTTCGGCCAGTTCGGTATCGGTCGCGTCCTCGCCATTGGTGCGCAAAATAAAACCACCACCACCACCGGTAGCGGAGTCACCCACCAGGGTCTGCAAACGCTTGCGTAAATCTTCGCGCTGGGCCAGGGGAATTTTTTGCGACACGCCCACGTGGTCGTCCTGCGGCAAAAATACCAGTAAGCGCCCGGCAATGCTGATCTGGGCAGACAAGCGCGCGCCCTTGGTGCCAATCGGGTCCTTGATGACCTGCACCATCAAAGCCTGGCCCTCGAAAACCTGGCGTTCAATCGGCACCACAGGGACCACCTTGGCATCGGGCTCTGCCGCTTTATGGCCTACAAAGCCATTGACCAGATCAGCCACATGCAAAAACGCCGCCCGCTCCAGCCCGATGTCGATAAACGTGGACTGCATGCCTGGCAACACCCGTACCACCTTGCCCAGGTAGACGTTGCCCACCATGCCACGCTCCAGGGTGCGCTCGATGTGAAGCTCTTGTACCGAGCCGTGCTCTACCACCGCCACGCGGGTTTCTTGGGGCGACCAATTGATAAGGATGTCTTGCTGCATAGGGGGTGTTGTCAAAGCTTGTATCCCATTGCGTGCAGCAGTTGCGCCGTCTCGAACATGGGCAAGCCCATGATGCCCGAATAGCTGCCACGGATCTGCGAGATAAACCCTGCCGCCCTGCCCTGCACCGCATAGGCACCGGCTTTGCCCAGCGGCTCGCCCGATGCCACATAGGCTTTGATCTGCGCCGCCGTCAGTGGCGCAAATGTCACCTGTGAATCGCTCAGGGCTTCCAGCCGCTTGCGACCATGCTGCAACGCCACCGCCGTCAGCACCCGGTGCCGGGACCCGACAAGCTCTGTCAGCATGCGTACGGCATCTTTGGCGTTTTCGGGTTTGCCGTAAATCTGTCGACCCAGCGCCACCGTGGTGTCAGAGCACAAGATCGGCGCAACGGGCAGGCCGCGCTGCTGCATCCGCGCCAGCGCTGCATCTAGTTTTAGGCCTGTTACGCGCTTCACATATGCAGTGGGTGCTTCATTTTTAATAGCAACCTCCAAGCCCTCACTGTCCTCCTCCAGACCGGGTAAGAGCAGTTCATGGCGCACGCCTAATTGGTCCAGCAACTGGCTGCGGCGCGGGCTTTGGGAGGCAAGGTAGATAAAGTTAATCATGGCGGAATTATCGGGGCTGTCTAAAACGTGTTTACGCTAACGCCCCCAAAAAGAACAGCCCGCCCATCTCAACGATGGGCGGGCTGGCGAAGAAGCTACGCGCAGATTACTGCTTGACAGCCTCGACCTGAACGATCAGGTGCACAGCGTCGGGGAAGCCGTAGTTGGCGCCCCAGGTCATGCCCCATTGGCTGCGCTGGATGGTGGTGTCGAAGTCGCCGCCGCAGACTTCGCGCTTGAGCATGGGGCTCTGGTAGCAGTTGAAGTTGCTGGCCTTGAGGGTGACCGGGTTGGTCTTGCCCAGCAGGGTTAAAGTGCCGTTGATTTCCGAGACCTTGTCGCCGCTGAATACGAACTTGTCGGCGCTGAACTTGATGGTGGGGAACTGCTCGACGTTGAAAAAGTCTGCGCTCATCAGATGCTTGTTGAATGCCGCTGTACCCGTAGACAGCGAGGTCGCGTCAATGGTCAGGTCCACTTTGCCGGTTTTGGCGGCGATATCAAGCTGCGCGATGCCTTCTTTTTTGTCGAAACGGCCACGGTTGGTCGAGGTGCCCATGTGGCCGATTTCGAACGTCACAAAAGTGTGGGTAGGGTCGATAGCGTAGTTGGCGGTTTCGGCTTGGGCGGTGCCTACGGCCAAGGTGGCAATGGCGGCAAGGGCTAACAAGGTATGGCGCATGGTTTCTCTTTCAAAAGAAAAGTTAAGGGGAAAGGGTTAAAGAATCAGCAGGAATGAAGACTTACAGCTTGCCAACACCAGTCAAGCTGAACTTGAATTTGACCTGCACGTCGTCGGCCACCATCGAAGTGTCGGCCCACTCGCCTTCACCAATCTTGAAGGCCAAACGTTTGATCGGCAACACACCGCTGGCCACCGTAATGGGACCGGTTTGCACCATGGCTACTGGCACAACCACATCGCGAGCCTGGCCCTTGATGCTGAGCTTGCCCACCACGTCAAACTTGCCACCACCAAGCGCCTTGATGCTGGTGGAGGTAAACGTAGCCTGCGGGAACTTCACACTGCTGAACCAAATGGGTTTTGGCAGCTCGGCATCTGTCTCTGGCACACCCAAAGTGGCGCTGCCCATGTCCACTGTGAAGCTGACCTTGCTGGCATCCAGCTTGGCCGCATCAAAGCTGATCTGGGCATCAAATTTTTTGAAGTGCCCTTCGACCGGCACGCCCATTTGCTTGCTCACAAACACGATATCGCTCTGCGCAGGCACGATTTTTTGCTGCGCAAACCCCGCAACCGCTACACCAGAAAAAAGCAAGGCCACGGAGAATTTCAATAAGGAGGACATAAATGACTTTCGCAAAAAAATTAAGGCAACATGCGGCCAATCAGGCCATCGCGGTCAATGAACTGGTGCTTGAGGGCGGCGGCCACATGCAGCACCACCAGCGCACACAGGGCCCAAGCCGCCAGGCCATGCAAAGGCTTGATGGTTTCGGCCAGCTCCTTATTAGCAGACAGCAGATCGGGCAAAGGCAGCACGCCAAACACCACGATCTGGAAACCAGACGCAGAACTATAGGCCCAGCCTATCAACGGAACTATAAAAAACAGAGCATACATCGCATAGTGGGTAACCTCATGTGCCCAATGCTGCCACTTTGGCATGGTTCGGGCGGTAGTGACGGGCAAGGGCGGTGGGCGGTGGGTCAAGCGCCACAGCAAACGCAATGCGGACAGCGCCAAAATCGTGATGCCCGCCCATTTATGCCAGTTGTAGAGCTTCAGCCGCAAGGGGGAAAAAGGCAGATCGGCCATGTAAAGACCCACACCAAAAATGCCGACCAATGCCAGCGCCAACACCCAGTGCAAAATCTTGGCGACAGCGGTGTAACTTGTAGGTTTAGCAGAGGCAGAGGTGGACAGGGCCATAAAGAGTGCGGCGGGCGGTGAAACCCAGGGGTGAACTTATTGGCTAGTGTAGAAACTGTCCAAGGCAAAAAGTTCACTCAATTCGTCGGAATGGTTCGAATTTTTTGAACCACGGAGACCTACACCGTGGCGACGCCCGCGGGTTCGTCGTCTTCTTCACCCAAAAACCCGCCGCTCTGGTGCGCCCACAGCCGGGCGTACAGGCCACCCGAGGCCAGCAGGCTGCGGTGGTCACCCATCTCGACGATACGTCCCTTGTCCAGCACCACCAGCCGGTCCATAGCGGCAATGGTAGACAGACGGTGGGCAATGGCGACCACAGTTTTGCCCTCCATTAGCCGGTACAGGCTGGACTGGATGGCTGCTTCGACCTCGGAGTCCAAGGCGCTGGTGGCCTCGTCCAGCAGCAGGATGGGCGCGTCTTTCAGCATCACTCGGGCAATGGCGATGCGCTGGCGCTGGCCGCCCGACAGCTTCACGCCGCGTTCACCCACGTGGGCATCAAAACCGGTGCGTCCAGTGGGGTCGCCCAAGGTCTGGATGAAGTCAAACGCCTCGGCGCGGCGCGCTGCAGCCTCCATATGGGCATCGGTGGCATCTGGGCGGCCGTAGAGGATGTTGTCGCGCACCGAGCGGTGCAGCAGCGAGGTGTCTTGGGTCACCATGCCGATCTGCGCGCGCAGGCTCTCTTGGGTCACCTGTGCAATGTCTTGACCATCCACCAGGATGCGGCCCTGCTCCAGGTCATAAAACCGCAGCAGCAGGTTCACGATGGTGGACTTGCCCGCGCCAGAGCGGCCCACTAGGCCAATCTTTTCCCCAGCAAGGATGTGCAGCGACATCTGGTCAATCACCTTGCGGGCCCCGGGCCCCTTGGCTCCGTAAGCGAAGTCCACGTTCTCAAACCGCACCTCGCCTTTGGGTACTTGCAGCGGCTGGGCCTGGGGCACGTCTTGCACGGCTTGCGGGCGCGACAAAGTGTTCAGACCGTCCTGCACCGTGCCAACGTGCTCAAACAGCGAAGCCATTTCCCACATCACCCAGTGCGAAATGCCGTTCAGGCGCAGCGACATGGCAGTGGCCGCCGCCACCGCGCCCACGCCCACCTGGCCTTGCGTCCACAGCCACAGCGCCAGTCCGGCGGTGGACAGAATCAGCAGAATGCCCAGCACGTGGTTAACCACCTCGAAACCGCTGACCAGGCGCATCTGGCGCTGCACGGTCTTCAAAAAATCCTGCATCGCCGACCGGGCAAATCCGGCCTCGCGCCCGGCGTGCGAGAACAACTTCACGGTGGCGATATTGGTGTAGGCATCGGTGATGCGGCCGGTCATTAGCGAGCGGGCATCGGCCTGTTTTTTGGCCACACCCGACAGGCGCGGCACAAAGTAGCGGATGGCCAGGCCGTACAACACCACCCAGCCCAGAAAGGGCAGCAGCATCCAGGCATCAAAGCTGCCCACCACCGCTACCATGGTGACGAAGTAGATAGTCACAAACACCAGAATATCGCCCAAGATCATGCACACATCGCGCACTGCCAACGCGGTCTGCATCACCTTGGTGGCCACGCGCCCGGCAAACTCGTCCTGGTAAAAGCCCATGCTCTGGCCCAGCATCAGGCGGTGGAATTTCCAGCGCAGCATCATCGGAAAATTGGCCGCCAGGGTCTGGTGCTTGAACAGGGTTTGCAATGCAATTAATAGCGGACTTCCCAGCAGCAGCGCGCACAAAAGCAGTAAATTGTTCTTTTCTTGGGTCCACAGCAAAGCCGGTTGCACCTTGCCCAGCCAGTCCACTACACGGCCCATCATGGCGAACAGCAGCGCCTCGAACACGCCCACACTGGCCGTGAGCAAGGTCATGGCCAGGATGTATTTGCGCACGCCAACAGTGCAAGCCCACACAAAATGAAAAAAGCCGCGCGGTGGCGGCTGGGGGGTGTCGTCCGTATAAGGATGGACGAGGTTTTCAAACCAACTCAGCATAACAATGCCTCAATTTATTCGCAGTGACTATTCACGGTGATAGGGGTGGTTGGCGTTGACCGACCACGCCCGGTACAGCTGTTCAACCAGCAGCACACGGGCAAAGGCATGCGGCAGGGTCAGGTCCGACAGGCGGATACGCTCGTGGGCCGACTGGCGAAACGCCGGGTCCAGCCCGTCCGGGCCGCCAATCACCAGCGCCACGTCGTCGCTTTCCAACTGCCAGCCGTTGAGCTTAACCGCCAAGGCCTTGGTCGTCAGCGCCGTACCCCGTTCATCCAGGGCCACGATACGGGCATTGCGGCCAATACTGGACTGGATGGCGGCTTCTATGCGTTCCCGCTCGGCCGCATAAATCGTCTCCAAGGTTTTGGAGCCCCGAGGTTCGGTCTTAACGGCCTTGAGCTCGACCTTGAGCTCGGGCGGAAAGCGTTTAGCGTAGTCGTCGTAGGCAGTTTGCGCCCAATCGGGCATGCGCTGGCCTACGGCCACGATCACCAACTTCATTTACTTGCGGCCGGGGGCGCGCTTGGCAGGCGCTTTAGGGGTTTTGGGTGCGGCACGCTTGGCGGCAGCCGCCTTCTTCACGGTCTCGATCGGGGCCTTGATGACCACGGTCTTGGCCACGGTTTTGACAGCTGCCGTCTTGGCGGGCGCTTTAACGACCGTCTTGGCAGCGGTTTTTACCGCCGTTTTCACCGGACCACGGGTCGAAGTCGAGGTCTTGGACGGCACGGGTGTCGCCACAGCCGTCTTGCGGGCAGCACGCTTGGGCGCCACTTCCAGCACCGGACGCTCGGGGGCCAGCAGGCTTTCGGCGTATTCGCGGTCGGCAATCTTGGCGGCGCGTTTGGCGGCAGCGGGCGACAGCTTTTTGGCAGGCACCTTCTTCGCGGGCTTGGCAGGTTTGACTTCTTCGGCCTTGGGCAGCGGCTTGGCAGCACCCAGCTTGAGGCGGATGGGCTTTTCGCCCCACAGCTCTTCCAAGTGGTAGTACTGGCGAATGGCAGGTTGCATGATGTGCACCACGGCGCGGCCGCAATCCACAATGATCCATTCGCCGTTGGACTCACCTTCCATGCGGGGCTTGGCAAAACCGGCCTCGCGCACGGCATCGCGCACGCTGGCGGCCAGCGCCTTGGTTTGGCGGTTCGACGTGCCCGAGGCGATGATCACGCGCTCAAACAGGGCCGACAGGCCTTCGGTGTCAAACACCACGATGTCTACCGCTTTGACATCCTCCAAGCCATCGACGATGGCGCGCTGGAGTTTTTGGGTGTCTTTTTTGGCAACGGTTTCGTTTTGGGCAAAAGTGGTCATCGGTCGGTTTGGTAAAGAAGATGGTGGTCAATATAGCGCGCTACGCCCTCGGGAACCAGATGGGCTATCCCTTGCGAGGTGGCGGCGCGGTGGCGGATGTCGGTGGCGCTAAGTTCCATGGGAGAAGCCTTCAACGCCTGGAATGACCCCGCGGGTAGAAATTCAGGTACAAATTCAGAGCCAAACTGGCCGTTGGCGCTGGTTGAATCTGCACGAGAAGCTACACAAATTATAGCTGCCCGCACGATCTCCTCCCAACCATGCCAAGTCGGCAGTCGTGTCGCCTGGTCTTCGCCCATCACCAGATAGAGCTGCGCCTGGGGTTCTTCGGTCTGCAGTTCGTGCAAAGTGTCGATGGTGTAGGTGGGGCCGCTACGCTCAATTTCGCGCGGGTCCACCACCACGCCGGGGATGCCACCAAAGGCCAACTGGGCCATGGCCAGCCGGTCGGCCGCCGGGCTGAGCGTGCGGCTTTTGTGCCATGCGTGGCCTGTGGGGAACACATACAGCGCGTCCAGCTGCAACTGCGCCAAAGCCGTCCGCACCAGCGCCACATGCATGAGATGCGGTGGGTCAAACGCACCTCCGAACACGCCGATCCGACGCATAGTCAGGCTCACACCCATGCGCGGGCAACCAGAAATTCGCGGGTCAGAGCCTCTTCAGCCGAGCCTAGCTCCGGCGCGTGCTGGTACGACCAACTGGCCATTGGCGGCATCGACAGCAGAATGGATTCTGTACGGCCGCCCGACTGCAGGCCAAAGTACGTGCCCCGGTCCCACACCAGGTTGAATTCCACATAGCGGCCGCGCCGGTAAAGCTGAAAAGCCCGCTCGCGCTCACCGTAGGGCATGTCCTTGCGGCGCTGCAAAATCGGCACATAGGCATCCAGAAACGCCGACCCCACGGCCTGCACCATGGCCAAACTGCCGCCGGTGCCCAGCTCGGAAAAATCGTCAAAAAACACGCCGCCGATGCCACGCGGCTCCTGGCGGTGCTTGAGGTAAAAGTACTCGTCGCACCACTGCTTGAAGCGCGGGTATTTGTCGTCCCCAAACGGAGCCAGGACAGTCTGGCAGGTGCGGTGAAAATGCACCGCGTCTTCTTCAAAGCCGTAGATGGGTGTCAAGTCCATGCCGCCGCCGAACCAGCACACCGGCTCGCCGACCTCGGGCGTGGCCACGATCATGCGCACATTCATGTGCACCGTGGGGGCAAACGGGTTGCGCGGATGGAACACCAGCGACACGCCCATGGCCTCGAACGGCGCACCCGCTAACTGGGGCCGGTGCTGGGTGGCACTGGGCGGCAACTGTGGCCCGCGCACATGCGAAAAGCCGCAACCGGCACGCTCCAGCACCGCACCATTTTCCAAAATCTGGGTGATGCCCTGCCCTTGCAGCTTCTCACCCGGCGGCTTTTCCCACGCGTCGCTCAAGAAACTTCCGCCGTCCAGCACGGCCATGCGGGCGGTGATACTGGATTGCAGGCCCAGCAAAAAGGCCCGCATCACATCAGCGGTGTGCAAGCTCAACTTTTAATGGCCTTGTAGCCAATATCACGGCGGTACTGCATACCATCAAATTGGATGCCACGGGTGACCTCATACGCGTGCTGCTGGGCCAGCTTGACGTTGTCGGCCAGCACAGTCACGCACAGCACCCGCCCGCCCGAGGTGGACACGGTATCGTCTTGTTTGGCCGTACCCGCGTGGAACACCACTGCGTCGTCGGTATTTTTGGGCAAGCCAGTGATGGCATCGCCCTTGCGCGGGGTCATGGGGTAGCCATGGGCCGCAAGCACCACGCCCAGGGCGATGCGGCGGTCCCAGTCCAGGCTGATCTGGTCCAATTTTCCGTGCGGACCGGGCTCGGTAGCCGCCCACAAGACCTCGAACAGGTCGGACTTGAGACGCATCATCAGCGGCTGGGTTTCGGGGTCGCCCAGACGGCAGTTGAATTCCAGCGTCTTGGGCTTGCCCTTGGCATCGATCATCAGACCAGCGTACAAAAAGCCGGTGTAGGTGATGCCGTCTTTTTCCATGCCCTTGATGGTGGGCAAGATGATCTCGCGCATGGCGCGGGCGTGCACATCAGCAGTGACCACCGGCGCGGGCGAGTACGCACCCATGCCACCGGTGTTGGGGCCATTGTCTCCGTCGAGCAGGCGCTTGTGGTCCTGGCTGGTGGCCAAGGGAATCACGTTCTTGCCATCGCACATCACGATGAAGCTGGCTTCTTCGCCCGCTAAAAATTCTTCGATGACGACGCGCGCCCCACCCTCGTTATGGCTCACGCCCAGGATGTTGTCCAGCAGCATGAAGTCGATGGCCTTGTGGGCCTCGGCCAGCGTTTGCGCCACCACCACGCCTTTGCCTGCGGCCAGGCCATCGGCCTTGACCACGATGGGCGCGCCCTTTTGCTCCACATAGGCGTGGGCCGCTGCGGGGTCGGTAAAGGTTTCAAATTCGGCTGTGGGAATGGCGTGGCGCTGCATGAAGGCTTTGGAAAACGCCTTGGAGCTCTCCAGCTGCGCGGCCGCCTTGGTGGCGCCAAAAATGCGCATGCCGTGGCTGCGAAACTCGTCCACCACACCAGCGGCCAACGGACCTTCAGGGCCAACTACGGTCAGCGCGATCCCCTCGGCCTGGGCCCATTCGCGCAGAGCCTGCACATCGGTGATGGGGATGTTGATGAGCTGGTCGTCCAAGGCAGTGCCGCCGTTGCCAGGAGCCACGTACACCTGGTTAACGCGGGCACAGCCATCTAGCTTCCAGGCCAAGGCATGTTCGCGGCCACCGCCGCCAATGACTAGAACTTTCATAGGCCAGCGTTGTGGAAGACTTCTTGGACATCGTCCAGGTCTTCGAGCACATCCAGTAGTTTTTGCATTTTTTCGGCGTCCTCGCCTTCCAGGTCGATGGTGTTGTCGGCGCGCATGGTGACTTCGGCCAGATCGGAGGTGAAGCCTGCCTTTTCCAGCGCCAGCTTCACGGTTTCAAAGTCGGTGTAGGCGGTCAGCACTTCGATGGCGCCGTCTTCGTCGGTGATCACGTCTTCGGCTCCGGCTTCCAGGGCCACTTCCATGAGTTTGTCTTCATCCGCGCCCGGGGCAAAAATGATCTGCCCGCAGTGCTTGAATTGGAAGGCTACCGAGCCCTCGGTACCCATGTTGCCGCCGTATTTGCTGAAGGCGTGACGCACTTCGGCCACGGTACGCACGCGGTTGTCGGTCATCGTGTCCACGATGATGGCCGCGCCGCCAATGCCGTAGCCTTCGTAGCGGATTTCTTCATAGGACACACCTTCCAGCGTGCCGGTGGCTTTTTCGATGTTGCGCTTGACCGTGTCAGCAGCCAGATTGGCGGCCTTGGCCTTTTCCACGGCCAGGCGCAGGCGCGGGTTGATGCTCAGGTCACCACCGCCCAGGCGCGCCGCCACCATGATCTCGCGGATCACGCGGGTCCAGATCTTGCCCCGCTTTTCATCCTGGCGGCCCTTGCGGTGCTGAATATTCGCCCATTTACTGTGACCAGCCACAAAAATTCCTTGTCAATTGATTTACTCTAAGGACAGATTTTACTTACCCCCACCCGTCAGGACTCTTGCCATGGCCGAACCCATCTTAATCGCCAAAAACGCTACCACCGGCTGCGAGCTGTTCCCTGCGTTGGCGAATCGCCACGGCCTGATCACCGGGGCTACCGGCACCGGCAAAACTGTCACGCTGCAAACACTGGCTGAGAATTTCTCCAAAATCGGTGTGCCGGTTTTCATGGCCGATGTCAAAGGCGACCTGACCGGCATCAGCCAGGCGGGCCGTATCGGCGACAAACTGGCCGGCATCCTCAAAGAGCGTGGCATAGCCCAGCCCGAGTCCCTGGCCTGCCCGGCCACCCTGTGGGATGTTTTTGGTGAGCAAGGCCACCCGGTGCGCGCCACCGTGTCCGACATGGGCCCGCTGCTGCTGGGCCGCATGCTGAACCTGAACGACACCCAGGGCGGCGTGCTCAACATGGTGTTCAAGATTGCTGACGACCACGGCCTGCTGCTGCTGGACCTGAAAGACCTGCGCGCCATGCTGCAGTACGTGGGCAACAACAGCAGCGAATTCACCACCCAGTACGGCAATGTGTCTGCCGCCAGCGTGGGCGCCATCCAGCGCGGCCTGCTGCAGATCGAATCGCAGGGCGGCGACAAGTTCTTCGGCGAGCCGATGCTCAACATCAGCGACTTCATGCAAACGGTAGACGGCAAGGGTGTCATCAACATCCTGACCGCCGACAAGCTGATGAACGCGCCGCGCCTGTACGCCACGTTTTTGCTGTGGATGCTGTCCGAGCTGTTCGAACAGTTGCCCGAGATCGGCGACCCCGAAATCCCGAAGCTGGTGTTCTTCTTCGACGAAGCGCATCTGCTGTTCAACGAAGCGCCCAAGGCGCTGGTGGAACGCATTGAGCTTGTGGTGCGCTTGGTGCGATCCAAAGGCGTGGGCGTGTACTTTGTGACGCAAAACCCGCTGGATATTCCCGATTCGGTGCTGGCCCAGCTGGGTAACCGGGTGCAACATGCCTTACGCGCATTTACACCGCGCGACCAAAAGGCCGTCAAGGCCACAGCGCAGACCATGCGGCAAAAGCCCGGGCTGGACATCGAAGCCGCCATCACCGAGCTCGCCGTGGGCGAGGCCTTGGTGAGCCTGCTGGATGAAAAAGGCCGCCCCAGCATCACCGAGCGCGTGTTTGTACTGCCACCCGGAAGCCAGCTCGGCCCCATCACCCCAGCGCAACGCCAGTCGCTGATCGCCAATTCGCTGGTTGCAGGGGTGTACGAGAAGCTGGTAGACCGCGAATCGGCCTACGAGAAACTAAAAGGCCGCACCGAGACCACCGCCACCAATGCCTCGGCCCCCGCCCAACCGCCCAGCCTGCCCGGCATGGCACCACCTGCGGCGCAAACCAGCGCACAGGGCGGTGGTTTGATGGGCGGCTTGAACGACATCCTGTTCGGCACCACCGGCCCGCGCGGTGGCAAACACGATGGCCTGGCCCAGACCATGATGAAGTCCGCCGTGCGCACCATGGGCACCAAGGTCGGGCAAGAGATTTTGCGCGGTGTGCTGGGCGGCATCTTCGGCGGCAAGCGCTGAAAGCGGGGGCTTTCAGCCCCGCCCCGCTCTCGTTACTTCTTCACAAAAGTGCGAATCGCCTCTTTGCCGACTGCCGAATCATCGGTAAAAAAGCCGTCTATCCCCGCCTGCAAAAAGGTCTGGATCTCGATGATGCTATCGCCGCGCAGCGTGTTGTCGGTGATCGGTGCCTTCTTCAGGTTGACGGGCAAAAAGTTGTTTTCAGGCCGCAAGGTGTAGATATGCACCGCCAAACCAGCCGCCTTGGCGTTGGCCACCAGCGCAGTGGGCGTGCCCAGGTTGCCGCCTACCAGCGGAATCACCATGTCTTTGCTCGGACCAATGGCGTTGGCGTAGGTGGCGACCTCTTTCAGGCCCACCGGGGTGATGATGTCCGCGTAGCTGCGGGTTTCGCTGGCACCCGCGGCCACAAAGTCGTACGGGCGGCCGCTGGACGACAGCAGTTGCACAATACGCGCGGTGGTCATGGTGCGAATCTCTTTCAGGTTGGCGACCTCGAAGGATTGGATGAACACCGGGGCTTCTTTGGAGTTCCAGCCATTCTGGGCCAGTGCATCCACCAAACGCTTTTCCAACGGCAAGCCGATGGATTTGAAGTAAGTGGGGTGCTTGGTTTCTGGGTAGATGCCAATCGTGCGGCCTTTTTCTGCCGACTTGGACTTGGCCAGGTCAATCACCTCCTGGAAGGTGGGAATCTGGAACTGGCCGTTGTAGGCCACGTTGGCCGGCCGGATGGCCGGGATGCGCTCGCGGGCCCGCAGGGTTTTCAGCTCGGCCAGGGTCAGGTCTTCGGTAAACCAGCCCGTGATGGCGGTGCCGTCGATAGTTTTGGTCGCTTTGCGCGCGGCGAACTCTGGGCGGTCCACGATGTCGGTGGTGGCTTCGCGCACCGTGCCGTCGGCGTTGAGGATGGCGATGGCATTTTCGTGGCGCGCCACCAGTACACCATCTTTGGTGCTGACCAGATCGGGTTCGATGATGTTGGCACCGTCTTCAATCGCCTGAGTGTACGAGGCGATGGTGTGCTCTGGGCGCAGTGCAGGTGCACCACGGTGACCAATCAGGGTCGGCACAGGAGGCCATACAGGGGCGTCGTCGCTGCCGCCACAGGCGGTAAGAACCATGCCAGCCAGCACGCCGGCGATTGTCAATGGGAGGCGATTGAGACGAATTTTGTTTTTCACAGAGGATGTTCTCAGTTTGGCCATGTATTACCAGGGGCAACCTGGCCTACAAGCTGTTGCACTGCGGGACATCCGCAGAGTCCGGCCTAATATATTTATATTCTGTGAATATTTTTTGACATAACTTCACATAACTACACATTCACCCCTGAAAGACCAAGCTATCCATGCGCAGCACCACGCGCATGCAAAATACATAGCAGGCACCGAACTGGTTATTTCTTACCGCCTGTGCATGCCGCATATGCCTACCGCTTGCGCCGCACCCGAGTGAATAGCCTCTGGCCTGCAACCCGATGCTGTGCAAGCATCCATACTTTGAGGATTCTCTATGCCCGCTGATACCGCCACTGGCTCCATGGCTCCCGCGCAAACCAGCCACATACGCCTTACCTCGCACGCCAGCGGCTATGGCGCCTTGCCCATCCGCTGGGCAGCGGCTACCGCCGCCGAACGCGGCCCGGTGGTCGGCACCACCACCAAGCGCAGCCACCGCAACGTGATCGGCACCCACAGCGGCAGTTACAGCATTTACCGCGCGCTGGCCGTAGCCTCGGGCGGCCTGTCGCCGCAGCACAAGGCCGACCTCACTAATACCATGCCCACCGACATCATCGGCCCCTACCCGCAGTGGAGTGAGCCGGGCCGCATCGTGGCCATGGACCCCTGGGGCGCGACGATTGCCGAGGTGTTTGCCGGTGAACTGGCGGCGGGCTACGACATCCGCCCCACCATCGCCGTCACCCAGGCCCATGTGATCCTGCCCGAAGTGATAGAGGCCCTGCAATCCGGCCGCCTGAAGGCCGATGGCAAATTCCTCACCGCCAGCGGCGCAGCCATGGTCACCAAGGTGGCCGTTGAACCCGTGTGGTACCTGCCCGAAGTCGCCAAACGCTTTGGCTGTACCGAAGCCGAACTGCGCCGCGTGCTGTTCGAGGAAACCGGCGGCATGTACCCCGAGCTGGTGACGCGCAGCGACCTGGAAGTTTTTCTGCCTCCCATTGGCGGCCTGACTGCCTACATCTTCGGCAACCCACGCGATTTGGCCAACCCCGAGGTCGAGCTGACCGCCCGCGTGCACGACGAATGCAATGGCTCAGACGTCTTCGGCTCCGACATCTGCACCTGCCGCCCCTATCTGACGCACGCCATCGAAGAATGCATCCAGGGCGCGCAACGCGGCGGCGTGGGCTTGGTGAGCTATTTCCGCAAGGAAGGCCGGGCCCTGGGCGAAGTCACCAAATTCCTGGTCTACAACGCCCGCAAACGCCAGGTCGGTGGCGACACCGCCGACCAGTATTTCAACCGAACCGAATGCGTGGCGGGCGTGCAGGACATGCGCTTCCAGGAACTTATGCCCGACGTGCTGAACTGGCTGGGCATTCGCAAAATTCACCGCCTTGTGTCGATGAGCAATATGAAATATGACGCCATCACCCGCGCCGGTATCGAGGTGGTGCAGCGGGTGAATATTCCCGACCACATGATCCCCGCCGATGCCCAGGTGGAAATGGACGCGAAAATGGCGGCCGGTTACTTCACCCCCGGCGCAGTGCCGGATGCCGAAGAACTCAAAAAGGCCAAAGGCCGTGGATTGACTGAATGACTATGGATTTGATAGCTACCCGCGCAGATGCAATAAGCGCTAGCACCCTATTACGCTCTACAAAAGCGGTGCGCGCACGGGCCCAGGGTCTACTGGCGCGCGCCCGTGCGGGCGACTCAAAGTACTTCACGGTGGTGGATGCCGCCCTGGCTCCCACCGCGCAACTGGTGGCCGAGGTCACGCGCAAAAATTACCCGAGCCTGGAGATCCCGTACCACAGCCGCTGGCGGCATTTCGAGGCGGGTGGGGTCAACCGCACCGACCAGATGACCGAAGAACTCGGCAAGGTGTCCGTGGCCAAACGCGCCCGTGCACAGATCGACCTGGCCATCGTCAGCGTGCTGCTGGACGCAGGCGCGGGACCCGACTGGAGCTACACCGACCCGCGCACGGGGCAAAAACTCAGCCGTTCCGAAGGCCTGGGCGTGGCCAGCTTCAACGCCTTCACCAAAGGCCTGTTTTCCAGCAAACCCACCCAGCCCTGCCAGGCCGACGCGCTGGGATTGCAAGCCCTTACCTCCCGCCAGTTGGGCGATGCCTTCCAGGTCGGCGTAGAGAACCCGCTGGTGGGGTTGGAAGGCCGCGCAGCCCTGTTGCGCCGCCTGGGCGAGGTCATTGCAAGCCAGCCCGAAGTGTTTGGCGGCGCGGGCGGGCTGTGCCGTCCGGGCCGTTTGTTCGACCACCTGGTGCCCACCGATACCGACGAACCCACCGTAGCGGCACACGACATTCTTGGGGCACTTTTAAGCACGCTGTCGCCCATCTGGCCTGCACAGAATGCTATTCAAACGGACGATGGCGGTGAAATTGCACTCGGCGACTGCTGGCGGCACAGCGCGGTGCCGGGCGAGGGCGCGTCCGCGGGCTGGATGCCCTTTCACAAGCTGTCTCAGTGGCTCACCTATTCGCTGCTGGAGCCGCTGGAATGGGCGGATGTGACCGTCACCGGCCTGGACGCACTGACAGGCCTGCCCGAGTACCGCAATGGCGGCCTGCTGCTGGACGGCGGCGTGCTGGTGCTGAAAAACCCGGCCCTGGCCACCCAAGTACAAACTGCGGGCGACGAATGCATCGTCGAATGGCGCGCCCTGACGGTCGCTCTGCTGGACGAACTGGCCCCGCTGGTCCGCACCGAGCTAGGCCTCACTGCCGCGCAAATGCCCCTGGCCTGCGTGTTGGAGGGCGGCACCTGGGCGGCAGGCCGCGTGCTGGCCCAGCGCTTGCGGGGTGGCACCCCACCCATGAATATCGCCAGCGATGGCACTGTGTTTTGACACACCCCCAGGCTGCGTGCACTGCGTGTCACTCTCGCCAACCCCCTTGCAGGGGGCGATACCAGCAGCCTGGCGGAGCCAATTCTGCGGTATCTCTGGAATGGGCAGGCCCGTAGCGTAGCGATCACACTGAGAAAATGAATTCTTCACTTTTGCAAAGCACACCATGAGCAACGTCCACCTGATCAACCACCCCTTGGTACAACACAAGCTGACCCTGATGCGCCGCAAGGATGCCAGCACCAACACCTTCCGCCGCCTGCTCAACGAGCTGAGTTCGCTGATGGCCTACGAGGTCACGCGCGACATGGCGATGCAGGATGTGGAGATCGAAACCCCGCTGGAGACCATGACCGCCCGCGTGATTGACGGCAAAAAGCTGGTGTTTGTGTCCATTCTGCGCGCGGGTAACGGCATTCTGGAGGGCATGCTCAGCGTGGTACCGGGCGCGCGCGTGGGCCATGTGGGCCTGTACCGCGACCCCAAGACACTGACGGCGGTAGAGTACTACTTCAAAATGCCCAAGGACATGCATGAACGCGATGTGGTGATCGTCGACCCGATGCTGGCCACCGGCAACTCGGCCATCGCTGCGGTGGAGCGGCTCAAGGAGCTGAACCCCAAATCCATAAAATTTGTGTGTTTGCTCACCTGCCCAGAAGGCGTGGCCGCGTTGCAAGCCGCGCACCCCGACGTGGCGATCTACACCGCCGCCATCGACCGCCAGCTCAACAGCCACGGCTACATCGTGCCGGGCCTGGGCGATGCGGGCGACCGCATTTTTGGCACCCAATAAGCCTCTAGCCCATATTCTACCTACACTAGCCGCTATATTAAAGAGAGTGCCCTGGTCCAGGCGGGTCTTGGCCCTCTACCCCGTAGCCGCCAGTGGGTTGCGGGTCGGCCACGCTGAGCCAACGCACCGCATTGCGGCCACCGTGTTTGGCGGCATAGAGGGCTTTGTCCACGGTATCCAGCAGGAGCGCATCGCTGCAGGCGACACCACCCGCGCAGGTAGCGGCACCCAGGCTGGTGGTGATGTGCTTATCAACCTGTGAGCCGACATGTTCGATGTGCAATGCCGACACCGCCTTGCGCACATTTTCGGCAATGCGGTTGGCCCCGACACGGTCGCAAGACGGCAGGATGATGATGAATTCTTCGCCACCGTAGCGCGCAAACACATCCGACAACCGGTTCAACTGCGACTGCACCGCGCCCACAATCGCCTGCAGCACCCGGTCTCCCGCCGGGTGGCCGTAGGTATCGTTGTATGTTTTGAAGTAATCCACATCCAGCATTACCAGCGACAGCGGGGTCTTGTGGCGCTGGGCGCGGCTCAGTTCGGCGGCCAGCTTCTGGTCGAAATACTTGCGGTTGTAGATGCCGGTCAGGCCATCAATCACTGCCTCGCGGGAAAGCTTTTCAGAACGTGACTGCAGCAGCCGCTCACGCTTCACGAAGCTGCTGGTGTCGGTGATCTGCAACATCACCAAAAACGCGTCCGCACCGCCGCTGTCATAGCGCACGGGCACCAGAGTCAGCGACTGTGGCATGCGTTGCTGCGGGCCAATAGCGACGTCTTCGGGGCGCAGGTACAAGGGCAAGGGCGTACGGTGCAGCACATTGGACAAAACGACCGGCAGCTTGTAGGCCAGTACATTTTTCAGGGCGCTGATGAAAGACAGCGACAGGCCGTTGGCGAACACCGACTGCAGCGTGCAGCCCAGTGCCGCCGGGGCAGTAATACCGCTGTGGCGCACCACCCAGGCGTTCCACAGCAGCACTTCACCACGCGGGTTGAGCACAATCAAACCGCTGCCCAGTGCGTCCACCATTTCGGACCATGGCAACAGCGACCCTACAGAGCTGGCGGACATCCAGGCTGGCGACGGATTCAAATGCGCGCCAAAAATGCATCCAGGGAGGCAACCAGCCCCTCTAGCGAGCTGGCGCTGAGCAAAAACACCAGGTAGCCTTGGGTATCGCGCTTTTCGATGGTCAGGTCAATATGCAGCACCAACACCATAGGCTGGGTCTCGTCGGACATCAGCTTGCCAATCACCGTGTCGGCACCGTCCACCGAATAATCGGGCAAGGTGCTGCTCAGGTCGATGCTGAGCATGTCGGCAATGGCCGATAAACAGGCGTTCAGAATCACATTGCCCAGCTCGCACATAGCCTCGTGCTCAAACTCCACCAGATCTTCGACGCTGACCTGCGAACCCAGCATTTCCTGCACAATTTCCAGCGCTTTTTCTTCGCGAAATAGCAGGGTGGCCTCCAGGCTGAAGGGACCGCCAAATTTTTGCCGCACAGCACCAAGGCGCCCGCCCCGCAGCGACAGCGTTTCGGCGTTGACATCGGTACGGTCGAAAAACTGGATGCGCGGCACCGACAAAAGCACTTCGTCACCAACGATTTCACTCAGGCTGGCCGCAGCCTGGCCGGCGCCGACGTTGAACACCTCGGTCAACGCATCCAGTTGCAGCTCAGACAGATTGATCACAGCAGACTTTCAAAAAAAGTGAGCGCCTCGGTCACGCTTTTATCGCTCACGGGTTTGGCCACAAACTTCACGCCCAGCTCCGCCGCACGCGTCTTCTGGCTTTCCTGGATGTTGGCCGAAAACAGGGCCAACCGCAACGTGGGACGCTGGCGTTTGAGGTGCTCGGCTGCATCGGTACCCAGCATGCCGGGCATATTGATGTCCATGGTGCAGTAATCGAACATCTGGGTGGCCGCCAGGGCCAGGGCCTCGTCGCCGCTGGCCGCCTCCACCAGGGTCCAGGTGGGGCGCTTGGCCAGCACCAGCGTGCGGATCATCATGCGCGAAACCCGGCTGTCGTCGACGATCAAAAGGGTAGTGGAGGGGGTCTCGTTGGTAGCAGTGGTGGTGGTCATGTTGGGGCAGGCTCTAGGGGCATGAAAATGATTGTCGCGCTAAGTCGCGGCCATGTGTCAGGATGTTACCAATCCATAGCGCGCTGCCAGCACCAGACGTGTAAAAATTATTTGCGTTTGCGCCCTCCTCCATCCCACTCTATTACGCTAGTCCTATGCTCGACCTCCTCGTTACCCACGCCACTTTGCCCGATGGCCGCACCGGCATGTCGATTGCCGTGCAAAACGGCCGCATCACCGAAGTCGCCGCGGGCCTGTTGGCACCCGCGCACCAGACCCTCGATGCGCAGGGCCTGCTGGTCAGCCCACCGTTTGTTGATGCGCACTTTCACATGGATGCCACGCTGAGCTACGGCTTGCCGCGCGTCAACCAGAGCGGCACCTTGCTCGAAGGCATTGCACTCTGGGGCGAGCTGAAGCCCGACCTGACCCAGGAAGCCCTGGTCCAGCGCGCCCTGGCCTACTGCGACTGGGCGGTGGGCAAGGGCCTGCTGGCCATCCGCAGCCACGTGGATATTTGCGACCCGCGACTGCTGGCGGTAGAGGCGCTGCTGGAAGTGAAACACCAGGTTGCGCCGTACCTGGACCTGCAGCTGGTGGCTTTTCCACAAGACGGTGCCCTGCGCGACCCGCTGGCCATGGACAAGCTGAAACGCGCACTCGACATGGGCGTGGACGTGGTAGGCGGTATCCCACACTTCGAGCGCACCATGGCCGATGGGGCCTTGAGCGTGAAACTGCTGTGCGAGCTGGCCGCAGAACAGGGCAAGCTGGTGGACATGCACTGCGACGAGTCCGACGACCCGATGTCGCGCCACATCGAAACCCTGACTTTCGAGGCCCAGCGCCTGGGCCTGCAGGGCCGCGTTACCGGCTCGCACCTTACTTCCATGCACAGCATGGACAACTATTACGTCTCCAAGCTGCTGCCGCTGATGGCCGAGGCGCAGATCCATGTGGTCAGCAACCCGCTGATCAACATCACCCTGCAAGGCCGGGGCGACAGCTACCCCAAGCGCCGCGGCATGACCCGCGTGCCCGAAATGATGGCCCACGGCCTGACCGTCGCCCTGGGCCAGGACTGCGTGATGGACCCCTGGTACAGCCTGGGCAGCGGCGACATGCTGGAAGTAGCCAGCATGGGCCTGCACGTGGCCCAGATGACCAGCCAGGCCGCGATGCGCCAGTGCTTTGATGCCGTCACTGTCAACCCGGCGAAGATTTTGCAGCTGGAAGGCTACGGCCTGGAGGCCGGTTGCTGGGCCGACTTTGTGCTGCTGCAAGCCCAGGACCCGGTGGAAGCCATCCGCCTGCGCGCCACCCGGCTGCAGGTCTACAAGCGCGGCAAGCTGCTGGCGCAAACCCCGGCCGCCACGGCCAAGCTGGACCTGCCCGGACGACCTTCGCAGACCGATTGGCTGCTGCGCTAACCGCCATGGTTAGAATCTAGCCTGTCAGGAGAGAGTTCTTCCAGCAAGAACCGCCGAAGGCGCAGGACCCCGCTACGTGGGTCTGAACGCTCAGGCAAAAGGACTGACAAGCGCTTTAACAAGCGTCTCCCCCTGGAGAGAAACCCGCCCTGGAGCGGGTTCACCGAAGGCGCAACCCGCAGTCGGCCTGCACCACCGCAAGGCCTGCCCGGCGAATCGCTCAGGTAAAGCGGACAGAGGGGGCCACACATGGTTTTTTGTAACCGTGATTTTCTGTGTGCCCTCTGAAAGAACCGCAATGTCCGATTTGCCCACACCACACCTGTTGACACCGCTCAACGCTCTGCATCTTGAACTGGGTGCACGCATGGTGCCCTTCGCCGGTTACAGCATGCCGGTGCAGTACCCGGCAGGTTTGATGGCCGAGCACCACCACACCCGCACGGCGGCGGGTCTGTTCGATGTGTCCCACATGGGCCAGTTGCGTCTGGTCGGCCCGGACGCGGCGGCGGCTTTTGAAACCTTGGTTCCGGTCGATGTGATCGATCTGCCGGTGGGCAAGCAGCGCTATGGCCTGCTGTTGAACGACGACGGCGGCATCCTCGACGACCTGATGTTCTTCAAGCGCGCCGACGACATCTTCGTGATCGTCAACGGGGCCTGCAAAGCGGCCGATATCGCCCACATCCAAGAAAAAATTGGCCAGCGCTGCCAGGTCATCCCCCTACCAGAACTGGCATTGCTGGCGCTGCAAGGCCCCCAGGCGGTGGACGCCCTCTCGCGCCTCGCACCCGGCGTAGAAAAGCTGGTCTTCATGACCGGCGGCCACTTCGATGTGGCGGGCATCCCCTGCTTTTTGACGCGCAGCGGCTACACGGGCGAAGACGGGTTTGAAATCTCGGTCCACAGCAGCCAGGCCGAAGCTCTGGCCCGCGCGTTGCTGGCCCAGCCCGAAGTCAAGCCCATCGGCCTGGGCGCCCGCAATTCGCTGCGCCTGGAAGCCGGGCTGTGCCTGTATGGCAACGACCTGGACACCACCACCACACCGGTCGAAGCAGGCCTGAACTGGGCCATCCAGAAAGTGCGGCGTACCGGTGGTGCGCGTGAGGGTGGATTTCCAGGTGCTACAAAAATACTAGCGAAACTCACACGCGGCACTAGCGCTACCGCTCGAAAACGTGTTGGACTCGTGGCCCTGGAGCGCATCCCCGTGCGCGAACACACCGCCCTGCAAGACACGGCGGGCAACGCCATCGGCGAAGTCACCAGCGGCCTGCTCGGCCCCACCGTGGACAAGCCGATTGCCATGGCCTACGTGGCCCCGGAATTCAGTGCCATCGGCACCCGCATCAATGCCGTGGTGCGAGGCAAAATCGTGCCGATGGAAGTCGTATCCATGCCTTTCACACCCAACCGCTACTTTCGCGGCTAATCCCATTTTTTACAGGAGCAACCCCATGAGCATCCACTACACCGAAGACCACGAATGGCTGAATATAGAGGGCGATATCGCCACCGTCGGTATTACCACCCATGCGCAAGACGCGCTGGGTGACGTGGTGTTTGTCGACCTGCCCGCGGTGGGCGCCAGCTTTGCCCAAAAAGACGTGGCCGGCGTGGTCGAGTCGGTGAAAGCCGCTGCCGACGTGTACATGCCCGTGTCCGGCGAAATCATTGAAGTCAACGAAGAGCTGCGCGCCGACCCGGCTTTGGCCAACACCGACCCGCAGGGTGCTGGCTGGTTCTTCAAGGTCAAGCTGTCGGACGCATCGCAAATCGCCGCTTTGTTAGACGAAGCGGCCTACACCGCCTTTAGCGCCTAAATTCACCCTCACCCCAACCCTCTTCCCTGCACGGTAGAGGGACTAAAACCAACGCCTCGCCATGACGACCTCCCTGCACGAACTCGAAAACTCCGCCGAATTCATCGCCCGCCATATCGGTATCGATGCCACCGATGAGGCCCTGATGTTGGAGGTGATTGGCTCCAGTTCGCGCCGGGACCTGATTGACGGTATCGTGCCGCGCTCGATTGCGCGCAGCACGCCCATGGTGCTGCCCGCGCCCGTGACCGAAGCAGCAGCGCTGGCCGAGCTCAAGGCCATCGCGGCCAAGAACAAGGTGTTCAAAAGCTTTATCGGCCAGGGCTACTACAGCACCCACACGCCCGGTGTGATCCTGCGCAACATCCTGGAAAACCCCGCCTGGTACACGGCGTACACGCCCTACCAGGCCGAAATCTCGCAAGGCCGCATGGAGGCGCTGATCAACTTCCAGACCATGGTCTGCGACCTGACCGGCATGCCTATCGCCAACGCCTCCATGCTGGACGAAGCCACCGCGGCGGCCGAAGCCATGACCCTGGCCAAACGCAGCGTGAAAGCGAAGAGCAATGTCTTCCTCGTGGCGGGCGACTGCCATCCGCAGACGATTGAAGTGATCCAGACCCGCGCCAAGCCCCTGGGCATCGAGGTCAAGGTCAGCACCGCGCTGGAAACCCTGCCACAGCTCATGGCCAGCGGCGACTTCTTCGGCGTGCTGGCCCAGTACCCGGCCACCAATGGCATGCTGCACGACCTGCGCCCGCTGGTGGGCGTGGCCCATGCCTGCGGTGCAGCGGTATGTGTTGCCGCCGACCTGCTGGCGCTGACCCTGCTGGTGCCGCCCGGCGAGTGGGATGCCGACATCGTCATAGGCAGTACCCAGCGCTTTGGCGTGGCCATGGGCAACGGTGGTCCGCACGCGGCCTACATGGCCTGCCGCGATGCCTTCAAGCGCTCCCTGCCCGGCCGCCTGGTGGGGGTAAGCGTGGATGCCCACGGCAACCCGGCCTACCGCCTGGCGCTGCAAACCCGCGAGCAGCACATCCGCCGCGAAAAAGCCACCTCCAACATCTGCACCGCCCAGGTGCTGCCCGCCGTGCTGGCCAGCATGTATGCGGTCTACCACGGCCCGCAGGGCCTGACCCGCATCGCCCAGCGCGTGGCCCGCTTCACCGCCATCCTGGCGCGCGGCCTGCAGCAAATGGGCTACGAGATCGTCAACACGCATGCGTTTGACTCGCTCACCGTCAAAACCGAAGATGCTAGCGATTTGATAGCTACTCGCGCACACAACGCCTGCGCCAACCTGCGTTTTCGCTTAAAAAATCACCTCGGCATCTCGTTGGACGAAACCACCACCCGGGGCGATATCGAAATGCTCTGGTCTTTCTTCGTAAAGTCCGGCGAACCCATGCCGCGTCTGGGCGAGCTGGAAGACAGCGTGGACTCGCTGATCCCCGCCGAGCTGCGCCGCAGCAGCGCCTTCCTGACGCACCCGGTGTTCAACACCCACCACAGTGAAACCGGCATGCTGCGCTACATCCGGCACTTAAGCGACAAAGATTTGGCACTCGACCGCAGCATGATCCCGCTGGGCAGTTGCACCATGAAGCTCAACGCCACCAGCGAAATGGCCCCGGTCACCTGGCCCGAATTTGCCAACATCCACCCCTTCGCCCCCGCCGACCAGCGCCTGGGCTACACCGAGCTGGACGCACAATTGCGCGACTGGCTATGCCAAGCCACCGGCTACGCCGGCATCAGCCTGCAACCCAACGCGGGCAGCCAGGGCGAATACGCCGGTCTGCTGGCCATCAAGGCCTATTTTGACGACCACGGCCAGAGCCAGCGCAACATCTGCCTGATCCCCAGCAGCGCGCACGGCACCAATCCCGCCAGTGCCCAAATGGCCGGGCTGACGGTGGTGGTCACCGCCTGCGATACACAAGGCAACGTGGACATGGCCGACCTGCAAGCCAAGTGCGAAAAATACAGCGACACGCTGGCGGTGGTGATGATTACCTATCCCAGCACCCACGGCGTGTTTGAAACCCAAGTGAAAGAGCTCTGCGCTCTGGTGCACAGCTTTGGTGGCCGCGTCTATGTGGACGGTGCCAACATGAACGCCCTGGTCGGCGTTGCCGCCCCGGGTGAATTTGGCGGCGACGTGAGCCACCTGAACCTGCACAAAACCTTTTGCATCCCGCACGGCGGCGGCGGCCCCGGTGTTGGCCCCGTCTGCGTGGTGGCGGATTTGATCCCCTACCTGCCCGGCCACGCCACGGCGGGCGACACCCAGCATGGCATTGGTGCCATCAGCGCCGCGCCGCTGGGTAATGCCTCGGTGCTGCCGATCAGCTGGATGTACTGCCGCATGATGGGAGCCGAGGGCCTGCAGCACGCCACCGAAGCCGCCATCCTGGCCGCCAACTACGTCAGCACCAAGCTGGCACCGCACTACCCTACGCTGTACGCCAGCGCCAATGGCCACGTCGCCCACGAATGCATCCTGGACCTGCGCCCGATCAAGGACAGCTGCGGCGTGACCGCCGAAGATGTCGCCAAGCGCCTGGCCGACTACGGCTTCCACGCGCCCACGCTGAGTTTCCCCGTGCCCGGCACGCTGATGGTGGAGCCTACCGAAAGCGAAACCCTGGCCGAGCTGGACCGCTTCATCTTCGCCATGGTCGCCATCCGCGACGAGATCCGCCAGATCGAAAGCGGTGCCTGGCCGCAAGACAACAACCCCTTGAAGCACGCGCCCCACACCGCCGCCAGCCTGATGTCTGCCGAGTGGGGCCGTCCGTATGCGCGTGAGATCGGTGCGTTTCCGCTGGCCAGCCTGAAGCAGTCCAAATACTGGCCGCCAGTGGGCCGGGTGGACAACGTGTTTGGCGACCGCAACCTGTTCTGCAGCTGCGTGCCGGTGGCGGATTACGCGTAATGGCAGTGCAAGTCTGCCGCGTCGACTACAGCAACCCCGTGGATGCGGCCGCGCTGGTACACCTGCTGGACCTGTATGCGCAGGACCCCATGGGAGGTGCCACGCCGCTCAGCGACGACACCCGCCAGCGCCTGTGCGCCGACCTGGCGCTGCGCCCGCATGCCGCCAGTTTCATCGCTTGGCGGGGTGAAGAGCCCGTCGGGCTGGTCAACTGCTTTGAAGGCTATTCGACCTTCAAGGCCCAGCCGCTGCTGAACATCCACGACCTGGCAGTGCACCCCGCGCACCGAGGCCGGGGCGTGGGCCAGGCGCTGCTGGCGGCGGTGCAGCAGCACGCGCATGAGCGGGGCTGCTGCAAGCTGACGCTGGAAGTGCTGACCGGCAATGCCAAGGCCCAGGCCAGCTATGCACGCTTTGGGTTTGTGGGCTACCAACTGGTCGCGTCCGCCGGGCACGCGGTGTTTTTGCAGAAACAAATTTAGTGCGGCACAGTTCCTGCTGGGGAACTGGCCATGGCTGAATCCTCCGTACACCTCCACACCCCGTTCGAAGACGCGCAGGCCATTTTTACCGGCACGCTGTTTGTTTCGCTAGCACTGATCTTGTTTGCCCAGGCTGGCCTGATGACAGGTGGTACGGCAGGGGCGGCGTTTTTGCTGTTTTATGCCACGGGCATCACGCTGGGCAAGCTGTTCTTTCTGATCAACCTGCCGTTTTACTGGTTCGCCTGGACGCGCATGGGGCGCGAATTCACTTTCAAAACTTTCATCGCCATCAGCATGCTGTCGGCCATGATGGAGTGGTCGCCCAAGCTGTTTGCCATTGAACGGCTGCACCCGGCCTACGCTGCCGTGCTGGGCGGGCTGCTGCTGGGCTCTGGCTGCCTGTTTCTGGCCCGCCACCGCGCCAGCCTGGGCGGGGCCACCATCGTCACCCTGTATCTGCAAAAAACCTACGGCTGGCGTGCGGGCAAGGTGCAGATGGCTATTGACTGCACCATCGTGCTGCTGGCACTGACAGTGATCGAACCCGCCCGTGTGGGCTATTCGGTGCTGGGCGCGGTGGTAATGAATCTGTTTATCTGGGTCAACCACAAGCCGGGCCGGTACGCCGTTTTGTAGGCGGTGCGGTAGTGTCCAATACGGGCCATGCATGACACCATTGACCAACGCCTGACCGACCTGGAAATCAAAGCCAGCTTTACCGAAGACCTGCTGGAGCAACTAGACCAGGTGGTCATCCGCCAGCAGCAGCAAATCGACCTGCTGGTGCGCGAAGTGACCCGGCTGCAGCGGCGGCCTAACGACGGCCTGGACGGCCCACGCAACGCCGCAGACGATCTGCCACCGCACTACTGAAAAAGACCTAGCACAGCTAAGGGGTTTGCATAACAAACCACTAGACGACTGGTCTACTACCACTACAATACCGCTATGCTGACCGAAGCCCCTACTGCCAAACACCACATCCTCGACTGTGGCGAACGTCTGATCGCCACAAAGGGTTTTGTGGGCGTGGGCCTGGCCGAGATTTTGGCCGTGGCCGGTGTGCCAAAGGGTTCGTTCTACCACTACTTTAGTTCCAAAGAGCGCTTTGGCGAGGCCCTGCTGGTGCGCTACATGGAGCGCTACGTGCAAGGGCTGGAGGCGATGTTCCGCCCCGACGGTGCCACGGGCTCCGTGCGCCTGATGCGCTACTGGCAGCACTGGAACAGCACCCAATGCGCCACAGGCTGCGAACCCACCGCAGACACCCACACCCCGTCGGCCGCCAGCACCAAATGCCTGGTCGTCAAACTCAGCGCCGAGGTGGCAGACATGTCTGAAGCCATGCGCTTGACCCTGCGCGACGGTACCGATCAGATCGTGCAGCGCATTGCCGGGTGCCTGCAAGATGCCATCGCTGATGGCTCGGTTGCACCCCCACTGGATGCCAAGGAGACGGCCCTCACGCTGTACCAAATGTGGTTGGGTGCCAGCCTGCTGTCCAAACTGCGCCGCGACGGCACACCCTTTGAACACGCCATGCGAAATACCGAACAAATATTGGGTCTAGCGCATACATAACATGGGCTTTTAGCTATTATTTTTAATATTAAATTTATTACACAACAAGCCGACCGGTCTACTATTTTTATTGCACACAACTTACAACCTCACCAGGCTCACCATGAACAACTTTGATTTCCACAACCCCACCCATATCGTCTTTGGCAAAGACCGCGTTGCCGATCTCGCCACGCTGGTGCCCGCCACTGCCAAGGTGCTGATCCTGGTAGGCGGCTCCAGCGCCGAAAAAACCGGCACCCTGGCCGAAGTGCGCCAAGCCCTGGGCAGCCGTGCCCACGCCACCTTCACCGGCATCGAACCCAACCCCAGCTTCGACACCGCCATGCAAGCCGTGCAGCAGGTGCGTGAGAGCGGCTTTGACTTTTTGCTGGCGGTGGGCGGTGGCTCGGTAATCGACGCAGCCAAGTTCATTGCCGCAGCGGCCTTGTTTGAAGGCGATGCCTGGGACATTCTGCTCAAGGGCGGTGCCAACATCACCCGCGCCCTGCCCTTTGGCACGGTGCTGACCCTGCCCGCCACCGGCTCAGAAATGAACAAGGGCGGCGTGATCACCCGGCGCGACATCGGTGCCAAGCTGCCTTTCCGCAGCCAGCACGTGTACCCACAGTTCTCGGTGCTCGACCCCACTAAAACCTATACCCTCCCACCGCAGCAGCTGGCCAACGGCGTGGTGGACGCGTTCGTGCACACGGTAGAGCAGTACCTGACCTACCCGGTCAACGCACCGCTGCAAGACCGCTTTGCCGAAGGGATTCTGCAAACCCTCATCGACGTGGGCCCGCGCCTGCTAACGGCCCCCGAGCCGGTATACGACGACCGCGCCAACCTGGTTTGGGCCGCCACCCTGGCGCTGAACGGGCTGATCGGCTCGGGCGTGCCGCAAGACTGGTCTACCCACATGGTGGGCCACGAACTCACCGCCCTGCACAACATCGACCACGCCCGCACGTTGGCCATCGTGTTGCCCGCCATGCTGGAAGAGCGCCGGGTGCAAAAGCACGCCAAGCTGTTGCAGTACGGCGAGCGTGTCTGGGGCATCCGCAGCGGCAGCAGTGAAAACGAGCGCATCACCGCCACCATCGCCGCCACCCGCGACTTCTTTGAGCGCATGGGCATTCCTACCCGCTTGTCGGCCTACGGGCTGGGCGCGGAGGCCATCGACGTGCTGGTAGCCCAGCTCACCGAACACGTCATGACACGCCTGGGCGAACACGGCGACATCACGCCTGAAGTTAGCCGCCGTGTGCTGCAAGCCGCTTTGTAATTCCCTTAATAATCTCTTATCTCAACCCAAGGAAACTCTATGTCCAAAATCCTCATGGTGCTCACATCGCACGACCAACTCGGCAATACCGGTGCCAAAACCGGCTTCTGGCTGGAAGAATTTGCCGCGCCCTACTACGTCTTCCAAGATGCCGGTGCCACCATCACCCTGGCCTCGCCCCAAGGCGGCCAGCCGCCGCTGGACCCCAAGAGCGACGACCCTGGTTCGCAAACCGAGGCCACCCTGCGTTTCAAGGCCGACCCCGCCGCCCAGGCACTGCTGGCCGACACCCGCATGCTCGCCAAAGTGTCTGCCTCCGACTTCGATGCCGTCTTCTACCCCGGTGGTCACGGCCCGCTGTGGGACCTGGCCGAAGATGCCGCCTCGATTGCGCTGATTGAAAGCCTGCTGGCTGCGGGCAAACCGGTGGCGGCCGTGTGCCATGCCCCCGGTGTGCTGCGCCACGCCAAGGCAGCCGATGGCCAATCCATCGTGCGCGGCAAGTCGGTCACCGGCTTCACCAACAGCGAAGAAGCCGCTGTGGGCCTGACCGACATCGTGCCCTTCCTGGTCGAAGACATGCTGGTCGCCAACGGCGGCATCTATTCCAAAGGCCCGGACTGGCAGTCGTATGTGGTGACCGACGGCCTGCTGGTCACCGGGCAAAACCCCGCGTCGTCCGAAGCGGCGGCGCAGGCCTTGCTGCACAAGCTGGCGTAAAAAAAGAGGCCATAAACTTTGCCTCGCCAAAGCGCAAAACCGGCTGTGAACTGATAAGCTCAAGGCCGTAAAAACCTCTTAATTGACTGGAGAAAACCATGGCCAAAGGCGAGCAAAAAACCAACAAGGAATCGAAGAAGCCCAAGAAGGACACTTCGCCTCCCAAGCCCATTTCTACCGATGCTGTACGCCCCACCATCACCACCGTGGTGCCGGTGCGCGGCAAGTTGAAGAAGTAACTGAAAAAGTAACGCTTCCCACCCCCCAAAAAAGCCGCATCCAATGCGGCTTTTTTGTGCCCGCCAGCCCAGGATGTACTCAGATCCACACCGCCATGGGGGCTTCATCCATCCAGCGCGCAGCTTCTGCGGGGCTGAGTGGTTTTGCAAACAGGTTGCCCTGCAGTTCATGGCAACCCGACATACGGGCGATTTCGGCCTGCACCGGTGTCTCGATGCCCTCGGCCACCACATCCAGCCGCAATGCCACTGCCAGTTGGCAAATGGCGCGTACCACAGCGGCGGCATCCGGTGCGGGCAAAGGCTCGATCAGACCCCGGTCGATCTTCACCGACTGCAATGGCAGGCTGCGCAGCATGTACAGCGACGAGAAACCGGTGCCAAAGTCGTCTAATGCGACCACAATGCCCATCTCACGCAGTTGCTGCATTTGCACCCGCGCCTGGTCCATATCGGCTACGGCGGCACTTTCGGTAATCTCCAAGGTGATGCTGCGCGCAGGCAGTCCATGTTGGCGCAACAGCTGTTCGACCAAGGCGGGAAACCCACCGTCCAGCATCTGCAGCGGCGATACGTTAACCGCCACCGGCACCACCGAGTGCAACTGCTGTCGCCACAGCGCCACCTGCTCGCAGGCCAATGTCAGCAGCAGCAAACCCAGTTCGGCAATCAAACCGGTACGCTCGGCCACCGCAATGAACTCCACCGGGCTGACCCAGCCCACCCCGGGCCGGTGCCATCGGGCCAGGGCTTCAAAGCTGGTCAGGTGCCCGGTGTGGGCATCCACCTTAGGCTGGTAGTGCAGGCTGAATTCGCGCTGCTCGATACCCACCCGCAGCGCCTGCTCTTGCTCCAGCACATCGCTGGAGCCACGCTCGAACCGCGCCTCGGCTAGCGCCACCGAAGTACCCGGCGTGCGCTTGGCCGCGTGCAGGGCCGCATTGGCTGCGCGCAGCAGGGCCTCGGCATCCTCGGCATGCTGCGGGTACAGCGCAATGCCCATGGACACATCGATGAAAAGATTGCGCTGTGGCAATTCCAGCGGCCGCAGCAGCATTTGCTGCACTCGGCGTGCCATGCATGCGGCGGTGTCAACTTCTTTGTCGCCATCCTGGTACGGCAGGGCCAGTAACGCAAACTCATCCGCCCCCAGGCGCATCAGCTCGCAAGCCTCGCCCAGTTCGCGCACCAGCGCCGCCGCCAGCGCTTTCAGCACTTCATCGCCCAACGAATGGCCATGGGCTTCATTGAACAGCTTGAAGCGGTCCACCCCCAACAGCACCAGCCCAAACTCGGGCCGCTCTGGCAACGCCACACAACGCTGGCGCAGGCGTTGCAGCAAGGCGCTGCGGTTGGGCAGGCCCGTCAGTTCGTCGTGCGTGGCCTGGTACAGCAAAGCCTGGGTGGCATCGCGCCGGGCAGTCTGGTCGGTGACCAGAATCTGGATCGCCTGCGCGTCGCCCCACAGCGTGCGCCAGCCGGAAAACCGCAACCACACGGATGAGCCGTCTTTGCGGTGCCGCAGCCCCTCCCAGCACACATCGTCGGCAGTGCCATTTTCAATTTGCTGACAGCGCGCCCGTACCTGGTCGACTTCTTCGCGCCGCACGCCGTGCAGCAAACCGGCCACGCTCAGTTCCCGCTGGTGCCCAAACCCGTATAAGCGCAGCAACGCCGGATTGGCATAGCGCACCCGCTGCCCCACCAGCACCAGAATTCCCTGGTGGGAACGCTCTACCAGTTGATCAAACCGTTCGCGCAAGTGGCCCGACTCGGCCATTGCGCGGTCCAGGCTGGCATAAACCAGAGTCAAACCCAAAACCAGCCACAGCAGCGCACCGGCATTGGCCTGGAACACCAGCGCTGCCTCGCCCCACAATACAAAACCCAGTTGGTTGGTACCCAGCAGCACCAGCCACAGCCCGACCAGACGGTCGGCGGCCCTGCTGCGGCGCGCACCATGCGCCACCTGCCTGACCCGCCAGCCAAAAAACCGGCTGCTGCCCCGCAGCAGCAGCGCAATACTGCCAATCTGGCCCAAAACGGCCATGGACAGGCCCGGCAAAGACCATTGCGCATCGGCTTCGTGGCCCAGCAGATAGCCCATAGGTGCCAGAGACTGCAGCAGTTGCGACGCGCCCAGGTCCCGGATAAATAGCTGCGCCCGGTGTGTGTGCCACACCCACAGCAAGGCAGTCCCCATGGCTATTCCCACCACGGCATTGACCCAGAGCGAGTAGACAAGAACAGGACTGAATGCGGGGGACATCAAGAAAAAAACAAGGATTTATGTGTATGCACAGTAGGCCACCTATCGTAACCCGTCCACAAGACGAATTCCTAAACTTGCAGACGGGTAAAGAGATAGGACAGATGTCGCTCCAACCCGTAAACTGTTACAACTGTCCACCCATAAAAATATGGCTTACGCGGTACCGGGATGAGAGGCTTCTGGCCTGCCACACTGGCGTTGTGCAAGTTCTCCAACCCGTTTTCTAGCCGCCCCCAGCCTCCATGCGCCAGTCATCCCCTTCCGCATTGGTGCCCAGCACCCCTTCCAGCCTGGCCACCGACAGCCCGCCACCGGTCCCAACGCACCAGGTGATCCAGGAACTGCGCACCCACCAGGCCGAACTGGAAAGCCAGAACAAGGTGCTGCGCTACAGCCAGGCAGCATCCGAAGCGGCATCCGAGCGCTTTGAAACCCTGTTCTCCAGCGTGCCGCTGGCCTTGATGGTGGTGGATGACCACGACATGGTGGTGCAGAGCAACGCCATGGCGCAGCGCTTGTTCCAACCCACCGAACAAGACCGGCCGCTGCATTTCCTGATGCCCTTTGTCAGCCCTGGCTGCACCGAACAGGTGCGCCAGGCCTTCCGCGAAGCACGGGTCGACGGCCATTGCGAAGCCACCGAAGTGGTGTTCACCATCGGCCAGGACGGCGCGATGTCGGGCGACCTGCACATCGCCCGGCTCGACAGCGCGTCGGATGCCATCGCCCAGTACATCTGCGCCGTGGTAGACCAGGGCCCGCTGCTGGCCGAGCGCCGCGCCCTGCAGCTCAGCGCCACCGCTCTGCGCCAGCGCAACGAACAGCTGCGCTCCAGCGAGAGTCGGCTGGAGGCCATCATCAATTCAGCGCTGGATGCCATCATCTGCGTCGATAAAGACCAGCGCATTACCGTCTTCAACCCTACAGCAGCGGTGCTGTTCCAGTGCCCGCCCTCGCAGGCCCTGGGCAGCCTGCTGACGCGCTTTTTCCCTGAAGCCGGGCACGCACTGGCCTTGAACCAGATCTCCACCCAGGCATTTTTGGGCGAGATGGCGGCCCTGACGGCCAGCGGCAAGCGCCTGTCGGTCGAGGTCAGCGTGTCGTTCGAGCGCCACCCCAGCGGCGAGACCACCACGGTTTTCGCCCGCGACCTGACCAGCCGCAAGCGTGCCGAAGTGCAGCGCAGCGTGCTCGAAGCCCAGCTGCGCGAATCGCAAAAAATGCAGGCCGTGGGCACCATGGCCGGCGGGATTGCGCACGATTTCAACAACATCCTCAGCGCCATCCTGGGCAATGTGGAGCTGGCCAAGGAAGACGCTGGCCCCAACTCGCCCGCCCAGGTAAGCCTGCACGAGATCGAAAAAGCCGGTCGCCGCGCCCGCGACCTGGTGCGCCAGATTCTGACCTTCAGCCGCAACGAAGCCCCGCGCCGCGCCCCGGTAGCCCTGGCCGAGCTGGTCAGCGAAACCGAGCGCCTGCTGCGCGTCACCCTGCCCCCGGCCGTTGAACTGCACCTGCACATCGACCCCAACACCCCGGTGGTCATGGCCGACGCGGTGCAGGTACAGCAGGCCGTGCTGAATCTGTGCACCAACGCCATCCAGGCCCACGGCGACCAGCGCGGGGTGGTCAGCCTTGAACTGTCGGGCGTGGAACCCGACCTGCGGCTGTGCGACCGCCTCAACATCAGCCCCGGCTACTACGCCATGCTGACCGTGCTCGACAGCGGCAAGGGCATGGACGGCGAAACCCTGTTGCGCATTTTTGAGCCCTTCTTCACCACCAAGGAAGTTGGCCAGGGCACCGGCCTGGGCCTGGCCGTGGTGCACGGGGTGATGCGCAGCCACGCCGGTGCGGTCGATGTACAAAGCGCTCCCGCCCTGGGCAGCCGCTTCACCCTGTACTTCCCCGCCACCTCTCCGGATATGGCTCCGGATATGGCAGTGCCGCTGCCCCTGCCCGAGCCCGCGCCGGTCGCCAGCGAACAGGTGCTGGGCAAGCATGTGATGTATGTCGACGACGACCACGCCCTGGTGTTTTTGGTCGAACGCGTGTTGCGCCGACGCGGCTTTCGCGTCAGCGGCTTCTCTGATCCCAACAAGGCGGCCGCCGAGCTGCGCGTCAACGCCGGGGCCTACGACCTGCTGGTCACTGACTTCAACATGCCCGGCTACTGCGGCGTGGACCTGGTGCGCGAAGCCCAGCGTATCCGCCCCGACCTGCCCGTGGCCCTGGCCTCGGGCTACATCACCGCCGAGATCGAGCAAAGCGCCATCGCCGAAGGTGTCAAAGCCCTGATCCACAAACCCAACGACGTGGAAGAACTCTGTGCTACCGTGCAGCGCCTGATTCTGGACAACGCCGCCGCATGAGTACTGATATTCCCAATACACCACCCACCAAACAAGTCCGTAATCCGCTGCACGGCCTGACCTTGGAGGCCATCCTGACCGAGCTGGTTACCGCCTACGGCTGGGAGTCCTTAAGCCAGCAGATCAACATCCGCTGCTTCACCAGCGACCCCAGCATCGCCTCCAGCCTGAAGTTTTTGCGCAAAACCCCCTGGGCGCGCGAAAAGGTCGAGGGCTTGTTTTTATTCATGCAGCGCGAACAACGCCGTGGAAGATTGGCTCACCCCCAGGCTTCAGCGCAAACGCTAGTCCCCAACCCCCTTGCAGGGGGCGACGCCAGTGGCCCGGCAAAGCCGGTTCCACGGCATCCCTGAGCGTGTGTGTTCTGCCCGTAGCCGTGTGGCAGTAATGACAACAGACCTGGACACCGTATACGCCGACGACCACCTCCTCGTCTTCCACAAGCCCAGCGGCCTGCTCTCGGTGCCGGGCCGGGGAGACGACAAACAAGACTGCCTGAGCGCCCGCGCCCAGCAGGTCTACCCCGACGCGCTGGTGGTGCACCGGCTGGACATGGCCACCTCCGGCCTGATCGTGATGGCGCGCGGCATAGCCATGCAGCGCTTGCTGAACGCAGCCTTTGCGAACCGCGCGGTGGAGAAGCGCTACACCGCCGTAGTGGCGGGCCAACCCGATGGGGAGCACGGCCAGATCGACCTGCCCATCCTCGTAGATTGGCCGAACCGCCCGCTGCGCAAGATCGACCCGGACCACGGCAAACCGAGTTGCACCCGCTGGCGCGTACTAGAGGCAATGGACGGCAGCACCCGGCTGGAACTGGAACCCGTCACCGGCAGGTCGCACCAGCTGCGCGTGCACTTGGCCGCCATCGGCCACCCCATTTTGGGCGACGCGCTGTATGCCCCGCCCCGCGTGCAAGCCATGGCCAGCCGCTTGCTGCTGCACGCCAGCAGCCTGGCTTTACAACACCCGGTCACCGGCGTAGCACTGCGCTGGGACTGTGCGGCAACGTTTTGAGCCTGCAAACTATTTGCTACTGTATTAATAGCTACTAGTGCATAGCGAATGTGCACCAGAGGCACTTTCAATGCAAAACATACGGAATGTGCAGTGCCACTGGCATAAACTGTGCTGCCTTCGCTATGCCCCCTGATTGCAAGCCCATTACCCCTTAGCACCATGCAACCCTCCCGAAGCCTCGCGGCCTTCTCCTCTGTACTCGAAACCCAGGGCGCAGAAGCCGCCATCCATCACCTGAACGCAGGCGTGGCGCACCGCTTCACAGCGGTGTACCGACTCGACGATGGCATATTGCGCAATGTGCTGCTGTACGACAAGTTAGGCGAGATCCGCCCCGAGTATTTGGCCGAGATCCCTTTGGCCACCAGTTTTTGCCAGTTTGTTTTGCGCGACGGCGTTTTTCAAACCGCCAACACCGCCAGCGACCGGCGCGTGGACGGCCACCCTTACCAGGGTATTTTGATTTGTTACCACGGCGTGCCCCTGCTCAGCACCAAGGGCCAGCTTTGGGGCACCTTGTGCAATTTTGATATGCAAAAATTAACCCTGCCGGATGCGGAATTCGAGCTGCAACAGCAGGCGGCGAAGCTGTTGCCGCCTCATCTACCGCAGGTCTAATATTTAAGAGCCCTGGCCCGCTTGCAGCGCCTTGACTTCCTGCTCCAGCGCTTCGGTGGCATCCTCCAGCACTTTGGCAGATTCGGTCAGGCGTTTTTCCAGCGCGTCGGTACGGGCCACTGCTTCCACCACATCTTCGTGGTGCACATCTCCCGGGATTTGGGTATCCAGCACGGCATGCACTACACCCAACTCTTCCGCCACTTCTTTGATTTCTTCAGCCACCTGCTTGTGTTTGTCCAGCGCGTCGGCAATGGCATCGGCAGCAGACGGTTCAGCGGCTTGGAGGAGTCCGGGCAGATTGGGCAGGTTCATGGGCATATCGGTTGGCTTCGGGAGAGGGAGCGGCTGCAAGTGGCGCAATGGTCAAGTTTACGTCTGCACAGCCCCTGGCGGCCCAGAATCTACAGAAGCCGTGTGCCACAACCCCCATACGCTCCCGTATCCATAGCTATCTGCGCAGGCAGAACAAGCGCTAGAGGCTCTTTTTAAGCCTAAAACCTCGCCATTCCCCCGCTAGCGGACAATGGCGGCTTTACCCACTGCACTGCACCATGTTCACTGGAATCATCCAAGCCACCGCCACCATCGCAGCCCTGCAAGACCGCGACGGTATGCGCAGTTTCAACCTCACATTCCCCCCCGGCTTTTGCCAGGATCTGGCCATCGGTGCCAGCGTGTCGGTCGACGGCGTGTGCCTGACGGTGACCGAACTGGTATCTCCCACCGCCGCCGCGTTCGACGTAATGCTGCAAAGCCTGAACATCACCACCCTGGGCCGAACCACGCAAGGCAGTGCGGTGAATGTAGAGCGCGCCGCCAAGGAAGGGGCCGAAATCGGTGGCCACCCGCTATCCGGCCACGTGGATTTCTGCACCAGCCTCATCGACGTGCTGCTGACCGACACCAACTGCAAACTGCGCTTCGCGATTCCCGAAGCGTTTCGCAAATACATTTTCGCCAAGGGCTACATCGCCATCAACGGTGCCAGCCTCACCGTCTCGGAAGTCAACCGCCAAGAGGGCTGGTTCGAGGTCTGGCTGATCCCCGAAACCCGCCGCGCCACCACCTTTGGCCATATCCAGGCGGGCGACACGGTCAACATCGAGATCGAGCGCAGCACCCAGGTGGTGGTAGACACCGTGCGCGAAACCGTGGCCGAGAGCCTGGGCAAACTCCAGCCACTGCTGGAAGCCCTGTTGAAAGAAAAAGGCCTGTCGCTGGACGACTTTGTGGGCGTACCCAGCCTGCCCCAATAAATAGCGCACCGGTTCAAAAACTATACTTTTCATAGCTACTCGCGTAGGTAGAACATATGCCAGAGGCACTTTTTATGCTTAATTTCAACCTGCCACGCCGCCAAATCATCCAGGCGGCTACTGCCATCACCATAGGCGGCATGGCCCCCATGCTGCGGGCCCAGTCACCCGCCAGCGCCAGCCGGTTCCAGCAGGCGGTGCAGCAGATCGAAACCACCAGCGGCGGCCGCCTGGGCGTGGCCGTGCTGGACACCCAGACCGGCGCGGCTTACGCCTACCGCGGCGCAGAGCGCTTTGCCCTGTGCAGCACCTTCAAATTTCTGGCCGCCGCGCTGGTGCTGGCCCGGGTAGACCAGGGGCAGGAACAGTTGGCCCGGCAGATCACGGTGCAAGCGGCAGACATGGTGCCCTACGCGCCCGTAACCCAGCCACGCGTGGGCGGCCCACCCCTGACCGTGGCCGAACTCTGCGAAGCCGCCATCACCGTCAGCGACAACCCTGCCGCCAACCTGCTGCTGCACAGCTTTGGCGGGCCGCAAGCCCTTACCGCCTACGCCCGCAGCCTGGGCGACACCGCCACCCGGCTGGACCGCATAGAACCGCACCTGAACCAGGCCACGCCCGGTGACCCGCGCGACACCACCACCCCCGCCGCCATGCTGCGCACCCTGCAGCAGATCGTGCTGGGCGATGCCCTGTCGCCCGCGTCCCGTACGCTGATCACCCGCTGGCTGCTGGACTGCAAAACCGGCGACCGCAAACTGCGCGCCCTGTTGCCCGCAGGCTGGCGCGTGGCCGACAAAACCGGTTCCGGTGGCCACGGCAGCAACAACGACATCGCCGTACTCTGGCCGCCCGGCCGCAGCCCGGTGCTGGTCACCAGCTACCTGACCGACACCACGGCAACACAAGAGACGCGCGACCAGGCCTTGGCAGAGGTGGGGCAGCTGGTGGCGGCGCTGGTGCTCGCCGGGCCGGGTTAAGCCTTCACCACACCTGCGTACGCGCCGCCTCCAGCGCCCGCTGGTCGGCAAACCTGGCGGCCAGAAAGTCCAGAAACAGCCGCACCTTGGACGACAGGTGGTGGCGCTGGGGGTAAATGGCGTAGATGTCCGATGGCGAACCCTCCCAGCCCGGCAGTACCCGGCGCAGCTGCCCCGAGCGCAGGTAGGGCGCAACGTCCCATTCAGAACGCAGCAAAACACCGTGCCCGGCCAGCGCCCAGTCCACCGCGATCTCGCCAAAGTTGGTGCTCAAGCCGCCGTACACCTTCACCATTTCCTGGCGCTGCCCGTCCGACAGCTGCCAATTATTAAATGCCGAGTTGAATGCCGTGCTCTCGCGGATCACGATGCATTCGTGCGCGTGCAGGTCGCGCGGCGTGGCGGGCTCCGTCCGCCCCTGCAGGTACGCCGGGGCGGCGCACAGAAAGCGCCGGTTAGGGGCCATCTTGCGGGCCAGGATGCGCCGGTCCGGCGGCTCGCCGAAGTGGATGCCGATATCCATGGCGTGGGCCGTCAAATCCAGGGTCCGGTCGGTGAGCTGCAGCACGATTTCAACTGCCGGGTACAGCCCGCGAAACTCGGAAATCGCCGGGGATAGGTGGCGACGCCCAAAGCCAAAGGTGGCGTTGATGCGCAGCATCCCGTGCGGCACTTCGGCCCCCGCGGACAAAGACCGCTCCAGCCCCTCGATCCCGCGCAGCAGGCGGCCGCCCTCTTCCAGGTAGCGCTCGCCTTCAGGGGTCAGGCTCAGCCGCCGGGTGGTGCGGTTCAGCAGGCGCACGCCCAGCCGCTGCTCCAGCTGCGCCAGGCGGCGGCTCACCGCCGGGGGCGTGACCCCCAGCTCCAGAGAGGCCGCCGCCAGGCTGGGCTGGCGCGCCAAGATGGCGAAGAAGTTGAGATCGGGCGTATCCTTCATTCGTGCATATTAATACCGAATGAATTGCATCCTGGCCCATTGATGCATGGTGTAGAGCCTCATACCATCAGGACATTCCCACTCTGCCCATCCACCCCATGCTGCATGTCGCCCTTTCTGCGCTCTTGATGATGCTGCTGCTGGGTGCCGCGCTGGGATTTCTGGGCGGCCTGTTTGGCATTGGCGGCGGCATCGTCGCCATCCCGCTGCTCGCCGTGGGCTTTGGCATGGACCAAGCCGTGGCACAGGGCACCGCCCTGGTCATGATGGTGCCCAACCTGCTGATCGCCTGGAGGCGCTACAGCCAACGCCACCCCGTAGCCCGTAAAACCGCGCTGCAGATCGGCGCGCTGGCCTGCCTGACCACCTGGGTAGTCGCCCACGTGGCCACGCGCCTTGCGCCCGAAATCATGCGCACGGTCTTCAGCGTCTTTCTACTGGCCTTGGCCGTGCGCCTGCTGGCCAAAACCCCTGCCAGCCCCACCGCCGTTGCCCCCCCACCGCGCAGCCTGCGCTGGATGCCCCTGGTGGGCATGGTGGGTGGCGGTGCCATGGGCCTGCTGGGCGTGGGCGGCGGCCTGGTCGCCACCCCCATCTTCACCGGCTGGTTCCGCCAAAAACAGACCGTGGCCCAAAGCCTGTCCCTCGCCCTGGTGGCGCCCAGCTCCATCATTGCCCTGATGGCCTACAGCGCCGCGCACCGGGTGGACTGGGAAATGGGCCTGCCCCTGGCCATCGGCGGCCTGTTCACCGTCTCCGCCGGGGTGGCCGTGGCCCACCGCCTGCCGGAAAAGCGCATGCAGGCGGCGTTTGCATGGATGGTGCTGTGTACGGCGGTGTGGATGCTGGTGAAGCCGTTTGTGTTGGGGTGAGGTGCGCGCGAGCCGATGCCCGCGTCAAACCCGGCATCGGCACCCCACTCACAGATGGTTAAAGAACTTCGGCACCGCCTGCCAGTCGCCGCTGCGGCCATTTACGTACTGGATTGGCAAAGCCACCAGCTCTGCGTCGGAAATACCCGCGAGTCAGCCCAGATTGACGCCGTAAATCTTTCCAATCGGCGTATCGGTGCCGATGCCAAAGGCCCGCACGCCGCAGTGCTTGCAAAAGTAATACTGGTTCTTGCGGGTGTTGAGCAGGTACAGGCTGAGGTCGGTCTCTCCGGCCAGCAGGTGAAAGCCCTCTTCACGGGCCACCGCGGGCCAGAAGCGGGTGCGGTTACCGATGGAACAGTTGCAGCGGTAGTTATCAAGTTTCGTGCAATTATGTCCATCCTCACTGGCGCATCGCGCGGCATGGGCTTGGCTATGGCCGAGTAGCTGCTACTATTTTTACTTATCAATAATAGATCGAAAAATATATGTTCCTGACTTTAATGTGGAGTGCAATCAGCACCTTGAGCATCGCTCTTTTGACCATCATTGTTATTCCTCTAGCTATCGCTTGCTATGTATTTTTTAATGTAATTACCGTTGCCTGGTTTTCAAGAAACTTGGGCACCTGGTTCCAAAGTCTTTTAATTTTTTTACTAAATCAATTTAGAGCATTATCAACGACTCGCATCTGGGCGACTTTTCTACTGCACTCTACAGCTATCGTCGTATTGCTCATAGCATTATCTAGTCCAATAGAAATTTTCTGGCTACCATTGGTTTTTTTCGGTTATGTCTTTTTCGTCTCAGCGCTGACGCTGTCACTTTTTGCACAGTTACCTTATTTTCGAGCACTTTGGGATGATACTTTCTTTAAAATCGCGGTGATAGCCATCCCGATCTTGATCCTTTATTTGGCAAAGGGATACGCCGCTCTCTGGATCGGAGACTTACTGAAAATGAGCGCCTCGAACGCACCTATGGCGTACCTTGCAGCAACCAGCTTTTTGCTACTTTGCTCCGTTGCATTACTATTATTTGGAGCCGCCATCGCATTTGAAATACTATGTATTGTTGCTCCCTTATTTACCTCAAAAAAGGGGCGCACCAGCTCATCTTAAATAAGCACTCTTGCCATATTGACTTCTTTAGATAAGCATCCAAATCGGAGGGAGAAAGTGCATATGCGCAGGATAGCTAAAAGATTAGAACTTCCCGCACTTTTTCTAATTACTTTCCTGGCTTGTTTCGCCGGCATCCATGCCAGTGTATCAATGGCAATTGGTCGTCATGGCGAAGTTGTCTTATCAGCAATTGTTTTTGAGTTCGATGCAACTCCGGCTGATCGTTGCGAGCTTACAAAGTCTGAGACACTATTAGTAGATTCAAATGAAACAAGTGAATCCATCTTAAAAGCACTGTTTTTGTCTAGCTCCCAAGAAAAGGCAATTCTTGTAATGCATGCAGTTGATTTGTTCAAACCGATTCATTTAAAAGAACTCAAATCCGAGACTTCTTCGTTGAGAAAACTCACTTTTGGTCGAATCGTTAAATGCTATGAACCAAGTGACTTATCAATGCCACGAACTCAAAGCCAATAATTTTCACTATATATTTAATAGCATATTATGCAGACCAAACTTACGCAAACGTCCCGCTTTACCACCCCCCACCACCTCACCATCCTCACCGGCGCATCGCGCGGCATGGGCCTGGCCATGGCCGAGCAACTGCTGCAGGCGGGCCACCATCTGGTGTGCATCTCGCGGCAAACCAATGCGCAGCTGGTTGCCCCGGTGGGCAGCGCGCTGGAGCAGTGGCAGGCGGATCTGGCGGACAGCCTGCCGGTGGCGCAGCGGCTGGGCACCTGGCTGCAACAGCAAGACCCGGCGCGGTGGGCCAGCGCGACGCTGATCAATAACGCGGGCACTTTGGCGCAGCTCACGCCGCTGCGGGATGCCGACGCGGCGGACCTGGCGCAGGCGCTGCGGGTGGGGCTGGAGGCACCGATGCAGTTGACAGCGGCGTTCTTGGGGGCGACGCGGGGCTGGCCGGGGCAGCGGCGGGTGTTGAATATTTCGTCAGGGCTGGGGCGGCGGGCGATGGCGGCATCTGCCGCCTATTGCGCGGCCAAGGCGGGGATGGACCACTTCACGCGCTGCGTGGCGCTGGACGAGGCGGGGCAGGTGAATGGGGCCAAGCTGTGCTCGCTGGCACCGGGGGTGATCGATACCGACATGCAGGCGCAGTTGCGCGGGGCGGATGCGGGGACGTTTGCGGACCAGGGGGCGTTTGCCGATTTGCACCGCAAGGGGCAGCTGACATCGCCGGGAGATGCGGCAGCGCGGGTATTGGCTTATTTGGGGCGGGGGGATTTTGGGAGTGAACCGGTGGCGGATGTGCGAGGGTGAACGGCTGCAGTGTCTAACCGCCAATAGGGGTCGGAGCCCAAATGCGGTCTGCGGTACTTATCGATAGCAGCGGTTTTCCGCGCAATTGGGATCCGACCCCTATTGGCTACCGCCGCTATGCATCCAGTAGCTGCTCATGCTTATTCAATGAGCGCTAGCGGCCTAAAAAGCATATACCTACCGCACAGACACACCTTCGTGAAACAGCGCGGAACTGGCTCCGCCAGGCCGCTGCGGTTGCCCCCTGCAAGGGGGGGGCGAAAACACGCAGTGTGTAGCCTGGGGGTGTTCAATAAATCTCAGGCACCACAATCTCCTGCGGCACGGCGTTGCGGATGTAGTCCTCGTGGCGCTCGCGTTCGGGAAGAACGATGGCGGGGTGCTCGGTTTCCTGGTACGGCATTTGCTGCAGCAGGTGGTGGATGCAGTTCAGGCGGGCCTTCTTTTTGTCTACGGCCTGCACCACCCACCAGGGGGCTTCGGGGATGTGGGTGCGCTCCAGCATCACCTCTTTGGCCTTGGTGTATTCCTCCCAGCGGCGGCGGGATTCCAGGTCCATGGGGCTGAGCTTCCACTGCTTCAGCGGATCGTGGATGCGGCCCAGAAAGCGCAGGTGCTGCTCCTGGTCGGAGATCGAAAACCAGTATTTCACCAGCTGGATGCCGCTGCGCACCAGCATGCGCTCGAACTCAGGCACGGTGCGGAAGAACTCTTCGTACTGGTCGTCGGTGCAAAAGCCCATCACCCGCTCCACCCCGGCGCGGTTGTACCAGCTGCGGTCAAACAGCACGATTTCGCCAGCGGCGGGCAGGTGCGACACGTAGCGCTGGAAGTACCACTGGGTGCGTTCACGGTCGTTGGGTGCGGGCAGCGCAGCCACGCGGCAGACGCGCGGGTTCAGGCGCTGGGTGATGCGCTTGATCACGCCGCCCTTGCCTGCGGCATCGCGGCCTTCAAACAAGATCACCACCTTGTGGCCGGTGGCGACCACCCAGTCTTGCAGCTTGACCAGCTCGGCCTGCAGGCGAAACAGCTCGCGGAAATACTGGCGGCGGGCTTCTTTTTGGTCTTCGGTGGTGGGATCAAAGTCAGCGTCCGTGCCAGTCAGCATGCGATCGTCCATTTCCAGCTCCAGCTCCTCGTCGTAGCTGTCGATCAGGTCGCGGTGCATGCGCTGCACCATGTCGTCGTTGGCGTTCAAGGGCTTCTCCAAGTGCAAATAATGCTACGGTAGCCCGCGCATGTGTCAATGGCATGACAAAACTATGTCAGCAAGTTCCTCAAATTGTTTGACCTGAATTTGGTCGAAGATAAGACTTGTATGGCAGAAGTGTGCGGCCTACCATCCGCCACCGACCGCGCTCTATCGACGGTTGGACATAAAAGGAGACAAGTTTTGCCATTCGGAATGGACATGTCTGTCGATGAAACGACCCTGTTGCAGACCATTTTTTGGTCGGTGGGTGCGTCGCGTCTGGCCCTGGCCGAGCGGCTGGATTTTTCTAAAAGCAAAACCAACAGCCTGGTCGCCGCCCTGCTTGACCTGGGCTTGTTGACCGAAACCGGGTTGAAGGCCTCCAGCGGTGGCCGCCGCCCGGAGACGGTGCAAATCAACCCCAGCCTGGGCGTACTGGTTGCCGCAGACCTGGGCGCCACCAGCCTGGACATCGCCATCCTGCGCCCCGATTTATCTGTACTGGCCCGCCACTCCGAAACCGCCGACGTGCGCGCAGGCCCCGGCCTGGTGATGGCCCGGGTGCGGGTGTTGATGCGTGAGCTGCTGGCCCAGTGCGCTGCCACGCCGCAGCAGGTGATTGGCATCGGCATGGGCGTACCCGGCCCGGTGGACTTTGCCAGCGGCCAGCTGGTCAACCCGCCGCTGATGCCGCAGTGGGACAGCTTTTCCATCCGCGACGCGCTGCGCGAAGACTTTGCCGCGCCAGTGTTTGTAGACAACGACGTGAACACCATGGCCCTGGGCGAACTGTGGCGGCTACAACGCAGTTTGCAGAACTTTCTGGTCATCAAGGTGGGCACCGGCATTGGCTGCGGCATCGTCTGCCACGGCGAGGTGTACCGGGGTGCCAACGGCTCGGCAGGCGACGTGGGCCACATCTGCGTAGACACCGCCGGGCCGCGCTGCCACTGCGGCAACCTGGGCTGCGTGGAAGCCATGGCCGCAGGCCCGGCCATCACCCGCATGGCGCTGGAGGCTGCCGCATCCGGCGAAAGCGCCCTGCTGGCCGCCTGCCTGGCCAACACCGGCACCATCACCCCAGAAGATGTGGGCAATGCCAGCCGCCATGGCGACGCGGCGGCGAACCGCATCATCCAGCACAGCGGCAATTTGATCGGCCAGATGTTGGCCTCGGTGGTGAATTTCTTCAACCCCTCGCACGTATTCATCGGCGGCGGCATCACCCGCATCGGGCCGCTGTTTTTGGCCTCGGTGCGGCAAAGCGTATACCAGCGCTCGCTGGCCTTGTCCACCCGGCACCTGGAGATCCAATACACCCCGCTGGCCGAGCAGGCCGGGCTGGTGGGCGCAGGCGTACTGGCGATGCAAGAGACCTTAAAAAACAAAGGAAGCCCGCGATGAGCGTGAACGTGGAATTTGACAATGTCGTCAAAGAGTTTGGCCCGGTGCGCGTGCTGCACGGCGTGAGTTTTGCCTTGCAAGCGGGCCGCACCGTGGGCCTGCTGGGCGAAAACGGCGCGGGCAAGTCCACCCTGATGAAGATTTTGGCCGGTTTCGAAGTGGCCACTGGCGGCACCCTGCGCATCAACGGCCAACCCATGCAATTCACCACCTCGCGCCAAGCCGAAGAGCAAGGCATTGTGCTGATCCACCAGGAATTCAGCCTGGCCGAAGACCTGACGATTGCACAAAACCTGTTCCTGGGCCACGAGAAGAAAAAAGGGTGGCTGCTGGACGATGCCACGATGCAAACCGAGGCCGCCAAGGCGATCGCCCAGGTGGGCCTACAGGCCGACGTGAACACCCGCGTCAAGCACCTGATCGTGGCCGAAAAGCAGCTGGTGGAAATTGCCCGCGCGCTGCTCCGCAAGGCCCGCCTGCTGATCATGGACGAGCCCACCGCCACCCTGACCCCCGGCGAAACCAAGCGCCTGTTTACGCTGATGGCACAGCTCAAGGCCGACGGCGTGACCCTGGTCTACATCTCGCACAAGCTCGACGAGGTGGAACTGGTGACCGACGAGGTGTTAGTGATGCGCGATGGCCGCTTTGTGGCCCGCGAGGAAACCAAGAACCTGACCCGCCAGCAAATGGCCAGCCTGATGGTGGGCCGCGAGCTGACCGACCTGTACCCGCCTAAGTTTCCAATTTTTGCCCCGCACGCGCCCGCCGCTTCGCCCATGCTCAAAGTCACCGGGTTGACGGTGCCCGGCTGGACCACCGATGTGAGCTTCGAGGTACGCCCCGGCGAGATCCTGGGCTTTGCCGGGCTGGTAGGCGCGGGCCGCACCGAGCTGTTTGAAGGCCTGCTGGGTCTGCGCCAGCGCACGGCGGGCCGCATCGAGCTGCAAGGCTGCGTCACCGACATCAAAAGCCCCCGTGCCGCCGCCCAGCAGGGCCTGACGTATCTCAGCGAAGACCGCAAGGGTAAAGGCCTGCACGTGCACTTTGGCCTGCGCGAGAACCTGACATTGATGGCGCTGGAGCGCTACACCCACCCATTTCTGGACCCGCAGGCCGAAATGGCCGCACTGAAAACGGCCGTGATTGATTACGGCATCCGCACCGGCGACCTGCAAAGCAAAGCCGCCAGCCTGTCAGGCGGCAACCAGCAAAAGCTGGCCCTGGCCAAGGTGCTGCACCCGCAGCCCAAGGTAGTCGTGCTGGACGAGCCCACGCGCGGCGTGGACGTGGGGGCCAAGCGCGACATCTACTTTCTGGTGCAGCGGCTGGCCCGCGAGGGGCTGGCCGTGGTGGTCATCTCCAGCGAGCTGATGGAGCTGATAGGGCTGTGCCACCGCGTGGCGGTGATGCGCGGCGGCCAGTTGCAAACCGTTTTAGAAGAACACCAGTTAACCGAACAGGAACTCATCCGCCATGCCACAGGAAGCCATTAAATCCCCCCGCACCGCCACCCACTGGATCGGCCGTCTGCACGGCATGGGCCCGGTCATCGGCCTCGTCCTGCTGCTCATCGCGGGCACGCTGCTGAACAGCAACTTCGCCACGCTGGACAACGCCATGAACGTGCTGACCCGCACCGCCTTCATCGGCATCATCGCGGTGGGTATGTGCTTTGTGATCGTCTCCGGCGGTATCGATTTGTCGGTGGGGTCGATGGCGGCGCTGATCGCGGGCAGCGTGATCATGTGCATGAACACCCTGGGGCCGATGCTGGCCTCACCCGTGCTGGTGGTGGTGCTGGGTATGGCCCTGGCGCTGGTGCTGGGGGCGCTGTTTGGCCTGGCGCACGGCCTGCTGATCACCAAAGGCCGCATCGAGCCCTTCATCGTGACGCTGGGCACGCTGGGCATCTTTCGCGCCTACCTGACCTACTTTGCCAACGGCGGCGCGATCACCCTGGACAACGATTTATCGGACGTGTACAGCCCCGTCTACTACGCCAGCCTGCTGGGCGTGCCGATTCCGGTGTGGGTGTTTTTGGTAGTGGCGCTGCTGGGCGGCGTGATCCTGAACCGTACCGCGTTTGGCCGCTACGTGCAGGCGATTGGCTCCAACGAGCAGGTGGCCCGCTACGCCGCAGTGGACGTAGACCGCATCAAAATTTTGACTTACGTGCTGCTGGGCGTGTGCGTGGGCATTGCCACCCTGCTGTACGTGCCGCGGCTGGGCTCGGCTTCGCCCACCACCGGCCTGCTGTGGGAGCTGGAAGCCATTGCCGCGGTGATCGTGGGCGGCACGGCGCTCAAGGGCGGCGCAGGCAGCATCACCGGCACGGTGGTGGGTGCCATTTTGCTGTCGGTCATCAGCAACATCCTGAACCTGACCAGCATCATCAGCGTGTACCTGAACGCTGCCGTGCAGGGCTTTGTGATCATTAGCGTGGCATTCATGCAGCGCTCTAAACGTTAGATTTCCAACCCGGTAGCCGCAAGCTACTTTTTATCCACCTGTAGGAGACAAAACCATGAAAAAAATGACCCGTAGACTCGCCCTCACCGCCGTGGCCCTGGCCGCCCTGGCCACCGTGCCCAGCTTCGCGCAGGAAAAAGTCGTGCTGGGCGTGGCCATCCCCGCCGCCACCCACGGCTTCACCGGCGGCATCGTGTTCTGGGCCAACCAGGCCAAGAAAGACCTGGAAAAGGCCCACCCCGGCCTGCAGGTCATCGTCAAGACGGCCTCTGGTGCGCCCGAGCAGGCCAACCAGTTGCAGGATTTGCAGACGGTGAACAAGATCAATGCCCTGGTCATCTTTCCGTTTGAATCGGCATCGCTAACCAAGCCGGTGGCGCAGGTGAAAAGCAAGGGCGTGTACGTCACCGTGGTGGACCGTGGCCTGACCGACACCAGCGCGCAAGATGCCTACATCTCGGGCGACAACACCGCCTTTGGCAAGATCCCCGGCGACTACCTGGTCAAGGCCATGGGCGGCAAGGGCAACATCGTCGTCATGCGCGGCATTGCCACCACCCTGGACAACGAGCGCATGGATGCCTTCAACGCCGCCATCAAGGCCAGCCCCGACATCAAGCTGCTCGATGCCAAGTACGCCAACTGGAACCGCGACGATGCCTTCAAGGTGATGCAAGACTACCTGACGCGCTTCAAACAGATCGACGCGGTGTGGGCCGCCGACGACGACATGGCCGTTGGCGTGCTCAAGGCCATCGACCAGGCCAAACGCACCGACATCAAAATCGTCTTCGGTGGCGCGGGTGCCAAGGGCATGATCAAAACCCTGATGGACGGCAAAGACCCGCGCATCCAGGCCAACGTGTCGTACTCGCCCAAGTTCATTTACGACGCGATCAAGCTGACGGCCGAAGCGCGGCTCAAGGGCGAAAAGCTGCCAGCCACCTACATCATCCCGTCGGTGCTGATCACCAAAGAGAACGCCAGCCAGTTCTACTTCCCTGATTCGCCGTTTTAAATTGGGCGCACCCCCAGGCTTGCCCACTTTGTGTGGCAGCGCCCACCCCCTTGCAGGGGGCGATACCAGCGGCCCGGCAAAGCCGGTTCCGCGGTATCCCTGGCAGGAAGCGGGTTGCCCGCAATCTGCTCGTAAAATTTAAGCAAAAAAGGGCTATAGCGCACACAAAACCTACGCTAGTAGCTATAAAAATCATAGTGAACATGACTTCTACCCGCAAACTCCGCTACGCCATGGTTGGCGGCGGGCGCGATGCCTTTATTGGCGCAGTGCACCGCAAAGCCGCCGCACTCGACGGCCAGATCGAACTGGTCGCAGGCGCACTCTCCGCCAACCCCGACAAAGCCCGCGCCTCGGGCCGCGACCTGTTTTTAGCCGACGACCGCAACCACGGCAGCTGGCAAGATTTATTGGCCGATGAGCTGCAGCGCCCGGCGCACGAACGCATTGACTTCGTCAGCATCGTCACCCCCAACCACCTGCACTTCCCCGTGGCCCAGGCCTTTGTGGAAGCAGGTTTCCATGTCGTCTGCGACAAACCCCTGGTGCACACCAGCACCCAGGCGCAGGCGCTGGTAGATGCCGTCAAGCGCCAGGGCACGGTGTTCGGTGTCACCCACAACTACACCGGTTACCCGCTGGTACGGCAGATGCGCGAGATGTTGCGCAGCGGCGTGATCGGCACCGTGCGCAAGGTCATCGTGGAATACCACCAGGGCTGGCTGGCCACCGCCGTGGAAGACACCGGCAACAAACAAGCCGCCTGGCGCATGGACCCCGCCCTCAGTGGCCTGGCCGGGGCCATGGGCGACATCGGCTCGCATGCCGAAAATCTGATGACCACCGTGACTGGGCTGGAGGTAGAAGCCATCTGCGCCGACCTGGCCGCCACCGGCGCGGGCCGCGCGCTGGACGACGATGCGCAAATGCTGCTGCGCCTGCAAGGCGGAGTGCGTGCAGCCTTGCTGGCATCGCAAATCTGCATCGGTAATGAAAACGACCTGCGCCTGCGCGTGTTCGGCAGCAGCGGCACGCTGGACTGGAGCCAGGAGAACCCGAACCGGCTGGTCCATATCCCGCTGAACGACACCCCCCGCACCTTGACCCGCGGCGGCTCCGGCCTGTGCGAAGCAGCCACTAAAGCTTCACGCCTGCCCAGCGGCCACCCCGAGGGCTTCATCGAAGCCTTCGCCAACATTTACCTGGGTGTGGCCGCCGACATCCGCGCCCGGTTAGCCGGTGGTGTGGCCAACCCCATGGATGCCGACTACCCCCGCGTGGAAGACGGCGCACGCGGCGTGCGGTTTATCGAGAAAGTGCTGGAGTCGTCGCGCAGCACCCAGAAATGGACGCTGCTGTAAAAAATCAGCGCAAGTGCCTGCGTTTGCGCTGGCTTCAGCTCTTAGCTTTACGCTGGTTCCAAAGCCGCAACACCAGGTACACCACCAGCAGCAGATTGCCGACAAACACCAATGCGGCCATGGCCGACGGGCGATGGAGCAGGTGCTTCAATTCAAACGGAATGTACAAGCCGCCCGACAGCGCGGCCAGCATTTCGCCCCAGGTTTTATCAAACCACAAGCCGTAGGCCTCCACCAGCCGCAACACCACGTAGCAGGAGCCGAGCAGCACCAGTGAGCGGATGTCGGCACCCGGCAGCAGGTCGGCGTAATGCAGCAGCAAGGACGGGTAGCGCCCCTCCGGATTCAGACCAAAGCGCCCCACCAGCTCAATGGCCAGCTGGCGTACATCGTGGTGCATCAGGTCCAGCACGCCCACCAGACCAGCCAGCGCGGCAAAGCCCTTCAAGGCTTCAAACACCGCAATCGCATGGAGCGCCTTGCGTGGCCCGGGGCCCGTCGTGTCCGCCACGGGCATCAGGCCGCCAGGGCCTGCGCGAAGTCGGCCAGCAGGTCAGCGGCATCTTCCAGGCCCACCGACAGGCGGATCAGGCCGTCGGCAATGCCCATTTGCGCCCGCACTTCGGCCCCGGCTTCCCAAAAGATGGTGGGGGCCACGGGGATGATCAGCGTGCGGGTGTCCGCCAGGCCGGTGGCCTTGATGGGGATTTGCAGGCGGTTGATGAAGGCCAGGCAGGCATCGGTATCGGCCAGTTCAAACGACAGCAGCCACGACCCGGCGCTGAAATGCGCCTTTGCTCGCGCGTGCTGGGGGTGCGACTCCAGCATCGGGTAATGCACCTTGACGACCGCCGGATGGGCTTGCAGAAACTGCGCCAGAGCCATGGCAGTGGCGCTGCTGTGCCCCACGCGCAGCGCCAGGGTTTCGGCGCCCAGGGCGATCTGGTGGGCGTGCTCGCTCATCAGCGACGCACCCATGTCGCGCAGGCCTTTTTTGCGGATCTGCTGCAGGCCCCACTGGCGCGGGTCGCCCTTGCGGTAGTTGGCAAAAATGGCCGGGTAGCTGCTCCAGTCGAACAAGCCGGTGTCGGTGACTGCGCCGCCCATCGCGCTGCCGTGGCCCGCGATGGTCTTGGTCAGCGCGTTTACCACAAGGCTGGCACCCACGCTCTTGGGTTGGAACAGCACCGGCGAGGTGATGGTGTTGTCCACCACATAGACCAGGCCGTGCAGCTTGCACACCGCGTCAATGCCTACCAAGTCGGGGATCTGCGTGCCGGGGTTGGCGATGGTTTCCACAAACACCATGCGCGTATTCGGCTGCACCGCATCGGCCACGGCGGCGGCATCGGTGGCGTCCACCGTGGTCACCTCGATGCCCAGGCCGCGCAGCGTACCAAAAATGCTGTTGGTGTTGCCAAACACGTAGCGGCTGGCCACCAGGTGGTCGCCCGCGCGCAGCAGGGTCAAGAAGATGCCGCAGATCGCGCCCATGCCGGTGGCAAAGCAGATGCTGCCCAGGCCGTCTTCCATTTTGGTGATTTTGGCCTCTAACGCAGCCGTGGTGGGCGTGCCCTGGCGGGCGTAGTTGTAGGCACCCTTGAGCGTGCCCTGGAACACGCCGATCAAATCTTCGACCTTGTCAAACCCGTACTGCACCGAGGTGTGCACGGGCATGTGCACCGCACCGTTTTCGACCCCAAAGGCCTTATCGCCGTGGACGATGGTGGTGGTAAATCCTTGCGTAGCCATACTCTTCACTCTTCCCTTGGTTAACTTTGGCCCCAATTAGAGCATTCCATGCACACAGCAATCCGTAACCCCGGGATGTTACGATTTAGTGCTACTTCCGGCCTAAGTCGGCCCGGCATCCCTTTTCTAACCTGAGACACCCCATGCTGCAATCTATCGAAGCCCGTACCGGCACCGCCGTCGGTACGCAATGGTCCGAATCCACCCAGGCCGACATTGACCAGGCGGTCGCCGCTGCGGCCGCTGCCGCCGATGCCTTCGCCGCCACCTCGGCCACCCAGCGCGCCACCCTGCTGCGCGCCCTGTCCACCGCCCTGGAGGCCGAGCGCGCCACCCTGGTGGCCCTGGCCGACCGTGAAACCGGTCTGGGCCTGCCGCGCCTGAACGGCGAACTCGACCGCACCACCTTCCAGCTGCGCGGCTTTGCCGACGTACTGGATGCCGGCACAGTGCACGCCACCATGGACGATGCGGCTGTGGCCGGTGCGCCTCCCGTGGGCCGCCCCCGCCTGAGCAAAGTGCGCGTGCCGGTGGGTCCGGTGGCCATGTTCTCGGCCAGCAACTTCCCGTTTGCCTTCTCGGTACTCGGCGGCGACACGGCTGCGGCGCTGGCCGCCGGTTGCCCGGTGGTCGTCAAAGGCCACCCTGCGCACCCTGAACTGTCGCGCGTCACGGCCGCCCTGGCCCAGCGCGTTGTCGCAGAACTGGGCCTGGATGCGGGTGTGTTCGGCTTTGTGCAAGGTGGCTCCATCGAAGTGGGCGTGCAACTGGTGCAGGCTCCGGCCATCGCCGCTGTGGCCTTTACCGGATCGTTCAAGGGCGGCACCGCGCTGGCCAAAATCGCTGGCGACCGCCCCCGCCCCATCCCGTTCTACGGCGAACTCGGCTCGGTGAATCCGCTGGTGGTGCTGCCCGCCGCGGCTGCCAAAAACGGCACCGAGCTAGCCGCCACGCTGGCCGGGTCGATCTGCGTCGGTGCAGGCCAGTTCTGCACCAGCCCCGGCATCATTCTGGTGCAAAAAGATGCCGCCTCTGATGCGTTCATCACCGCCTTCGCCGCAGCCCTGCAGGCCTTGCAGCCGCACGCCATGCTGTCGGCCGCCATCCGCTCCACCTTCGACAAGGGTGTGGCCCGCTGGCGCGCCGACCCGGCCCTGACGCCGCTGGTCGCCGATGTGTCCGAAGAGGTCACACCCCGCCCCTTCCTGGCCGAAGTGCAGGCCGCCGACTTCATCGCCAGCCATGCGCTGCACGAAGAGGTGTTTGGCTCTGCCGCCCTGGTGGTGCGTGTGGCATCGGTCGATGAAACCATCGCCGTGCTGCGCGCCATCGGCGGCACGCTGACCGTCACCCTGTGGGGTGCCGAGGTGGAAGACGCGTCCACCCGCAACCTGGTCCGCGCCGCCACCCAGGTCGCGGGCCGCGTGCTGTTTGCCGGCGTGCCCACCGGCGTGGCCGTCACCGGCGCACAGCACCACGGTGGCCCCTTCCCCGCCTCCACCGAACCTTTCACCACTTCGGTGGGGTATGCGGCGGTAGACCGTTTCCTGCGGCCTGTGGCCTTGCAGGACGCACCGGCCTGGTTGGTGGAACGCAAGGGCGTACCCTGCTGAGCTCGCTGCTATGCAATAGATAGCTGCTAGCGCAGGTGCGATATGCGCTAGCGGCCTAAAAAGCTCTCAGATTCAACTACAAAGTGCACTGAAGCCATGGAGGCCACCAACGCGGGTGGCCACCAACAGCCACTGCCCCTGTAGACCAGCTACAACGGCATTTGCGTGGTACATACTGGCCGATTCGTTCTTTGCGCAAGTGCACATCGCGCTGATCGCACTTTTCACCGTGGTGCTGAAGAGAAAGGTGCTACAGCACGCCTTCACCAGGCTGGCACCGTACTTGGCGGTGGTGCTTACTTCACGCTCACGGCATCCACCATACGGTAATACAGCCCGTACTGGTCATCGTTCAGCACCGCAAACGTGCCTTCTACAATAACCGGCTCCAGGCTGTACTTGACCGGGGTTTTGGTCTTTACCTCGACCATGCTTTCTGGTCCACCGGGCAGGCAGAAGGCGCAGGTCAGGGGTACCGAGGTAAGCAGAAAGTGCTTCTGCTTTTCACCCGCGTCCAGCGGCACCATGAAGCCCTGGATGCGTTGGGTTTTCTGGTGCAGCGCGAGTTGAGGCAGGCCGAAATTGGGCAGGATGCGGTTCTTGATGGCCTTGGTTTTGACCGCCGTCAGCACCGACCATGGCACCACGTCGGCCCGCTCGGAAAGCGGTGCGAACGGGCTGTTCGGGCTGTGGAATCCGGGGCCGGAACCTGCGGGCAGGTCGATAGGCAGCGACTGGTTGGATTGGGCACAGGCCGCGCCAGTGGCAACTGCCAGACTGAGGAGCAAAAATTTCAATCGCATGGTCATCGCTTTCAATCAAGTCACCAGTGTCATACCGGCATGTTTGGCGGCACCCACATCGAAGGTCATGGTGCGCAGGCAACCCGCTTGGGCGGCGGAGCGTTCAATCAGGCAATCGGCAAAATCAGCCTTCCCGGTTTTGAAGACCCGCAATGCGCGCACCACTTGGTCGGCGGCTTCAATTTTAAGTTGTTTGGTGCGCACGAGCGCATCCAGGGCGGTGGACACCTGGGCACGGCTGAGGTCGTAGCTGAACGACAAAACCCAGACCAGCTCGACGATGGACACCAGCGTGATAAAGCCCGTGTCGGCAGCATCCAGTGCGTCGATCAGTGCGCTGGCTTTGGCCGACTGTTTGGGGTCGTCCTGCATGATGTAGCGCACCAGCACATTGGTATCGAGTCCAATCACCGGGCAGACGCTCCACGGGCCGCAATAGCCTGGTTCATCTCTTCAATCGACACAGTTTTGACGGCTTTGCCGAACATGCCCTTCAATTGGGTTACGGACCGGGTTGCCGCCACAAATTCATAACGCCCCGGCTCCAGTTCCACAAACTCCACCCGGTCACCGGTGTCGACCTGCATGGCTTGGCGCACATTGGCCGGGATGGTGATCTGGCCTTTGGACGAAATGGTGGCGGTGGTCATGTGGATCTCCTTATTCCTTACTCCATTGTAAGGCGACTAGCTGTTTTCAGTGCTCGTGCTTCATCCCGCAGTATTTGCCGATGGCAATGCCCTTGCAAGCGGCTTGCAGGGCTTTCAGGCAGATTTCTTCGTCTTTACCGGCTTCGCGGCATTTGGCGGCATCTTCGTGGGCGGCGGCGATGGCGCGGTGGCGGGCGACATCTTCTTTGGTATCCTGGGCGCTCTCGGCAGCGATGGCGCTGGCGGCGAACAGGCTGGAGAGGAGCAAGGCGGCGAGGGTTTTGGTCATCAAAAAAACTCCAGTTAACGGTGGTTGAGCAAGGTGGTTACGTCCAGGCGGTAGGCCTCCCAGGCGGGCAGCGCGGCGGCCAGGGTGGCGACTGCCGCGCCCAGCAGCAGCACCCACCATTCAGAGGGCAGCCAGATCCAGCCGGTCAGCGGCAGCGAGCGTTCGGCTTGCAGCCAACTGCCCACCAACTGCGCTAACAGATGGCCGCCCAGCAGGCCCAGGGCGGTGGCCATGGCGGCCAGCAGCAGGGCCTCCACCAGCACCAGCCCGGCTACTTTGAGGGGCGGCGCGCCCAGCATGCGCAGCATGGCCAGGTCGGCGCGGCGCTCGCGCACGGCATTCCACAGGGCGATGAAGACGCTCAGGGCTGCCGTGAGCAGCAGCACCGCGCCAAAGCCGCGCAGCACGTCGGTGCCCACGCCCACCATGCGCAGCAGGCGGGTGATCTCGACGGCGGGCGCGGCGGCCTGCATCTCGGTCGTGGTGTTGATGAAGCGCGGGAAAGTGACGGCGGCCAGCGGGCTTGTGTAGGTGATCAACGCCAGGGTGATTTCGCGCTCCTGCTCCAGGATTTTTTGGTCTTCTTCGTCCAGCGCGGTGGCTCTTTCGTGCACCTTCCAGACCGATTCGGTGGCGGTGAGCACCAGCCGGTCGAGCACGCAACCGCAGGGGGCCAGCACGCCGGTGACGGTGTAGGGAAAATCGCCGTGGATATGGCCGGTGCCGCCCAGGCCGTGCGAGCCGTAGAAGGTGTTGCCCACGGCCAGGCCGGTTTTTTTGGCCACCTGCGCGCCCACCAAGGTCTGCATGGCTTGGGTCCATAGCGCACCTTGGGCCAAGGTGGCACCGTAATGCGCAGCGTAGGCCGGGCTGGTGCCCACGATGCGAAAGCCCCTAAAGGTATCGCCCAGGCTGATGGGGATGAGCTGGGCCACGCGCGGGTCCTTTTGCAGCTCTTGCACGGCGGCCAAGGGGATGTTGCCCGGCGGCACGTCGATATGGAAAACGCCCGCCAGAATCAGCTGCATGGGGCTGCCTTTGGCACCCACCACCGCGTCGATACCGGCCAGGTCACGCTCAAAAGCCCGGTCCATCTGTTCGCTGGTGATCCACACAAAGGTGATGCTGGCCAGGCCCAACGCCAGGAGCAACACATTCAGCGCTGCAGCCAGCGGACGCGACCAGAGGTAGCGAAAAGCGATTGCTATTATTTTCATAGCTATATGCGTATGATTTATATACGCTGCATGCCGATTTGGCATGTAAATGCATTGGGCAGGGCTGCTGCCACCCGGGCATCGTGGGTGGCGATGACCAGCGTGGCGTTGCAGCGCTGGGCACTGGCTTGGAGCAGGGCCAGGGCGGATTGGGCCGTCTCGTCGTCCAGGCTGGCCGTGGGTTCGTCGGCCAGGATCACTTGGGGCTGCAGCAGTACGGCCCGGGCCAGGGCCACGCGCTGGGCCTGGCCGCCAGAGAGTTGGCGCGGCTTGCGCCCGGCGAGGTCTGCCAGACCCAGAGCTTCCAATGTGCGGCGCACCGCCAGCGGATCGTCGGGCACGCCCGCGGCCCACTGCGCCATGGCCAGGTTACCGGCCACGGTAAGCGCCTCGCTCAGATGGAGTTTTTGGGGCAAAAATCCGATGGCACTGGCACGCCATGCATCGGTAGCTATTTTTTGGATAGCAGACAGGTCTTGGCCCGCCACCGTAATCTGCCCGCTGGCGGGCCGGAGCAAACCCGCTGCCAGCGCCAGCCAGGTGGATTTACCCGCGCCCGACGGGCCGCGCAGCAGCAGCACGCCGCCTTGGGGAATGTCGGTATCGGGGAAGCCCAGCGGCGCGGCGCCCGGGTAGCGGTAAGCGAGTTGCGTGGTGCGGATCAACGCTGAAATCCCTTAGCCGGAGCGCAATCGCCGCAGATGCCGCGCAGGGCCAAGTCCACGCTGACGTGTTGCTGGCCCAGGGTTTTCAGGGCCTGGATGGCGGCAATGGCGGCTTGCGCCAGCTCGGCGTTGGTTTTGTCCATCTGGCCCGCCAAAGGCAGGTCACGGTGGCAGTTGTTGCACTCGAAATGCGGTGCGGCAGATACGTCTTCGATGATGGCCTGGTAGTGGCGCACACGCTCCGCATCCACCTTGCAGCGCAGCAGGCCGACTTCAGACAGGCGGTCCAGCAGGCGGTAGAGCGTGACGCGGTCCAGGGTGATGTTGGATTCACGGGCCAGGGCTTCTTGCAGCTGGGCGTGGGTCCAGCGGGTGTCGGCATGGGCGCGCAGCCAGTCCACCACCAAGCGGGCGGCATTGGTGCGGCGCAGACCGTGGGCGACCAGCAGGTCGTCGGAAGAGGTTGCCGATGAAGAGGAAGGTAAAGATGCAGCCATAAGGTTCTCGCAGCCATTTAACGCAACACTGTTGCGATATACTTTGATGCAATTGGGTTGCATTATCGCGCCAATTTTGCAACTGATACCGACTTTACCCAGGCCTTATGACTGTCCGTTCCCGTCCCCACCCCCATCCTAGATTCCTCGCCTTGTCCGCAGGGTCCCGATTGCTGCGCGTCGTCCCTGCCCTGCTGCTGCTATGGCTGGCCGTGGCCTGGGCATCCGGGCCATGGTGACGCTGGACGGCTTGACCGTCACCTACCGCGACCGCCCTACCCTGCACGGGGTCAGCGGCAGCTTTGCACCCGGCTCGCTAACGGCGGTGGTGGGACCCAACGGCGCGGGCAAAAGCACACTGCTGAAAAGCATTTTGTCGCTGCTGCCCATCGCCCAGGGCAGCCTGCAGGTGCACACCCCGCGCTCGCGCATCGCCTATTTGCCGCAGCAGTCGGCCATTGACCGCAGCTTTCCCATCACCGTGCATGACTGCGTGCTGCTGGGGGCCTGGCAGGCGGCGGGCGCACTGGGTGGCCTGGACAGTGCCGTGCTGGACGCAGCAGATGCCGCCTTGCACACCGTGGGCCTGTGCGGGTTTGCCGAGAGGCCCATCAGCGCCTTGTCGGCCGGGCAGTTCCAGCGGGTGCTGTTTGCGCGGCTGCTGCTGCAAGACGCAGATTTGATCCTGCTGGACGAGCCCTTCAACGCCATCGACAGCAAAACCACCGCCGAGTTGCTGGCCCTGGTGGCCGACTGGCATGCCCGCCAGCGCACGGTGATTGCCGTGCTGCACGACCATAGCCAGGTGCACCAGCACTTTCCACAGACCCTGCTGCTGGCGCGCGGGGTGGTGGCCTGGGGCGACACGGCCGAGGTCTTGACTCCGCAACACTTGGGACAAGCCCGGTTGCTGGGCGAAAGTTGGGACGACCATGCGCACTGACGCTCACCCCCAGGCTGCGCTGCGCTACGCCAACCCCATTGCAGGGGGCGAACCCAGTGGCCTGGCAAAGCCAGTTCCACGGGTCCTCTGCCGGTGCGACGCTCTAGTTGAAGCAGCCGTTAGCCAATGTTGAATGGAATACATGCACTTTCACGACCTGTACGACTTGGCGATCGGCCCCTTCGCCGACTTTCTGTTCATGCGCCGCGCCCTGGTCTCTGCCCTGGCGCTGGCCCTGGGCGCAGCCCCGCTGGGGGTGTTGCTCACACTGCGCCGCATGAGCCTGTTCGGCGAGGCACTCAGCCACGCCATCCTGCCCGGTGTGGCGCTGGGCTTCCTGTTTTTCGGCCTGTCGGCCATTGCCATGACGCTGGGCGGGCTGCTGGCGGGCATGCTGGTGGCGGCGGTGTCGGGCCTGGTGAGCCGCGCCACGGTGCTGCGCGAGGACGCGAGCCTGGCGGCGCTGTACCTGGTGTCGCTGGCACTGGGGGTGATGCTGGTGTCGCGCCGCGGCTCGCAGCTGGATCTGCTGCACATTTTATTTGGCAGCGCGTTGGGCGTGGATGCCAGTGGGCTGACGCTGGTGGCCGGTGTGGCCACGCTCACCGTGGGCGCTCTGGCGCTGTTTTACCGGGCATTTTTGCTGGAGAGTTTTGACCCGGCTTACCTGCAAAGCGCCAGTGGCCGCAAAGCCGCGGTGGTGCAGCAGGGCTTTTTGCTGCTGGTGGTGTTGAACCTGGTGGCGGGCTTTCAGACCCTGGGCACGCTGATGGCCGTCGGCATCATGATGCTGCCCGCCGTGTCGGCGCGCCTGTGGCACGACACCCTGCCCGCGCAGATGCTCAATGCCGTGGCGCAGGCAGCGGTGGCCAGCTATGTCGGCCTGCTGTTGTCCTACCACCTGGACACCGCCAGCGGCCCCACCGTGATCGTTTGCGCCGGGAGTCTGTACGCCCTATCGCTGCTGTGTGCGCCACGGGGCTGGCTGCCCAGTGTGCGCAAAACCCGATTTTCTTAAAGGAGTATTTCCATGTTGTTCAAACGCCTATCCCTCGTATTAGCAACGCTGGCAGTGGCCGCGTCGTTCGGGGCTTCGGCCCAGACCCCCATGCCCATCCCGGTCACCACCAGTTTCAGCATCCTGGGCGACTTGGTGCAGGTGGTGGGCGGCGACCGGGTGGCCGTGACGGCCCTGGTTGGCCCCAACGAAGATGCCCATGTGTTCGAGCCCAAACCGGCAGATGCCAAAGCCATCCTGCAGTCCAAGCTGGTGGTAGTTAACGGGCTGGGCTTTGAGCCCTGGATGGGCAAGCTGGTGAAATCCGCTGGCTACAAGGGTGCCAGCGTGATTGCCTCCACCGGCGTGCAGCCACGCAAGATGGAAGACGATGGCCGTGTCATCACCGACCCCCATGCCTGGCAAAACCCCGCCAACGTGGTGTTCTACGTCAACAATATCCGCAAGGCACTGGAACAGCTCGACCCCGCCGGAGCCGCCACTTACCAGGCCAACACCAGTGCCTATGTGGCCGAGCTGCAAGCACTGGATGCCTGGGCCGTAACCCAGTTTGCCGCCGTGCCCGCCGACAAGCGCAAGGTGATCACCTCGCACGACGCGTTTGGCTACTTTGCCGCCCACTACCAGCTGAAGTTTCTGGCCCCGCAAGGCGTGTCTACCGACGGTGAAGCCAGCGCCAAGCAGGTGGCCGGCCTGATCCGCCAGATCCAGCGCGAGAAGATCAAGGCGGTGTTCCTGGAGAACATGGCCAACCCCAAGCTGCTGGCGCAGTTGTCCAAAGAGGCCAACGTGGTGCCCGGTGACACCTTGTACGCCGACGCGCTGTCAGCCCCCGACCAGCCCGGTGCCAGCTATTTGCAGATGGCACGCCACAACATCACGGCGCTGGTGGCGGGTTTGCAGAAAAACTGAACACCAACAGCAGGTTGTTGGTGGGCATCGCCACCCGCTCCCGCAACGCCAAGCCCACCAGCGCCGCCTGCTGCACCACGTCATCTAGCTGGCGGATGCCCCAGGTGGGGTCGCGCTGGCGCAGGTCGACATCGAAATCGAGGTTGCCCGGTGACGTAGGCACACCGCGCTCCAAGTAGGGGCCGTAGGTGATGAGCACACCTTGCGGTGCCAGATGCTCGGCGGCACCTTGCATCAACGCCGCGCAGGTCGTCCAGGGAGAGATATGCAGCATGTTGGCGCAGTAGATGGCATCGAATTTGCCCACTGGGGGCCACGGAGCCAGTACATCCAGCTGCTGGGGCGGCAGCACATTGGCCACCGCAGCTTGCGCACACCAGGAGGCAATCGACCCGAAGCCATCGTCCTGCGCATCGCTGGGCTGCCAGGTCCAGCCGGGCAGGCCCTGGGCAAAACCGGCGACGTGCTGGCCGGTGCCGCTGGCGATTTCCAACGCTGTGCCATGGGCGGGCAAAACACGCTGCAAGACACTGAGGATAGGCGGCAGGTTGCGTTCGGCGGCGGGGCTGTGTTGGGGGGTGTTCATGGGTTCAAGCAGGCATCCAGGCCGCACAGTGCCAGCACTGTTCAAACCCACCCTCCACCAGCTCCCCGCAGGCGCACACCCAGCGGTACTGGGGCAGGTTTTGCAGGTGGTGCAAGAGGGTACGGGCGCGGACTTCCTGGTGGGGGTGGCGTATCCAGACTTCGGGCAGGCACTGGTCGGGCGGCAAATCTCCGGCGATACCGGCCAGGTACTGGCGCTGCACGCTGGCGGCAATGCCTTCAAACTGCAGCGCATCGACCCACAGCGTGGCGATGGCGAGGTTGGGGGCTTGGGTCAGGCGCAGCATGCGGTAGAGCATACGCGGCATCGGTCGCGTGCAGGGCCTACATGCTATTAAATACATAGCTATAGGCGCATTTAGAACATGCGCAATAAGCACTTTTTACACTAAAGTTTGGCAGATTGCTCTCGGAAGGCGGCCGGGCGCCACGCAGCGCACACAATAGGTGCAGCATGTTGAAATAGTGTCAATTTAAACGTTACTATTGCAACCAGATTGCATTAATACACCTTTTACCGTGGATAACTGTCTCCCCATTTCCGTTTTGTCTGGCTTTTTGCGCGCAGCTAACAGCACGGCCAAAGCCCGGCCTGCATGAGTGCGCCTGTCGCACTGGCCGTGCAGGCCGTGGGTTACCGCACCCCCCAGGGCCAAACGCTGCTGCAGCCCATGTCATGGCAGCTGGATGCGGGCCAGCACCTGGCCATCGTCGGCCCCAACGGGGCGGGCAAATCCACCTTGCTGCGCATGCTGGCGGGCAGCTTGTCGCCCACTACCGGGCAGGTCTGTTACGACGGCAAACCCCTGGCGCAGTACACGCCCCTGGAGCGCGCCCGGCTGGTCGCCTTGCTAGGCCAGTCCGACCAAGCCGATATGCGGCTGAAGGTGCTGGACTACGTGCGCCTGGGCTGCCTGCCGCACCGCCGGTCGGCCAGCCCCGCGCATCTGGAGGCGGTGGTAGCCGAGGCGCTGGAGCGCTGCAATCTGCCGCATTTGCGCGGCCGCAGCCTGGGCAGCCTGTCGGGCGGCGAACGCCAGCGTGCCCACCTGGCCCGCGCCCTGGCCCAGCAGCCCCGCCTGCTGCTGCTGGACGAGCCCACCAACCACCTCGACCCGCGTGCCACGCTGGACCTGCTGCAAGGCATCGCCAGCCTGGGCATTACCGTGGTGGCCGTGCTGCACGACCTGGCTTTAGTGCCGCAGTGGGCGCACCGCGTGGCGGTACTGCAAACCGGGGCACTGCAGGCCTTTGGCACGCCCGCCCAGGCGCTCACACCCCGAGTGGTACACCAGGTATTTGCCATGCATGCGTTTTACCTGCCGCACCCCACCACCGCCGAGCCGATGCTGGTGATGGACACCAGCCCGGTGCCCGCAAAAGCACCCAGAAAAAGTTTCTTCACCACTTACACCACTCACACCACTACTGCAACATGAAAAAATTATGGGCAACCCTGGGTTTGTCTTTGCTGGGCGCGGTCTGCGCGGCCCAAAGCTTTCCGGTCACGGTCGATAACTGCAGCGAGCCGCTGACCATTGCCGCGCCCCCCAAACGCGCCGTCATCCACGACTTGAACATGACCGAGATGGCGCTGGCCTTGCAGCTGCAAGACCGCATGGTCGGTGTGACCGGCATCACCGGCTGGTACAAAACCACACCTGCGTTCAAAGCTGCACTGGGCAACATCCCGGAGCTGGCCCCCAAATACCCCACGCTGGAGAACCTGCTGGCCGCCAATCCCGACTTCTTTTTTGCCGGCTGGAACTACGGCATGAAACCCGGCGGTGAAGTCACTCCAGCCACCCTGGCGCCGTACCACATCCAGACCCTGGTGTTGTCCGAAAGCTGCATCCACCTGCACAAGACGCGTCCCGCTGCGTCCATGGAGCTGCTGTACGGCGACTTCCGCAAGCTGGGCGCCATTTTTGGCAAGACCCGAGAAGCCAACGCCCTGGTGGCGCAGTGGAAGGCCCGCCTGGCCAAGCTCAACACCGCCGGTACGCCCAAAGACACCCGGGTGTTTTTATACGACTCGGGCGAAGACAAGCCGTTTACCGCCGGTAAATACGCCATCCCCACCGCCATGATTGAAGCCGCCGGGGGGCACAACACCATGGCCGACATGGAAACCAGCTGGGGCACCACCGACTGGGAAACCGTGGCCGCCCGCAACCCGCAGTTTTTGATTCTGCTGGACTACCAGGACGGCAACGGCACCACCAAGCTGATGCGTTTTCTGCAAGCCCACCCGGCCATGAAAGAAACCGATGTCGTCAAGCAAGGCCGCTTTGTCGCCCTGCGCTATGCCGAGCTGACCCCCGGCCCGGCCAATATCGAGGCGATTGAGAAAATCGCTGCGGCCCTGCACACCCTGCCGCCATGATGACGCAGCGCGCGTACCTGGGCCTGCTGCTCGGCGGGGTGCTGCTGGTGCTGGCTTTGGCGCTGGCTTCGGTGGCCAAAGGCAGCACGCCGCTGCCCATGCGCAGCGTGGTGTCGGCCGTAGCCGGGCCCCTGGCCCCGCGGCTGGGGCTGCCTGCGATAGCGCCTACTTTGCGCAGCATCGTGGTGGATTTGCGGCTGCCGCGCGTGCTGCTGGCCATGCTGGTGGGCGCGGGCCTGGCCATGGTAGGGGCGATGCTGCAAACTGCAACCCGCAACGACCTGGCCGACCCGTTTTTGTTTGGCCTGTCGTCCGGTGCCAGCGCCGGGGCTGTAGCGGTCATCACCACCACCGGCGACGTGCTGGGCCTGTGGACCCTGCCGCTGGCCGCCTTGGCGGGCGGGCTGCTGGCTGCTGCGGTGGTGCTGGCCCTGGTGCACAAAAGCCAGAGCAGCGGGCCCGAAAAACTGGTGCTGGCCGGGCTAGCGGCATCGTTTTTGTTCGGCGCCATCACGCACTACCTGGTGTTTGCGGGTGACCAGCGCGCGGTGCATTCGGTGCTGTTTTGGACACTGGGTGGGCTGGGGCTGGCACGCTGGGACAACCTGGGCCTGGCGCTGCTGGGTTTTGGGCTGCTGGCAGCCTTTGCGGTGTCGCGCCGCCATGCGCTGGACGGCTTGCTGGCGGGCGATGAAACCGCCAACAGCCTGGGCTTGTCGCCGTACCGCCTGCGGGCTGAAATATTTACCGTGTCGGCGCTGGCAACCGCCTGCTTTGTGGCGCTGACCGGGGTGATTGGCTTTGTTGGGCTGATGGTGCCGCACCTGGCGCGGGCACTGTGCGGGGCGCTGCATGGCCGCCTGCTGGTCACTTCAGGCGTACTGGGCGCAGTGCTGATGCTGGCCAGCGACATGGTGTGCCGCACCCTGCTGGCCCCGCAAGAGCTGCCGATTGGCATCGTCACGGCGGCGCTGGGGGCGGGTTTTGTGATCTTTATGGTGCTGCGCCAACCCAGGCACTGACTGCTGGGAACAGAAACATCGGCAAGCGCTGGATGCGGTAGTGACCCTGGTCGATGCCGTGAAGCGCCCAGCGGCAGACTACTGTTTTTTGTTACCAATTAGCCAACCAAGTCACTTCTCCGTGCAGTAAGAACGGGCTGGGCTGGGGCTGGTAGCGCAGGCAATGCTACAGCCTGCGCCGCCTATCTACTCCATTTTTCATAGCACTTTGGGCAATAGGAATATGCGCTAGAGGCTAAACAATACATCCATTTCTTGCACAGATGCCTCACGACATCGGGCTGCTCTGTATGTCCCTAAAACTGGGGACATACAAATTTACAAATTTTACTTAGTATACAAAATTATCTAAAAATCGCCCTACCTGCGCCGTCGCACCAGACCAGGTGCGCATGGCATCTGTGTGCCCCCAAGGAGTAAGCCCCATGACCCAAAATTCACGATTGCACGTTGGTGCCCATTGGCGTTGGGACGGTTCGCTGGCATTTTCGCTCGGCCTGGTCGTGGTGATGGTGCCCACCATGGTGGTGGCGCAGGCGATTCGCCCGGATGGGCGCACGGCCACCAGTGTCAGCGTGGCGGGGGCCGTCACGGATGTGCGCACCACCACCCTGCAGGGGGGCAATGCGTTCAACTCCTTTTCCACCTTCAATGTGCCAACGGCCAACACCACCAACCTGCATGTACCCACCGGGGCAACGTACCTGATCAACATGGTGCGGGACGAGCGCTCCAGCATTGACGGGGTGCTCAACGCGGTGAAGGACGGACGCATCGGCGGCAATGTCTGGTTTGTGAATCCACATGGGCTGATGGTGGGTGCGGGTGGCACGGTCAACGTGGGTAGCCTGAACGTGGTCACGCCGACGCAGAAGTTTGCCGACAACTTCTTCTTGTCGCCGGGCAGCGTCAACCCGGCATCGGTCAGCAGCCTGTTGTCGGGCACCGCGCCGATCAACCCGGCGGCGGAGGTGTCCATCCAGGGCACGGTCAACGCGGTGAACGGCATTGCTTTGGCGGCCGGCATGGTCAATGTGGGCGGCACGCTGTTCTCTGGAGCCCGGTTTCTGGGCACGGCCCCCAACTTCACCGATGTGGTGAACGCCAACGGCATCCACTCCGCAGACAACGTGCTGGTAGAAGCTGGCCGCATCCGTATCGTGGCCGAGGGCGATGTCAGCATCGGCGGCACGCTCGCCACGCCGGGAGCGGCTGGCACCCAGGCAGGCGACATCAGCATCCACGCGGGCGGCAACGTCACGCTACAGGCGGGTGCGCAATTGCTGGCCCAGGGCAACGGTGCCCATTCGGCGGGCGGCAGCATTAACAGTTGGGCAGATAACAACGCTGTGAACCGTGCGGGCTCGCTGCTGGATGCCAGCGCAGGCACCTCGGGCGACGGGGGGGCGGTGGAGTTCAGCGCCAAGCACACGGTCGAGCTGGCGGGCGGCGCGTTGCGTGCCGACGGCACCGGGGGCGGCGCGGCCGGAACCGTGCTGATCGACCCGGCGAACATCAACGTCACAGCCAATATATTACGGGGCGCATCAAGCTACACGACGGCGGGCGGCGTGACGGTCAGCGGGGCGAATCTGACGCTCAAGGCCGACGCATCCATCGACGTTGCCAGCAACATCGTCATCTCCAGCCGTTCGGTTGCCACGCCGACCGATGTGGCATCCCACCGGAGCGGAAATTCCACGGCCAACTCGGGCAATATCACGCTAGAGGCCCCCAGCATCGTCTTGCACAGCGGCAGCGCGCTGCTGGCACAGGCCACCAATGGTTTCACCGCTGGCGACATTACGCTGACGGCAGAGCAGCACGCCAGCTCCAACCTGATGGGCATCAAAGAGGCCACGACCAACATCCAGATTGGCGACACGGCAGGCGGTGCAACGCTGCGAGGCCGCAACGTCAAAGCGACGGCATCCACCACGGTGGACACCAAGTTCTACTACACCGGCGACGCACCGGTGGAAGGCAATATCGACCTCGGGGTTACCAGCCTTGACCAGACGGCGCTGGCCACCCAGGCCGTCGGTTTTGGCCTCAGCCTGCTGGGTATCAACGTGGTGCACTCCCAGTCCAAGGGCAGCTCCACCATCGTGGTCCAGGGCACGGCCGGCAGCAACAGCGTGATCGAGGGCACAGGGGCCGTCTCGCTGCTGGCGACCAACAACGTCACGTCCGGGGTCACCACTGCGGCGTCCATCACACCCGGTACACAGGTGGCCACCCCGCTGGGCTTGGGCGCGCTTTATGCCAGCACGGATGCGACGGCCAAGGTAGATGTGCAAAGCACCGCCACCATCAAGGGTGGCGACTTTTCTGCCGTAGCGCACAACGACGCGTTTGTGGAGGGCACGATCAAGGCGGGTACCACCAACAGCAGCAGCAACCAGCTCTCCATCGCCTTTGGCTACACCTCGGCCACCGTGGATGCCAACGCCACCATCGCCCGGGGTGCAAGCATCCAATCCACCGGCACGGTGAACCTGGACGCCACCAACTACAGCAAGCTCAGCAACACGGTCGAGTCCGTCACCGGCCCCAACGGCCAGGCCTCGGCAGCCGTTGCCTGGTCGAACCACAACACCAGCGCCAATGCCAGCCTGCTGGCCGATATAGCCGATGCCAAGCAAGTGCATGTGATCGCCGTGGACCACGTTCTGGCCGACCAGACCAGCGCCACTGCATCGGCAGGCGTGAGCGGCACCGGCCAAATCACCAACGCGATCAAACAGCAAACGGTGCAGGGCCTGGAGGACTTTTTCTGGAAACGCTTTGGCATGGAGACCCAGAAGATTGACCAAAATGCCAGCCCCTTGTCCGCGCCATTCCGCATTGGCGGGGCCATTGCCTACGTAGACAGCGTGCACAGTGCCACAGCACTGATTGGCGACGACGCAAAAATCCACGCCAGCGACACTGGCAACAGTGGTGCGGTGCTGGTGGCAGCCCGCACCATTGGCGAGAACACGGTGATTTCCGCAACGACCAGCACCTCGTCGCCTTCGGTCAAAGCTGCCGCCACCCCGTCTTCGGGCAGCCAGTCGCGCATCGGCGTTGCGGCAGGCCTGGCGATCGGCAATTACACCCACAAGGCCAGCGCCGTCGTCGGCAAAAACGCCGAGATTACGGCCGACAAAATCGCGGTCACCTCCGATGTGCATTTGCCCATCCGCCCTAGCCTCTTGTTCGGCAATGCGGAATGGAATTTCGACCGCTGGGACGGGCTGAGCACCCTGAGCGAGGCGGCTAATACGCTGAATTTTCTGGACGTGATGAACGGCAAGTCGTCGGCCAGCGTGTCGGGGAGTGCGGCGGCCGATTCCCTGGGTTTCTCGGGTTCGGCCAACATCCTGAATTTCACCCACACCAGCCAGGCCGAGGTGCGCGAGGGAGCCAAGCTGAATGTTCGCAGCGGTGCCACCGGGGGCTTCTCGTATGCGTTCACCCTGCGCGATGCGGCCGCTGATTACAGCAAGCTGGGTGTCCTGCTGCTGCGCGGCGCGGCGGCGGACGTGCAGTCGTGGACACTGGCCGCGCCCGTGACGGTGCAGGCCAGTACCGATGCGACGCTGCTCTTCCAAGCCGGTGCGCCCGCACTCGCCACCAATGGCAGCAACAAGGCGATTGGCTTTGCACTCAACCAGATCCACGTCACCAACACCAACGAAACACTGGTGCGCGAGAACGTAGCCATTCGCGGTGTAACCGACAGCGCCACAACGGACGCCGGCGGCCTGCGCAGCTGGGCTTTATCAGCCACCGATGGGATAGTGGACGATGTGCGCATCACCGCAACCAGCGCGGAGAAGGTGTTTTCCTTCGGTGCCAACGCCGGTAAGGCCGCCGAAGGGGGTAACTCCATTGCCATCAACGGCATTATTTCCCGGGTGGAGGTGGACAACCGGACCACGGCTTCGGTGGACAACGAGGCCAGCATCGCCGCCCGTAACCTCTCCATCAACAGCAGCGACGGCACGGTGGCATGGTCGATTGCGGGCGCGTTCAACCTCTCAAGCTCGACGGCGGTGGGCATTGGCCTAGCCATCAACGACATCACGACAGATACGCGGGCCGAAATAGCCGACAACGATAGCTACGCCCTCTCCGACACCGCGCGGGCCAGCCAAGGCAGCTACACCGGGGCCATCAAGGCCAGTGACCTGGATGTACAGGCGCGCACCAGCGGACGGGTGGAGGCCATCGGCATTGTCGGCGCAGTCTCGAACTCCGCGGACCCCGCATCGGGCCCAGGTTTCTTCGACAAAGCCGGCGCGGTCTACCGGACAGCCGTTGCGGACCTGAACGCCAACATACTGGGGCTGTCGCCCCAACAGCCGACGCGCAACCGCTCCAACGCCACGACCACCAAGCCAGCCGCACCCACGCCACCAACGTTCGGACTCTCGGGCGCAGGCAGCGGCGCAGTCAACCTGACCCACATGAACACCACCGCGCGCATTGAGGCCAGCGCGGTGGACATGGCGACCACCGCTGGCACGGCACATGCGCTGACCGTGCGGGCGGTATCAGATTCCGACATCACCACCGCCAGTGGGTCTGCGGCCCTGACCCGCGCCAATAACCCAAGCCAGAACCGGGCCGTGGGCATGTCGGGGGCAGTCGCAGTGAACATGGTCGGCAACGGTACCGAGGCTCTGATCAAGAATTCAAACATTACCGGAGCCAAAGATGTGAGCGTGCAGGCGCTCACCGGTGGCGAGCAGCTTTCGGTGGCGATTGCGGCGGCAGTGACCATGACACCCGTCACGCAGCCATCCCAGTCATCGCTGGCGGTGGCCGGGTCGGTGTCGATCACCCTGTCGCAGGTAGACGGCAATGGCGATACCCAAAATTTCGCCAAGGCGCGGATCGAGAACTCCAGCGTGTCTGGCGACAGCGCTACCGATGCCGACCTGCACGTGACGGCCTACAACCGCACGTTCATCGGTACCGGCGGCGGCTCGCTCTCAGCAGGGGGCAAGTCGGGTGTGGGGGCGGCAGTTACCTACTCTGACGTGCGCAGCAATGTGGATGCGACGATCACCGGATCAACCATCAACCAATTTCAAACCGCCACGGTAGAAGCCTACAACGCGACCGAAATCGGCGCGGGCGGTGCCACGCTCGGGTACTCAGACCGGCAGGATGCACAGGCGCTGGCAGGCGCGTTTGTGCTGACGCGGGTCCAGAACCAGACCACAGCGGCCATTACCGGCAACTCATCCGTCACCACAGCGGGGCAAATCGACGTGCTGGCCAAGGATTCGGGGGGGGACAACGCGCTAGAGACGCTGATCGACCCCAGCAATAAGCGCAGCAATGTTGCGCCCGGTTTGGACTATTGCGGCAGGCAGGCCGGCATCGGTGCCTCGCCCAGCGGCAGTTGCATTACCTCGGTGGCCGGGGTGGTGCAGGTGAATACCGGCGGCGGGTCTTCGAATGTGGGCATCTCGTTTGTGCAGAACCTGATTGGCAACACGCTGAGCGCCAAGGTCGAAAATTCGGTGCTCAACGCCACAGGCGCGGCCAGCACGGTGAATGTTGCGGCCGACTCGTCCACCCACATGCTAGGCCTGGCATTGGGGGCAGCCAGCGCCGACAAGTTCTCGGGTGCGGGCTCGGTGGTGGTGAGCCAAACAGAAAACAGTGCCAGTGCCAGCGTAACCGCCCCGGCGGCGGACGTTGGGCACCGCAGCATCACGGCTAACACCATCCACATCACGGCCCAGGACGGCTCCAGCATCGAGTCGGTGGCGGGCCAGGTGGTCAACAGCGCCGAGCAAACAGCGATTGGCGCGGCCATTACCTACAACGACATCAACAACCAAGTTGCCGCCAAAGCAGACGGCGTGGCGCTCAATGCCGCAAGTGCCTTGTTGATCGAGGCCGCAGAGAACAATGCCAGCATCCGCACGCTAGCGGTGGCGGGGGCGCTGGCAGGTGGGCAAGCGGCCGTAACGGCCTCTATTGCAGTAAACCAAATCACCAACCAAACCGAGGCCAGCTTGGTCAACGCCACCACCGCCGACGGAGCGGGAGGCACGAACACGGTTAAAGTCTGGGCGCACGATGACTCCACCATCCAGGCGCTGGCAGGCAGCGTGGCAGTCGGCAAGAAGGCGGGGGCCGGTGCGGCTTTTGCCTACAACGCGATCGACAACGAGACACTCAGCCAGGTCAGTGCCGCGCAGGTGACCGAAGCCTCCGCGCTGGACGTATGGGCCACCCAGAACGCAAGCATCCAGGCGCTGACGGCCGCCGTCGGCGGCAGTGGCAGTGGCAGTGCGCTGGCAGGATCGGTGTCGGTGAACCTCATCAGGAACCACACCACGGCCGAGCTGCTCTCGACCGGTATCACTGGCTCCACGGCAGATGTAACGGTAAAAGGCCATGACACCTCGACGATCAACGCCTTCTCTGGCGGTGCGGCGCTGGCGGGCGGCAGCGTGGGGGTGGGCGTTGCGGCTTCGATCAGCCGGATCGCGAACACCGCCGATGCCCATGTCTCCGACACGGCGGATGCCGATGTCCTCAGTCTGCTGGTGGATGCCAAGTCCGACGCCACCATCGACACGATAGCGGTAGCGCTGGGCGCGGGCGCTGACGTAGGGGTGGGGGGCTCCAACGCCACCAACCTGATGAACAACGCCACCCGCGCCTACATCGCAGGCGGCGCACACGTGCTGGCCGATAACAATGTGGGCGTTTTTGCCCAAAATGACGACCGGGTGAAGGTGATTGCCGGGGCGCTGGGGGCCAGCCCTGGCGCAGTCGGCGTGGGGGTGTCCGTGGTGGTGAACATGCTGGACGGCAGCACCGACGCGCACATCGATGGTGCCAGCACCCAGGTGGATGCCAAGGGGAGCGGTGCGGCTATCTTGACAGCCAACAGTGGCGAACTCGCCAACCCCGTGAACGTGAACGCGGTGCTCACACCAACCTACAACCATGCCAACCTGGCAGAAACCACGCTCACGCTCAAGGGGCTGGCGGTTACAGCCACCTCGCACCAATCGGTCATCACCAATGCCGCAACATTGGGAGTAGGCAGCACCGCAGGGATTAGCCTGACCCCGGTGGTGAACATCTTGGGCGGCACCACCGTGAGCCGCATCGAGAATGCGCAGATTGGCACGCGGCTCACAAGCTTCTACAGCCCCGAGGTCTACGTTAATGCCTCCAGCCATACTTACACCGGTGCTTTCGTTTTAGGCGCAGCCGGTGGAACCCTGGGTGCCACAGGTGCTGCGGCAACCAACTTGCTGGACCGCAAGACCTACGCCTTTATTACCAATGCGACCACCGGCAGCTTGGCGGTCAAGGAGCAGGTCAGCAGCGAAAGCCAGCGCGAACAAACTGTATCCACCGGAGTGGATGGGCAGCTCGGGGACTCCTCCACACCGGTGTTCAACGATACGACCACCACCACCCGGACCAAAACGCTGGCCCCCACCCTGGGTAAGGTGCGGGTCCAGGCCACTGCATCCCAGAGCGCGGCCAACGTGGTTGCCGGTTTTGCGGTGGGTGCCGGTGCGGTTGCAGGCACGGGGGTCGTGAACCGTTTCAGTGCGGATACGCAGGCCCATGTGGATGGTGGCAGCGTGTCTGCAAGCGGCCTGGCCGTGCAGGCCCAGACCACCAGTGGTTACAACGCGGTAGCTGGGGCCGGGGCGGTGGGTATTTTGGGTGGCGTTGCGGCCAGCTTTGTGGTGGGTATTGCCAATAACAGCACCAAGGCATGGGTGGGTAACCCCACCGCACAAAGCAACACCACGCTATTGAACCTGACCGGTAACCTGGACATTGCCGCCAACACCAGTAGCACGATGAACAGCCTGGTCGTCAGCGGCGCGGGCGGTGGCGTCGCAGGGGTCGCCGGTATGGCCGATGTCACTTTGTTAAACAACACCACCGTAGCGGGTCTGTACCGCACCACAGCGGGCGACACAGCAGCGGTTGCCCCCGTAGAAAGCCAAAATACCACCACCGCAGCCAACAGCACGGGCGGCACCACAACCACGACAACGTTGCTGCGCGACCGCACCGGCAGCGGCAAGCCCAGTGATGCGATGGGGGCGGTGTCCGTGCTTGCCACAGAAAACGTAGACATTGATGCCAAGGCCGGGGCACTTGCCGGGGGCGGGGCCACGGGTGCGGGCGCAGGTGCCAACATCGTCATCGTCAAGAGCCAGGTCACCGCCGAGGTGAAAAACAGCAGCATCAGCACACCCGATGCGGTGAGCGTGTCTGCGGGTTCATTGAAGGATATCGACATGCTGACTGCTGCGGCAGCGGCAGGCGGCACGACCGGCATAGGCGGTGCTGTGGGCCTGCTGCTGCTGGGCGACGGCACCGCCGCTGCGGCCAGCAGCGAGACCGACAATGGCGGCACGGGTACGGTCAGCAAGGTGAATGATTACAGCAGTAATACGCCCAACTTGGGTACCGGTACGGGCCTATCGGTATCCGAGACCGCTCGGCTTGGCAACACGCGCTACAACGTCGCCAGCGCAGTGGGCAGCGGTGCCAAAGATGCGGTTACCGCCAAGGTAGATGCATCCACTATCTATGCGGGCACGGTGAACATCAACGCGTCAGGCGCTATCAGCACCAGCAACACAGTGGGCGCAGGCGGGGCGGGTACGGTCGGCATTGGCAGTGCCGTGGGCTATACGCGGGTCTACGACAACATCATTGCGGCTGCCACCAACTCAACGCTGAATGCGCAGAAGGTCACGGTCAGTGCATTGGTGCATGACAACACCGATGCAGCCGTCCAGGTGAAGGCATATGTGGGTTCGGCTGGGATGTTCGGGGTGGGCGCGGGCGTAGCCGACGGCATCATCAACAACACCGTGATGGCCACCTTGGGCGGAACGGTGACCGGTGGCGCGGGTGCTGACAACAGCGTTACCGTCAGCGCACAGGATCTGAGCAGTGCCTCGGTCGAAGGCGTGGGCGCGTCTGTGGGTGCAGCCGCTGTCGGCGTGGTGGTGGCTATTGCAGATAAGTCCAGCAGTGTGAGCGCGCAAACGGCGGCCGGGGCCAATGTGACGCAGTACAAGACCGCGTCCATCATTGCGGCGGAAAGCGGTGCGGTGAGCAGCAAGGCGATTGCGGCTGCAGGTGGGCTGATTTCGGGTACCGGAGCGGGGGCAACGGCCTATGACCGTGCCAGCGTTATCGCCCAGGTCAACGGCACGCTGGCGGCCAGCAGCGCCGTCAACATTTCAGCAAAGGCCACGCCGACCGTGCGCGCCAGCGCCTTGGGCGTGTCTGTGGGCGGTTTTAGCGTGGGGGCCTCGGTGGCATTGGCCAAGTCGGCGGCTACAGTGACCGCCTCGGTGGGCAACGCTGCGGTGGTCAACGGCACGGGCTCGCTGACTGTTACGGCAGCGGTGCTGGTGCCGTCTGGCGACAACAGCGTTTATGCCGCATCGGTGGCAGGTGCGGGCGGCACACTGGTGGGCGCTAATGCCACGGTGTCCACCGCCAGCAGCGATGCCACGGTGCAGGCATCTGTGGGCGACGGTGCCACCCTGCCGGGCGGCGATTTGATGGTATCGGCCATCAACAACACCACGCAGTTCGCTACCACCACGGGTGTGGGCGTAGGCTACTTTGCGGTGGGTGCCAACGTGGCCGAAAGCACGTCCAGCGGCAGCACCCAGGCATGGCTGGGCTCTGGGGTAGTGATGGCCAGTACCCGCACGGGCGCGGTGTCGGTCATTGCCAGTGGCGTGGACGACAACACGGCCGAGGCCGTCTCGGGTGCAGGAGGCATGGTTGCGGGCAACGCGGCCACAGCCACCACTACGGACCACGCAAACACCAAGGCGTGGATTGCAGGCAGCAGCACCCGCAGCTCCCTGTACGGGAGCGATTTCGTGGTCAACGCATCGCACCAAGACCGCTCTGGCCGATCGGCCACGGCGGTAAATGCCTCAGCAATAGGTGCCAGCGGAGCCGTGGCGCTGCACACGGGCGACTCCACGGTGGAAACAAGTCTGGGCGATACCCTGCAGATAAAAGCGACCGGTGTGGTGGAAGTAGAGGCCCGCAATACCTTTACCGAAGACCGTGCGGGGGATACAGCGACGGGCGCAGCCGGTGGTGCGATCAGCGGCGCTGCGGTGATCAGCCGGTCTACCTTGACGGGTGCGACGTCGAGCAAGTTCGGCAATAACGTTATCGTCAGTTCGGGCACGGACCCGATGAACAACACCGGGGGCATCACGGTGACGGCATCCACCTGGGCCACGGCCAAAGACCAGGTGTCACTTGCCACGGGTGGCGCGATTACCGGTGCGGGTGTGGAGTCGACTTACACCGCCAACTTCGGCAACGATGTGGCGTTTGGCACGGGCAACCAGCTCACAAGCCAGGGCAACATCGGCGCGGGAACCTGGGTGGTGGGCAGCGTCGGCACATCGGCACAGGTCAGCACCTGGGGCTTGGCAGCGGTGGGTGCAGCCAGCGCCACAACCGACATTGCCGCCACCCAGCATGTAGACATTGGTGCGGGCACCAGCATGGCGGCTTTTGGCAACATCAACGTCACGGCAGGCAAGGACCCTCTTGGGTCATATGACACTGCCATGACCGGCGACTCCAATGCACAGGGCTATGTGCAGGGCCTTATCGCCGTGCCCGTTGCCAATGCCAGAACGCGTCTGGCCAACGATGCGTCGGTCTATGTTGCCTCTGGGGCGGCACTCGAAAGTGGGCAAAATGTGAGCCTGGGTGCCTACAACGGCACGCCTATGGCTACGTCGCAGGCCAAGGGCCGAGGCTACGAGTTGTACTTTATTCCGGTCACTTCGGGCAGTGGCAGCACCAGCACGCCCACCAGTTCTACCGTGGACTTCAATGGCACGATCACCGCAGGCGTGTACCACAAGCTCGACATTCGCATCGACGGCAACACACTAACGGCTAACCCGGATGCGGCACCGTTCCTGTATGCCTACGACAGCAATTTCAACGCGCCGGACTATATTGCGACCCACTTCAGCGGCACGCAGGCGCAGCTACTCAATAGCGGCGTTTCACAAACCAATGTGGGCGCTTTTACGCTGGGTACGCTGTATGCATCGGGTGGCACAGCGACCCTCAATGCCGACACGCTGTCGGGCCACGGCACGGTGACCTCGTATGGCGCACCGACCATCTCGGTGGTCAACAACAGTGAAAACTACCTGCTGCTGAACTCCGTCTATATCCCGGACTTGCCGGGGGGCAAGGTGATCTTTACCGGGGCGGCGGGCCGCACGCAGGCGCAGGCTGCGGGCCTGGCGATCAACGAGATTGGTGGCACCGGTTCGCCAGACATCAAAGTCACCAACACGTATGCCGGTATGGTAGGGGACGGCAGCAACGGCCCGGCCATGCTGTTGCTGGGCGCAATCGAAAACCTGGGAGGCGGCGTACTGGTGAACAATACCTCTGGTTCGCTAGGCCAGACGGGCACCATCTACGGCCAGCAGGTCAACGTCACCGTGCCCAACGGGGTCGCGGTGATTTCCCCCGCCAACGGCATGTTTTACGCCGGTAGCAACCCGTATTCGGAATGGCAAAACTTCATGCTCTGGCCCGGTGGTAATCCGGCACTCGGTGTGCCAAACGCAACGGAGGCGATGAACTACGTCATCAATGCGATTTACAACAGCAGTGGGCAGTACACCACGGCAGACGCACTCACCCAAGCTCTGATCGGACATGCAGGCACCACCAGCAACATCAGCACGGTGTATTTCGGCAACTGCGCTGCGTTCGCCATCGGAGACTGTAGCGGTGGCACGGCAGACCGGCTGAGTTCCCTGGGGCAGCATTACGACATTTCGGGCAGCGGCGGCTCGTATGCCAAGGTTCCTGTACGCAAGCTGAAAACTACCGGCAGCTATGCGCAGGCCGCTCTGAGTGGCAGCGCCAGCAGCAGCCAAATTTACGGTGGCCAAGTCAGCATTGTGGCCAATACGATTGATGTCAATGGCAAGATATCGGCAGGCCGTCCTACACAATGGTCGCTAGACCTGCCCGCCAGTCTGATGGCACCGGCGGTGTACGGGCCTGTCACGGTAGGCTACACGGTGAAGTACACGGGATGGTTTCCGAGCTTGGTTCCCGTGGTGGAGCAGCGCGTTATTGGTGGCGGCATACTGGCTCAGTACAAATACAAATACGACACCGGCCAGGTCAGTAATCCGATATTTACCATCCCTGGCGGAATTACCAGGGCAGGCGACTCAGCGATTGCAGCCACTTACAACGCGCAGACCAATGAAATTTCGGTCGAAGATGTGCGGGCCTCTTCAGGCGGCGGCTATGTGGGGCTCACGGGCCACATCATCAGCACCAATACCCTTGGCAACATCCATGTGAACGGTGGCCTGGGCGATGTGCAAATAACCAACAACACCGGCCTGGCGATCAATCTCAACAAGATCAATACCGGCAACACGGCGCTGGCCTCCGCGTTGGTCAGTGAAGTGGAGATCATTGACACCAACCGAGCCGCCTCTGCGAACCACTGGCTGTATTCGTATACGCCGGGAACCGGCATGCGCACCTACCAGGGCGCACAGTCGCAATCCAAGCAGGACTTACTCACCGCTGTTACCCCGATTGCGAGTAGCAGTGCGACCACTACCTTCGCCCCCGTTGCAGGCATGCGTTGGGAGTGGGCGCAAACCGCCAGCCTCAGCAGGCCGTTCAGCGGCGACCAATCCAATTGGACATACGGCAACTGGACCTTTACTGGCGACCAGAACAACCCGTGGCTGTACACCGACCAATATGGCAGCAATAAAACGACTACGCCGCAGGGCTATCTGCTCATGAACCAAACTGAGACCGCAGACTTCAGCCAGCGCATTACCGGGACCTCCCGTGTGGGATACAACCTTACCGTCCACTACCACGGCTGCGGGTCAGACTGCCACTACGGGTTCCATCAGGGCGCGACGCCATACGTCTCTCCGTATGCCGATTCCGATGCATTCGCGGCCTGGCTTTACAAATTTCCAACCGAGGCCACATTGAAAGTGACCAGTTCGGTGAAGGCAAGCAATCCCTTCGGTATCGACTTCTCTGGCAACGCGCAGGGGTCGGTTATGGTGCGCTCCAACGCAGCGGTAGTGATCAACAACGCCGTGGTCAATCCGAACGGCACAACCACCATTGCCACCACCAGCGGGGGGATCAAGGAATCGGCGACGGGCTCTGTGCTGACCAACGGCTTGAATTTGACTGCCCAGGCCGGCATTGGCAGCGCCGACCGCGCACTGGCGGCCACGTTGACCCCTAACGGGGAGCTGAGCGCCATCGGCGGCAGCCAGGGTATTTACCTCGACCTCAATTCCGCAGCCAACTTCAAAACTATCCGATCACAAACCGGATTGACCTATGGCGACGTGGTCATTACGGCGGCCAATTCCTTGCTACCCGTGGCCAATGGCTCGGCCAACATCACGGGCAAAAACATCACTCTACACAGCGCCCTGGGTAGCGTGGGCAGCGAAGCAGCGCCGATGCGGCTGAACGCACAGGCAAGCGCACTTGGTAACGGCCTGGTCAACGGCGGTGTGGTGAACGTATCGGCACTGAACGACATCGGCATCACACAGATCAGTGGCAACCTTTTGGTGGGCAGCATCGCTTCCACGGCGGGCGGCAATGTCTACGTCAACGTGCCCAACGGCACAATCTACGGCGCGGCAGGACAAACAGCGGCACAGGCTCTGTCAGACGACCAGGTGCAAAGCATCCGGCAGAACCTGCGGCTGACAGCTGCCTACGGGGCTGAGACCGGCTTGGCGACAGATGCCTCGGTGGTCCGGTTCCAGAACCAGGTCAACAGCAACTACCAGCAGTACTGGCGCTTGCTGGGCAATGGCTCGGCTAGCGGCGCTAGTTTCACCCTGGCAGCGGCCAGCCTGTCTCTGTACCGACCGCTAGCGGCAGCGGCACTGGGCATCAGCAATCCTAGCGATGCGCAAGTACAAAGCTATGTGAACGCCCAGTACCAGACGGTCACCGGCGCCCTCAGCGACCTGTTGGGGGCCAACAACTGGGCAAGCGCAATGGGCAGCGCCAAGGTGGCCAACTATGCTTATACAGCGACTCAGTCGCAGATAACGGCGCTCACGGCACGGGCGGTTTGGACAGAATCTGAGCTCAATGCGTCGATCAACGGCAGCGCCCTGCAGCCAGGCACGCCAGTGGGCATAGGTTCGCCGAATATCTCGGGGCGCGATATCAAGCTGGTGACCTCGGGAGCCATTGGTAAGCTCGCCCCCCCAGTAACCATCACTCTGGTCGACCTGAAGTCAGGCAACCTCACCCAGACCCAGGCTGCGGCGCTGGCATTGGCCACTACGCCAGGCACGGTCACGCCAGTGGATGCCAATGGTGTATCTGTTGGTAATGGCGTGGAGCCCTACGCGTTCCAGATCCAGCAAACCGCACCAGTGTTCATCAACGCGGCGGGTAAGTTCAGCTCTACCTCTGGCGGCTTGACCTTTGTGCAAAGTACAGCGCAAAACATTACGCTTGACCAGATCACAGCGGGTGGCAATGTCAGCGTGACGGCACCACAGAGCATTCTGAATGCAGGTACCTCAGCCACGCAGATCGTCACACCAGGCAACGTGACGCTGCTGGCGGGAAGCGGCAGCATTGGCAGCGCAAATACGCCACTGTCCATCCAGGCAGCTAGCCTGCTGGCAGCTTCGGCCGGGCAAGATGCTTACGTCAAGGGGGTGGGTGGTGACTTGGTGATTGGCCGGGTGGCGGCAGGCGGCAGGGCTTCACTCAATGCCGCTACGGGCAGCTTGGTGTCGTACCTGGATGGCGTGACCGTGAACGGCGGCAACATCACACTGGATGCGCTCAACAATGTGGGGACATCTTCGCGCTATTTCCGTGTGAATGTTGGTTCTGCAGGTACGGTTGACGGGAGCGCCGGTGGTGCCGCCTATATCGAGGGGCCGACTGCCTCGGACGCCTTGCATATGGGGACCTACGCAGCGGATGCTGGCCTCCATATCGTGGCGGCAGGAGACTTGACCGCGCAGCAACTGCAATCCTCCCATGGCACGGTCAGCGCATCCGCAGGCGGGAGCGCCAGCATTGACCATGTGAATACGGGCATTTCCACCGCCAACAGCGGTGATGTGAGCTTGACCACAGTGGGCGACCTGACAGTGGGAACCGTGGCCAATAGCAGCAGCACCATCACGCTGTTGGCGGGCAATGCCGTGGTGGTCAACGGATCGGTTTCTACGGGCGGCGGAGCCATTAGCGCCAGCGGGGCTACGGTCGATATCGCCATGGGCGGGGAACTGGTGAGTGATACCGGCAGCATTGGTGTCAGCGCTACGGGTAATGTGTATGTCAACCGCATCTCCAGCGGCAAGGTGAATGGTCAGGCCATCACAGTGACGAGTAATGCTGGACGAATTGTCGAAGCAGGCAACGATGCCGATGCCGACATTGTGGCCAATGGCACTGGCGCACGGGTCACCCTGAATGCCCGCGACGGCATCGGCGATGCCACGCGAACTGGCAACTCGACCACTGACACGACAACGCCCAACGCACTGGAGATCCAGGTTGCGAGTCTGGAGGCCACCAGTGCCCAGGGTGCCGTCCATCTCCATGAGGCAGATGACCTTGCCATAAGCAACATCACGGCGCACGGGACACTGGAGCTGGCAGTCGGTGGAACCCTGAACGGCACGCTGGTGCAGAGCGTGGCAGACAGCGTCCGTCTCAGCGCGACCACGGTGAATGTCTTGGCCGTATCGGCCGCCATGTCGGCCAACATCACGTCGACGATTGGGAACCTACAAGTTGGAAGCGCCAGCGCAGGTGGGCTGCTGAATCTGCGGGGCCAAACCGGCATCGCGGCAACGTCCCTAGCCGCATCTGGTTCAGGCGGCATCATTGCCACTGCAGTAACCGGAGACCTGCAACTCAGTTCAACCACATCAGCAAACGGCATCACGCTAACAGCCACCACTGGCAACGTGAATGTAGACACCGTGCAAGGTCAAGCTACTGTAAGCATCACGGCTGCGCACAACATCCTGGGCCGCAGCGCTGGCCGCTATGACCGCATCCAAAGTCAGTCCGGCTCGGTGAACTTGCTGGCGCAAGGCGGTGACATCGTAGGTAACAGCACATTAGGTGCAGGTGATGTGCAACTGACAGCCAGCCGAAACATCGATTTGACGACGCTGCAATCGACTGGCGGGTTGGTACAGGCGACTGCCCAGACGGGCAACATGGCGATAAGTACGGCCAGTGCGCAGGATGGCCTGGTGCTGACGGCGCAAACAGGGCTGGCAGCCAATGCATTGGTCACTACGGCGGGCAACCTGCAAGCCATAACGGCTACCGGTGACTTGCAACTCGGCTCAACCACGTCGGCAAATAAAGTCGCACTACTGGCGATCACTGGCAATGTCTTGGTGGATTCAGTTGACAGCCAAAGCGATGTGAATATAACGGCAGCGCAAAGCATCCTGGGCCGCAGCGCTGGCCGCTATGACCGCATCCAGAGCCAGTCCGGCTCGGTGAACTTGCTGGCGCAAGGCGGTGACATCGTAGGTAACAGCACATTAGGTGCAGGTGATGTGCAACTGACAGCCAGCCGGAATATCGACTTGACGACGGTGCAATCGACTGGCGGGTTACTGCAAGCGACTGCCCAGACAGGCAACATGGCGATAGGTACGGCCAGTGCGCAGGATGGCATGGTGCTGACTGCTAAAACAGGGCTGGCAGTAGATACATTGACCACTACGGTGGGCAACCTGCAAGCCGTAACGGCTACCGGTGACCTGCAACTCGGTTCTGCCACATCAGCAAACGGCATCACGCTAACAGCCACCGCTGGCAACGTGAATGTGGATACCGTCCAAGGCCAAGCTGCTGTAAGCATTACCGCAGCGCAAAGCATCCTGGGGCGGAACATCGGGCGTTACGACCGCATCCAAAGCCAGTCCGGCTCAGTGAACTTGCTGGCGCTAGGCGGCGATATCGTAGGTAACAACACATTAGGTGCAGGTGATGTGCAACTGACAGCTAGCCGAAACATCGATTTGACGACGCTGCAATCTACTGGCAGGTTGGTACAGGCGACTACTCAAGCAGGCAACATGGCGATAGGTACGGCCAGTGCGCAGGATAGCCTAGCGCTGACGGCGCAAGCAGGGCTGACGGCGAATGCATTGGTCACCACGGTAGGCGGTATCACCGCCACTGCTGTAATGGGTGACTTGCAAATCGGTTCGGCCACTTCTGGGAACGGCATCACGCTAACGGTCACCGCTGGCAATGTGCGGGCCGACTCCATTGAAGGCCAAGGCGATGTGAATATAACGGCAGCCCAAAGCATCCTGGGCCGCAGCGCTGGCCGCTATGACCGCATCCAGAGCCAGTCCGGCTCGGTGAACTTGCTGGCCCAAGGCGGCGATATTGTGGGTAACAGCACTTTGGCAGCAGGTGATGTGCAACTGACAGCCAGCCGGAATATCAACTTGACGACGCTGCAATCTACTGGCGGGTTAGTACAGGCAACTGCGCAGACAGGCAACATGGCGATAGGTACGGCCAGTGCGCAAGATGGCATGGCGCTGACGGCGCAAACAGGGCTAACGGCGGATGCATTGACCACTACGGTGGGCGGCATCACTGCCACAGCCTTAACAGGGGATCTGCAACTCGGTTCAACCATATCAGCAAACGGCATCACGCTAACAGCCACTGCTGGCAACGTGAATGTGGACACCGTCGAAGGTCAAGCTGCTGTAAGCATCACGGCTGCGCACAACATCCAGGGGCGCAGTACCGGGCGTTACGACCGCATCCAAAGCCAGTCCAGCTCGGTGAACTTACTCGCGCAAGGCGGTGACATCACGGGTAACCGCACTTTTGCAGCAGGTGATGTGCAACTGACGGCAAGCGGCATAGATGTCACCCTGCTATCAAGTACGGGCGGCAGCGTATCAGCGACCGCTACAACGGCTGATGTACGGATAGCGACGACGAACGCAAAGGTAAATGCCGATCTGCGCTCCGAGGGGTCAATCACTGTGGGCGATGTCGTGGCCGTTAGCGGCAACGCCGGCCTGAACGCCAAGGGCGACATCATGGGCAGCCTGTTGAGCGCGTTGGCGGGCGATGCCACGGCCGACTCCACAGGGGGACAAATCCACATCAACCATATCGAGGGCGACGGGGCCTTGCTATATGCCAATGACATGATCATCGGGGAGCAATTTAAAGTTGGGCGGCGCTTGGTGCTGGTCAGCAATAGCGTCGATGCGGCGGTGCAGCACACCAACAGCGCGTCTGTGCTGCAAGTCACCCTGACCGGTAGGAGCCAGCCGGTGATGGACCACGCAAACCTGACGTTAAACAGCCCGGTAGGCGTACGTTTTGGTCGGCTGTGGACCATGGATGCCAACTTGGATGTGCAAACCGGTACGCTGGAGTTGGCGGATGGCTACATCGGTAACCGCATGCGCATCACCAATCCACAGACCACTCTGCTGATGGATAACAATTCTCCACGTGTACAGAAACCGTTTGACTTGCAGCTATTCAGTAGAACCAAGGCATTCGATCTGCAATTGGATCGCAATATATTCAGTACGCATACGGCGGACATCATCCACCGTGACACGCTCAACCACACCGTACTGAGCGCGTCCACCGGACTGGATTCCAGCGTGGCAGAGCAAGCGATTCTCGAAAGCGTCCGTTCACTCCGACCCATGCAACCAAGCACGCCGCCGCCTATGCGTACGACCAACCAGTTGCTGAACTTTGGTAACAACCCCGTGCTGCTGAACGATACGGTACCGACCTCCAACGATGACCAGGAAGCCAATTGATGCGCGAGCTCTGTGCCTTATTACGCTGCCTGCCTCGGCTGCCAGCTTCTTTGCTCTTGGCCGGGGCTAGTTTCCAGCTGCATGCCCAGCTGCAAATTCCACCAGCGGCGGACCCTGGAGCCATACAGAATCGTGAATTCGAGCGGGAACAGCGCCAGCGCAAAGACGAGCAACGGCAAGAACGCGTCGACCAGCCCTTGAGGTCGGCCGTGCCACTGCCCGCACCAACGTCGCCACTGGGTAGCGATGGGGTGGAGTTTCTGGTCCGAGAGATCCGCTTCGAGCCGCGCCCAGAGCTACTCACAGCCGCCGAACTGGAGGTACTTTCAGCGAACTTACTTGGCAGAACGCTGAAGCTGTCGCAGCTACGCGAACTGGTTGCGCGCATCAATGCGCTATACCAGGCCAAGGGGGTGGTGACATCCCAAGCCAGCCTGCCTGCTCAGGATGTCACAGCCGGCATCATCCGCATCCGAATTATCGAGGGCCGAGTTGGCCGCATCGAGATCGATGGTGGTGCCTCAACCCGCGAAACCTATATCACCGACCGGCTGACGCTCCAGCCTGGCTCTCTAGTAGATTTATCTACCCTGGAAGCCGACTTGCGCAGCTTCAATCACAGTAACGATGCACAGCTGCGTGCCGACCTGAAGCCCGGCACAGAGCTTGGGCGAACCGACATCGGCATCACCGTCACCGAGCCCAACCGCGACGACTTTCGGCTATTCAGTGACAACGCTGGCTCCAGCGCGACGGGTATCGAGCGCTTGGGTGCGTCCTATACGCGCCGCAGCCTGACGGGCCGACGCGACGATCTCTACTTTTCCCTCGTGCGCTCCAAGGGAAACTCGGGGACATCCATCACCTACAGTCTGCCGGTTAGCCGAAGTGGCACGCGCGTCATTTTGGGATACTTCAACGACACCACCAAGATCATTGCCGGTCCCATCGCCGCGCTGGACATCACCGGCAAAGCAACGGCCTGGTCGCTGGGGATCCGCCAACCTCTGAAGGTATCGGCCAGCCTCCAAGTCGATGGGCTTGCCACCTGGAAGCAGCGCCGCACCATCAACTGGATTGAGTCCACCGAGCTAACGGCGGCTGCGCTCCAGGTTGGCTCCGTGGGGCTGGATGCGCAGCTCTTCGATGCCAAAGGGTTTTGGAACATCACCGGTGAAATCGGCACCGGAACCAATCGTCCGAATGACGGCGATGCAAGCAGTTACACAGTTGCACGCGGCACGGCCCTGCGCAGCTATGCCCTGGATCCGGAGTTCACACTCAACGGTTCATTCAATTGGCAATACGCGAAATTGCAACTACTAGCGGCGAGCGAGCAAATCCAGCTTGGCGGCGAGGGGTCGATACGCGGCTACAAACCGGGTATTTTTGCCGGTGACAAAGGCTGGCTGGTGAACCTGGAGTTACAGCGTCGGCTCAAGTTCTCGGACGACTCGGGCTGGACGGGTTCCTTGCTGGCCTTCATAGACCACGGCGAGGTACAGCCCTACCGTCCACCGAATAACACCCAAGGCATTGATCAACTGACTTCGACCGGTCTGGGGGCTAGCTTCGCATGGCGTGACAAGTTCCAGGCACGTGTTGTCGTTGGCAAACCCATCAAGCCGCCGCCAGAGGTATCTGCGGGCTCCCAGGTGCACATCCGTCTGGTCTGGCCGTTACTCTGAGAGTGCGCACACCTCCCGCCTCTATCTACAGGTGGTTGGATTGCATGGGTACAACCGTATGCTGATAGAGGTCGCCCATAATCCTTCCAATCTATCGAATGCTATGCCCGCCAATAAACTCTCTACCATGATCAAAGTGGCGCTTGTCGAGGATGACGTGGAGGTACAGAACACCATTGCTGCAGCCATCCGCTCCGCGCCGGATGTGTACATGGCGTGCATTGCCAGCACCCGTGCTGCCGGTTTGCTGGCGCTACAACAGCCACCCGCGAATGTGCTGCTGGTAGACCTTGGACTACCCGATGGCTCGGGGATTGATGTGATTCGGGCTGCCAGCGCCTTGTGGCCCAGTTGCGCGGTGATGGTGTGCACCACGTTTGCGGATGAAGCACATGTATTGCAGTCGATTGAGGCAGGTGCGTCGGGCTATTTGCTCAAAGACGGCGCAGCGGGCGACATGCTGAATGAAATCCGCAGTCTGCACGGCGGCGGCAGCCCGATCAGCCCGCTGATTGCCCGGCAGATTCTGACGCGCTTTCGCGCTGCCCCCACGGTTGTACCTGACGCGGTAGCGGCGCGCCACGGTGATGCCCCCGCAACCTTGTCGGCCCGCGAAAAACAGGTTTTAGAACTCATCACCAAAGGATTTACGGCGGATGAAATTGCCAAATTAATGCTGGTGTCGCAGCACACGGTGCAAACCTATGTGCGTCGCATCTACAGCAAGCTCAAAGTCAGTTCCAAGGCCGAAGCTATTTTTGAGGCCAGAAACCAGGGTTTGCTGTGATGCAGCGGAACTGCTGGCACAGTTGCTGGCAATTTTTAGGGCTTTGGCTGCTACTTTTTGCGGGCTGCGCGCAGGTACCGGACGGCGATGTGGCGGTGCATCTGCAAGACGCGCAGTTGCTGTCTTTGGTGGGCAGTGGCTACACCCCCCCACCGGGCCATGCGGATGCCACATCGCTGCCGCACCCTGGCTGGCACACCGTCACGCTACCCCATATTGCCGAGCGCGAATTAGTACCCCATGCGCAGGGGGAGGTGCGTACTGTCACAGACTGGTATCGGCTGGATCTGCATGGCCTGCCCAGCACCGCTGCCCCCCGCTACCTGTACATGCCCCGCTGGAAAACCATCGGCCAGATAGCGGTCTATGCAGACGGCCAGTTGCTATATGCCTCCGAAGGCAGTAAGACGCACAACGGCTACAACCACCCGCTGCTACTGCGACTCAATCCGGGGGCGGGTGCAATGTCTCCGTCCACGGTGCTGCTGCGCATTGACCGTTTGCAAAGCAGCGGCAGTGCGCTGTCAACAGTATGGGTGGGGGCCGCACAGCCGCTGGTGTGGCGCTACCAAGTGCGCCAGCTGTTGCAGACACAGCTGCCTTTTATTGGCGGAGCGGCCTTTTTATCGGTGGGATTTTTCTCCCTGGCAGTATGGATACGGTTGCGGCGCGATTCACTGTATTTGCTGTTTTTTGCAGCCTCTGCCATGTCGTTTTTGCGCATGCTGCATTACCACGTGGGTGGCAGCTATCTGCCCATAGATGACCAGTGGTTTGAATGGATCACCGTGGCATCGTTGATGTGGCTTGTAGCGCTGTGCCACTGCTTTATGGAACGACTGCACGAGCACCCGATGCGGGGGCTGACACCGTTGCTGATCGGTGTCACCGTACTGTGCAATCTGGTGAGCATGCCTGGCGCCGTGGTGTTGCTGCCCAGCCTGACATTGTGGACACCGTTGTTGTACGTGCTAATGCTACCGTTCGCCATACTGATTTTTTTCGATGCCTTGCGCAATGGATTTCGCACCCAGTCGCGGGAGGTGTGGTTAATGGCGGGCTGGCTCTTCGCCACCACGCTGTTCTGTATTTACGACCTGGCTTTGCAAAACAACTGGGTTGGCCCCGAGGGCATTTACACCAACCCTCTCACCATCATTGGGCTATTCGTGATGTTTGTGTACATCATGTTTCGCCGCTATGTAGGGGCCGTGGCTGAGGTTGAGCGGGCCAACAGCCACCTAGCACAGCGCTTACAGATACGCGAGCTGGAGCTAGCGACCAGCTACGCACGTTTAAGTGAGGCAGAGCACCACCAAACATTGACCGATGAGCGCCTGCGTCTGACGCAAGACATGCACGATGGGCTGGGCTCGTCGCTGGTGACGGCGCTGCGCGTGGTGGAGAGTGGGCGCATGACGGATGGCGCGCTGGGCGAGATTTTGAAGGGCTGCATCGACGACCTGAAGCTGACAATTGACTCGATGGAGCCGATAGAAGCCGACTTGCTGCTACTACTGGCCACGCTGCGCTTTCGGCTCGGGCCACGACTCAAGGCAGCCGGTGTACGCCTGCTCTGGGAAGTGCAGGACTTACCCAAGCTGGACTGGCTGAATCCCCGCACCGCACTGCATATTTTGCGGATTTTTCAAGAAGCCTTTGCCAACATTCTGAAGCACACCCGGGCCACCGAAATCCGTGTGCGTACCGCTGTGCAAGGCGATGGCGTCGAGGTCACCATTGAAGACAACGGCCAGGGCTTTGACCTCGATGTAACGCTGCTCCAGCCGATGGGGCAGGGGCTTAACAACCAGCAACGCCGGGCGCAGGCGATGGCAGGCAGCGTCCACTGGACATCCGGGAGCGCAGGAACCTGCTTTGCGCTGTGGTTACCGCTCCGCCCACAGCAGGAGTGAGCCTTATGTGAGGTGCACTGGCCGGGTTGATGGATGTTTGACCAAATTGGCAAACGTCTTGCGAAACTTCTCTACCTTGGGTGCGGCCACCATCAGGCAGTAGCCCTGGTGGGGATGCTTCTCAAAATAGTCCTGGTGGTGGGCCTCGGCGGGCCAATAATTGGCCAATGGCAGCACCTCGGTGACCACCGGCTTGCGGTAGCTGCCACTGACCGCAATCTCGGCCAGCACAGTGTCGATCACCGGCAACTGCTCGGGCGTGCTGGTGTAGATACCGCTGCGGTACTGTGTGCCCACGTCATGGCCTTGCTGGTTCAGCGTGGTCGGGTCGTGGACCACAAAGAAGACTTCCAGAATCTCGCGCAGGCTGATTTGCGCCGGGTCAAACTCTAGCCGCACAACTTCGTTATGTCCGGTCTCGCCGCTGCATACCTCTTCGTAGCTGGGATTCTGGGCTTGGCCGTTGCAGTAGCCGCTTTCTACGTCGGTAATCCCCAGCACCTTCACAAATACCGCTTCGGTGCACCAAAAACAGCCGCCGCCTAGGGTAATTACTTGACGTGGGATGGACGAAGTGGGAGTAAAGGGAGGCTGGTTTTGCATAGCTTGCTTTGTACTCCTATTTAAGGAGCATGGACTTGTACACTCCCTTTGGCGGTAACTTTACTTGCGACACCAAACCCTTTAAATTTTAAGCAAAAAGCGGCTCTAGCGCATATAACCTCTACACACTTAGCTATTAAAAAGTGAGCTTATGGTTTTTGGTGAATTCAAACCTTTATTGACGGCACTGGTGTTGCCGCCCGCCGCCCCCTTGCTGATGGCATTTTTGGGGCTGTTATTGGTACGGCGTAAAAAAGTGTGGGGTGGCGTGCTCTGCGTAGCAGCACTGGGCGGGCTGTGGCTGCTGAGTTGCCACGCGGTAGCCGTCTGGCTGGCACTGCACATCCTGCCGCAAGTACCCGCCCTGCCGTCGGCCACGGCCGCTGCCGTCTTGCAAGCACGCCAAGTACAGGCGGTGGTGGTGCTGGGCGGCGGCGTACAAACGTTTGCACCCGAATACGGTGTGGCCCAACCCAGCGCAGATACTGCAAGCCGGCTGCGCTACGGTGTGCGGCTAGCCCGCCAGTCCCAATTGCCGCTGGCCTTTTCCGGTGGCGTGGGCTGGGCCAACAGCGGTACCTCCGCGCCATCTGAAGGTGCCGTGGCCCGCGCCATGGTGGCCCAAGATTACGGCTTGGCCCTGCGTTGGGTAGACGACCAGTCGCGCGACACGGCAGAAAACGCCACCCAATTGCACGCCCTGCTGGAGCGCGACGGCGTGCAGCGCATCGCCCTGGTTACCCATGCCTGGCATATGCCGCGAGCGCAGCAGGCGTTCGAGCGGGCCGGTTTTACCGTCACCCCCGCACCCACCGGCTTTACCTTGCAGCAACAACGCAGCCTGCTGGAATGGATGCCTACCGCCAGCGGCCTGCAATCTTCGCGCGAGATATTGCGCGAGTGGCTGGGCTTGCGGGTGGCAAAGCCATGACCGGCCCATACCCCCATATTGACGCGGCCCCAGCGCACGGGCTATATTAATAACCCGCCAGTCAGTAACCTTATGCCTAACCCGTCTTCCTCCACCCCGGCAGAACCCCCGGCCAAACGTGCGCGGCGCAAGCAAGCGCGGCCGGGCGAGCTATTGGCGGCGGCACTGGACCTGTTTGTAGAAAAAGGTTTTGCCGCCACCCGGGTGGAAGAAGTGGCCCAGCGGGCCGGCGTGTCCAAAGGCACCCTGTTCTTGTACTTTCCCAGCAAGCAAGAGCTGTTCAAAGCCGTGGTGCGGCAAAGCCTGTCGGGCCGCCTGCATGAGTGGCACGCAGAGGTCGAGAGCTTTGTCGGCAGCAGCGCCGACCTGCTGCGCCACGGCATGCTGAGCTGGTGGGAGCGGGTGGGTGACACCCAGGCATCGGGTATGACCAAACTGATGCTGACCGAGGCGCACAACTTTCCCGAAATGGCGGCGTTCTACCAGACCGAGGTCGTGCAGCCTTACCAAAGCCTGGTGCGGCGCATCTTGCAACGCGGCGTGGACAGTGGTGAATTTGCCGTTCTGGACATCGACCTGGCCAGTTACAGCGTCACCGGTCCGCTGATGTTTATGGCCCTGTGGAAACACGCCATGGGCCTCCCTTGCGCCCCCACCACGCTGGACCCGCTGCGCTACATCGAATCCCAGCTCCACATCCTGCTCCATGGACTGCGTGCACGGCCCTGCGCATGAGACCCTCTATGCAGTGCGCCTCCATGGCCGAAAGCGCGGCAAGCTTGGCAAACTTGGAAATTGGGCTGCCAGGTAAATGGGGCGCAAAACGCCCGGTCATGCCGCTTTCCCCCCCTAAAATCTAACGTTAACCTCGCACACAGATCCAAAGACCCACCATGACCACCACCGCCCAGCTTGAACAGACCCGCTTCAACATGATCGAACAGCAAATCCGCCCCTGGGATGTGCTGGAGCCTTCGGTGCTGGAGCTGCTTAACACCGTTAAACGCGAGAAGTTTTTGCCTACTGAGAGCCAGGCTTTTGCCTTTGTGGACATGGAAGCTCCGCTGCCCGGCGACCAGTGCATGCTGTCACCCAAGGTGGAAGCCCGCGCGCTGCAAGACCTGAAGATCCAAAAGCATGAAAAAGTGCTGGAAATCGGCACCGGCTCGGGCTACATGGCCGCTCTGCTCGCCGCCAGCGCCCACAGCGTGCTGTCGCTCGAAATACTGCCCGAGCTGGCCACCCTCGCGCGCAGCAACCTGCGCAATGCCGGTGTGCGAAACGTCGAAGTCCGCCAGGCCGACGGTGCCCTGGGCGCTGCGGCCGACGGTCCGTTTGATGTCATCGTGCTCAGCGGCTCGGTGGCGGCAGTGCCTGAAGCCATCAAGGCCCAGCTCAAGGTGGGTGGCCGCCTGTTTGCCGTGGTTGGCCAGGAGCCCATGATGCGCGCCAATTTCGTCACCCGCACCGGCGACACCAGCTATGCCACCACCCAACCCTGGGACACCGTGGCCCCGCGCCTGGTGCACTTTGCCGAGCCTTCCAAGTTCTCGTTTTAATCCACTCCTCATCCATGATTTCCCAAATCACCCCGACCGACCTGCCCCGGTGGCTGCAAAGCCAAGCCGCCCCCGTGGTGCTGGATGTGCGCGAACCCGGTGAATGGCAGGCCGCCAGCGTGCAGGCCGAGGGCTTTACCTTGGTGCAGCTCTCCATGGGCGACATCCCCGCCCGCCTGGCCGAACTGGACCCACACCAGCCTATCGCCTGCCTGTGCCACCATGGCGCCCGCAGCCAGCGCGTGGCGCAGTTTTTGGTGCAAAACGGTTTTGAGAATGTGGTCAATATCGCTGGTGGCATCGATGCCTGGTCGCTGCAACGCGATGCCAGCGTGCCCCGGTATTGAATACCTGAAATGAATGCCTGAAGTGAACGCCTGAAATTGGAAATGACAAGGATGACCATGCACCGCTTCCCGCTCGCCACCTGCTCTTTGGCCCTGTTGGCCGCTTTCTCTGGCACTGCCCACGCGCAAAGCCTGGTGGAGCTGTTTGATGCGGCACGGGCCACCGACGCAACCTACCAGTCGGCCAAAGCACAATATGACGCGAATCTGGCCAAGGCCGACCAGGCCAAGGCCTACATCCTGCCCACCGTCGGTGCGTCTGCGGGACTCACCCGCAGCATGGTGGACGGTAGCAACCCTAGCGTAGACAGCCACTACACCACCCAGACTGCCTCTCTCAGTGCCTCCCAGCCCCTGTACCGCCCGGCCAACCGCATCAACTACCAACAAGGCCTGAAGCTGGTCGATGTGGCCCAAGCGCAGCTGACTGCGGCCGAACAGGACCTGGTGGTGCGCGTCGCCCAGGCCTATTTCGACGTGTTAGGCGCGGGCGACAGCCTGGCCTTTGTGCGGGCGCAAAAAACCGCCGTGGCCGAGCAACTGGCCTCGGCCAAGCGCAACTTTGAAGTCGGCACCGCCACCATCACCGACACCCGCGAAGCCCAGGCCCGGTTTGACTTGGTACTAGCCCAAGAAATTGCCGCTGAAAACGACTTGCTGGTGAAAAAACTGGCGCTGGACACCCTGGTCAGCAAGGTCAACGCCCAGCCGACCCCGCTGGCGCTGCCGGTGGTCTTGCCGTCCGTGCAAGCTGCGGACATTGGCACCTGGGTACAGCAAGCCGAAAGCCTGCAGCCCAACGTGGTGCAAGCCGTGGTGGCCTTGGACGTGGCTCGGCTAGAAACCCTAAAAGCCAAGGCCGGCAACCTGCCCACGCTGGACCTGACTGCGGGCTACAACGTCAACCGCTACCCCAACGGCACCACCAGCCTGCCCAACAATTCGCGCAACAACGGTGCCAGCGTCGGCCTGAGCCTGAATATCCCGCTGTTTGCAGGCTTCTCCATCCAGAACCGCATCCGCGAAACCCTGTCGCTGGAAGACCAAGCACAGGCGGACCTGGATGCCGCCCGCCGCGCCGTTACCCAGGCCACCCGTGCCGCGTTTTATGGCGTGCTGTCGGGCGTGGGCCAGGTCAGCGCACTGGAAGCCGCCGAAGCCTCCAGCCAGATTGCGCTGGATGCCAACAAGCTGGGCTACCAGGTCGGTGTGCGCATCAATATCGACGTGCTGAATTCGCAAAGCCAGTTGTTCCAGACCAAGCGCGACCTGGCCCAGGCCCGCTACAACGTGCTGCTAGGCGGACTCAAGCTGCGCCAGGCGAGCGGAAGTTTAAAGCCCGAAGACCTGCAGGCGGTGAACGCGCTGCTGGTGCGTTGATTGCTATTTAAATAATAGCTAGTAGCGAATATGGAATATACGCTAAAGGCTTTTTTTATTAGAAAACAGTAACGACTCAGCTCCCTCTTAAGGTAATGAACAAGCATTCCAGAAACACCGCAGAACTGGCTTTGCCAGGCTGCTGGTGTTGCCCCCTGCAAGGGGGTTGGCGCAAAGCGCTTGCGCTGTAGCCTGGGGGTGAACTCTACATCAGCCCCACACCTTTTGTGCCACCCGCAGCATGTTGCCGCCCATCACCTGCGTAGCATCTTCGGCGATCATCCCTACATCCTGCAAAGCCTGGCCCAACACCTGCCAGGTTTCTACCGGGGTATAGGTGGCCCGCGCAATGGCTCCGTTGTAGCCCACCGACGCAGGCCACCAGTAACCGGGGTCATAGTCCCCCGGCGGGTTGTCATTCAGCTCCGGCTGGCGGAAGCTGATATCCAGCCCAATGCCCACATGCTGCACGCCCACCAAGTCGGCCACGTACGCCACATGGCGGGCGACATCAGCAGCGGTGGGAGCAGCATTGCCCAAAAAGAACGACACGCCCGACACGCACACCACCCCGCCGGTGGCAGCGCAGGCGCGGATTTGTGCGTCGGTGATGTTGCGGCCATGGTCCACCAGCGCCAACGGATTGGCGTGGCTGAAGATTACAGGGGCGGTGGATGCGGCCATGATGTCCAGGCTGCACTTTCGCCCGGTGTGCGAGCAGTCCATCAACATGCCTGCGGCGTTCACCGCCTGCACCATGCGCACACCCAGCGGGGTCAGGCCGCGCTCGGTGTCATGGCAGCCGTCGGCCACGCTGTTGTTGCGGTTGTAGGCAAAGTGGATCTGGCGCACGCCTAAAGCCGCGTACAACGCCACCATCTCGGGCTGCTCCAGCAGCGGGATGGCTCCTTCCAGGTCAAAGCCGATAGCGATCTGGCCACCTGCTTTGGCCAGCGCAATATCGGCCACGCTGCTCGCCAGCCGGTAGCGGTCGGGGTGGGCGGCAATGGTGGCGCGGAACCCGGCGATCACGGCCATCACCTGCTGCACTGGGTTCATGTCCATACCGACGTTGATCGACACGTAGTCCACCCCGGCGGCATGCAGCCGGTCTATCGGTGCGAAGCTGGCCTGCGGGTGCAGCGGCAGGCAGGCGTGGGATTCCCAGTGGATCATGGCAAGGCTTCTTTTCTACGGAAGCCGACAGCGGCTTCCATCAATTGGCGGGTGTAGGGCTGGGTGACGCGGCTGGCGGCCAGGTCGGCGGAGGCCAGCATTTCCACTGTCTGGCCGCGCTGCATGACCATCAGGCGCTGGCACAGGTGCGTGACCACGGCCAAATCATGGCTGACCATGATGAAGGTCAGGCCGCGGCGGGCGCGCAGGGTTTCCAGCAGGTTCAACACCTCGGCCTGCACCGAAGCATCCAGGGCCGAGGTGGGCTCGTCCAGCAGCAGTATCTGCGGCTCCAGAATCAGGGCACGGGCGATGGCGATACGCTGGCGCTGCCCGCCCGAGAGCTGGTGCGGGTATCGAAAGCGAAAGCCCAGGCCCAGGCCCACCTCGTCCAGCGCGCGTTCGATGCGCTCTTGCTCTTCTCCCAGGCCGTGGATGGCTAGCGGCTCGGCCAGCAGGCGGTCCACCGTGTGGCGCGGATGCAGCGAGCCGTAAGGATCCTGGAACACCATTTGCACCAATCTACGAAATGGTTTGCTACCGGGGGATGGCAAAGGCTCGCTGCGCGGCGTGGGCTGCCGTGCCGGTAAGAGTTGCACGGTGCCGGATTCACGTTTCGCCAGCCCGCAGATGGCACGCAGCACGGTGGATTTGCCCGAACCCGATTCGCCCACAATACCAAAGCTTTCGCCCGCTTGAACGGTGAAAGATGTGTCGGCCACGGCCACAAAGCCGTCGAAGCTGACACGCAGGTTTTGCACGTCCAGACCCACAGACCCGTTCATAGCGCCCACTCCGGCTGCCGGTTGAGTGTGGGCAGCGGGTGCCGGTTGTCGCCGAGCTGCGGCAAGCAGTTCAGCAGACCCAGGGTGTAAGGATGCTTGGCCTGCGCCAGCCCGCCCGCAGGCAGCTCTTCCACCACCCGCCCGGCGTACATCACAAGAATGCGGTCGCAAAAGGTGGAGACCAGGCGCAGGTCGTGCGATACAAAAATCAGGCCCATGCCGCGCTGCACCACCAGCGCGTCCAGAATCGCCAGCACCTGGAGCTGTACGGTCACGTCCAGGGCCGAGGTGGGCTCATCGGCAATCAGCAAATCCGGGTTGGCGATCAGCATCATGGCGATCATGGCGCGCTGGCCCATGCCGCCCGACACCTCGTGCGGGTAAAGCTTGTACACGCGGGCCGGGTCGTCAATCTGCACCTGCTCCAGCGCCGACAGGGCCTGCTTTTTAGCCTGGGCGTTCGACACTTTGCTGTGCGCCTGCAGCGTCTCGACGATCTGGTCGCCGATGCGCATCACCGGGTTCAGCGAAAACTTCGGGTCTTGCAGCACCATGGCGATGCGGCCACCGCGCAAGGCACGCCGCTCCTGCGGGCCGCAGTGCAGTAGATCGGTGCCCTTGAACGCCAGGCGCTTGGCGGTGACCCGGCCCTCGGGGGCCGTCAGGCCCAGAATCGCCCGGCCCGTCTGCGACTTGCCCGAACCCGATTCACCCACGATGCCCAGGCGCTCTTTGCCCAGCGTGAACGACACGCCGCGCACCACTTCCACCCAACCACCGTCGCGGTTGGGAAAGGCGACCCGCAGGTCATCGACCACCAACAGAGGTTCCGTCATTTCACGCCTTTCGGGTCCAAGGCATCGCGCAAGCCATCACCCACCAGATTGAAGGCCAGGCTGACCAGGAAAATCGCCGCCCCCGGTGCCGCCGCCACCCACCACTGGTCCAGCACATACTGGCGGCCATTGGCGATCATGGCGCCCCATTCGGGTGTAGGTGGCTGCGCGCCCAGGCCTAGAAAGCCCAGCCCGGCAGCCGTCAGAATAATGCCCGCCATGTCCAGTGTGACCCGCACGATCACGGACGAGAGGCATAGCGGCATGATGTGGTGCAGCACGATGCGCCAGGGCGACGCGCCGATGAGCTGCACGGCGGCAATGTAATCGGTCTGGCGGATGGTCAGCGTCTCGGCCCGGGCCATGCGTGCATACGGCGGCCAGGCGGTGATGGCAATCGCGATCACGGCGTTTTCAATGCCCGGACCCAGCGCGGCCACAAAAGCCAACGCCAAAATCAGCCGGGGAAAAGCCAGAAAAATATCGGTGATGCGCATCAGCGCCGCATCCACCATTCCACCCGCATAACCCGCCACGGTGCCCACCAGCAGCCCGATGGGCGCGGCCAGCACAGCCACCAGCACGACGACCATCAGGGTGATGCGCGAACCATGGATGAGGCGAGACAGGATGTCCCGGCCCTGGTCGTCCGTGCCCAGCCAGAAAAGGTGCGAGGGCGGCAGCAGGCGCGTGGTGCGCAAATCGCCCACGGTGGGCGAGTATGGGGCGATCCACGGCGCCAGCAAGGCCACCAGCACCAGCGCCAGCACGATGCCCAGGCCCAGCACCGCCAGCCGGTTGCGCAGAAAGATGCGCCACGCGCCATAGGCCCGGCCCCAGGCGGCTTGGCGGCGCGAGGCGGGCCGGTCGCTCATCAGCCAGTCGTGCAAGTTAGTTGTGCTCATCGTGAAGTTATCGGGTCCTGGTACGGGGGTCCAGCGTCTTGTAAAGCAAGTCCGACAGCAGATTCAGGCCAATGAAGATCGAGCCCACCACGATCGTGCCGCCCAGCACCGCATTCATGTCGGCGTTTTGCAGCGAATTGGTGATGTAAAGGCCCAGGCCTGGCCAGGCGAATACGGTTTCAGTCAACACCGAGCCCTCGAGCAGACCGGCGTACGACAGGCTGATCACGGTGACCAGCGGCACCATGGCATTGCGCAGTGCGTGCCGCCAGATGATGCGCGCCTCGCTCAGGCCCTTGGCCCGCGCGGCCACGATATATTCCTGTGCCAGTTCGTTGAGCATGAAAGAGCGCGTCATGCGGCTGATGTAGGCCAACGAAAAATAGCCCAGCAGAGACGCGGGCAGGATCAGGTGCGACAGCACATTGCCGAACGCATCCCACTGCCCGGCCATGGCCGCGTCCAGCAGAAGCAGACCGGTCACGGGGGCCAGGGTGTACTCGTAGACCACGTCCATTCGCCCTGGCCCACCGACCCAGCCCAGCTTGGCGTAGAACAGCACCAAGCCCATCAGCCCGAGCCAGAAGATGGGTACCGAATAGCCCACCAGCCCCATCACCCGCACGATCTGGTCCACCACGCCGCCCCGGCGCACGGCAGCCCACACACCCAGCGGCACACCCAAGCCCACGCCAATCAGGATGCCTAGCGTGGCCAGCTCGAAAGTGGCGGGAAATGCACGGCGGATATCGTCCATTACCGGGTGCGAGCTCAGCACCGAGGTGCCAAAGTCGCCGCGCAACACCTTGCCGATGTAGATGTAAAACTGCTCCCACAGCGGCTTGTTGAAGCCCATTTCTTCGCGCACCCTGGCAACCAGTTCACCCGAAGCCCGGTCGCCCACGATGGCCAGCACCGGGTCGATGGGCATCACCCGGCCAATGAAGAAGGTGACGGCCAGCAGGCCCAGGTAGGTCAGGACAATAACGACCGCAAACCGGCCCACGGCCTTCAGCCTACGCATCCAGCGAACCCGCATCCGGTTTATTTCTTACTGGCGGTGAACATATAGTCCGAGCCGAACGTGGGGCCGAGCTTGAAGCCGTCCACATTGCTGCGCACGGCCGCCACTTCCACCTGCTGGTACAGCATGATGAAGGGGCTGGTCTTGCGGAATTCGGCCTGCATATCTTCGTAGATCTTCTTGCGCTTGCCGGTGTCACGCTCCAGCACGGCGGCATCGGCCATTTTGTCAAGTTCGGGGGCTACCCAGGCATTGCGCCAAGCCAAGGGTTTGGCCTTGGCATCGTCGCTGTTGTCAGGGTTTTGCACAAAGGTGGCATTGCTGTGCGGGTCCCAGTAGTCGGCGCCCCATTGGCCGATATACATGTCGTGGGTGCGGGCGCGGAACTTGGTCAGCACCTGCTTGCCGTCGCCAGGGATGATTTCGATGTCGATGCCCGCGCGCTTGGCGGTTTGCTGGAAGGCCTCGGTGATGCCCTGCACTGGCTGGATGGTGCGCATGTCGATGGTCACTTTGAAGCCGTTGGGAAGCCCGGCCTTGACCAGCAGGGCCTTGGCCTTGTCCACGTCCAGCTTATAGGGGTTGACTGTGCTGGCTCCCAGCAGGCCGACGGGCAGAAAGTTTTGGTCTACCGTGCCGATGTTCTTGATCAGCGTGTCGCCGATGGCAGCATAGTCCACCAACCATTTCAGGGCTTCGCGCACCTCGGGCTTGGCCAGGTTGGGGTTCTTCTGGTTCAGGCTGATGTAGTAGACCGTGCCTTTGGGAGCCGATTCGATCTTGATGTCTTTGTTGTTGGCCATGGCGGCCAGGTCTTGCGGGGCCAGGTTACGGGCCATGTCGATGTCGCCCTTTTCCAGCAGCAGGCGCTGGGTGCTGGACTCCTTGATGTGGCGGTACAACACGCGGGCTAGCGGGGCTTTTTTGCCGTAGTAGCTGTCGTTGCGCTCCAGCGCCACCACTTCGTTGGCCCGCCATTCGCGCAGCTTCAAGGGGCCGGAACCGGCGTAGTGGGTTTTAAGCCAGGCATAGCCCAGATCGCCCGCCACCTCGTTAGCCAGCACCAGCTTCTTGTCCACCACCGCGCCCACGTCGGCGGTCAGGCAGTTCATGACGAACGACGGGGCATAGGCCTTGTCGGTTTCCAGCGTCATGGTCAGCGCTCCGGTGGCCTTGATCTTGTCTTTGACGTTGGTTTTGCTGAACCCGAACTGGGTGAGGATGAAAGCCGGAGATTTATCGAGCAGCACCGCACGCTGCAGCGAGAAAGCCACGTCATCGGCTGTGAGCGGGTTGCCGGAGGCAAACTTCAGGCCGGGCTTGAGCTCGAAGCTGAAGGTCTTGCCGTCGGCCGACACGGTCCAGGACTTGGCGATGTCGTTGACGAGTTTGGACGGGTCGCTGACATCCAGCCGCACCAGCCGGTCGTAAGTATTGCCCATCACCTCGCTGGCCGAGATTTCAAACACCTCGGCCGGGTCCATGGTGATGATGTCGTCAAACGCAAACGCCACCACCAGCGTGTCTTTGGGCGTGGCGGCCATGGCGGGGTGGATACCCGCAGCCCATACAAGGGTGGACGCAACCGCCACGACCAGCGCACGACGGTTCAACACAGGGCTCGGATAAGGCATGAAAGAAATCCTTTGGTTGTAAAGTGTTCAATAGCTTGCAAGAACCATGCTCAAACAGACGGCATGGTCCTGGTTGCCCAGCGCTCAGCCCTTAAACCTTGAAGGCGCCCACCACTTCGCGCAGCAGAGCGGTCTGGTCGTGCATCGAGCGGGCAGCAGCCGACACCTCTTCCACCAGCGCGGCATTCTGCTGGGTGGTGGTGTCGAGTTGCGCAATCGCTTGGTTGACGTCTTCGATGCCACGGCTTTGCTCGACGCTGGCCGACATGATCTCCGACATGATCGTGGCCACACTGGTGTTGCCGGTGATGATCTCGTTCATGGTAGAGCCCGCCTGCGCCACCAGCGCACTGCCTGATTCGACCTTGGTGACCGAGTCGGCGATCAGGCCCTTGATGTCTTTTGCCGCAGCGGCGGAGCGCTGCGCCAGGCTGCGCACCTCGCTGGCCACCACCGCAAAGCCGCGGCCCTGCTCGCCGGCGCGGGCCGCTTCCACCGCGGCGTTCAGCGCCAGGATGTTGGTCTGGAAGGCGATGCCGTCGATCACGCCGATGATGTCCACAATCTTCTTGGACGAATCGCTGATCGAGTTCATGGTGTCCACCACGTCGCCGATCACCTTGCCGCCTTTGGACGCGACCTGGAAGGCGTCGGTGGCCAGGCGGTTGGCCTGGTTGGCGTTGTCCACGTTCTGTTTCACGGTGGCGGTGATCTGCCCCATGGAAACCGCGGTTTGCTGCAAGAACGCGGCCTGCTCTTCGGTACGAACCGACAGGTCTTCGTTGCCACTGGAGATTTCGCTAGAGGCGGCGGCAATCGAGGAGGAACCCGTCACCACCTGGTGCACCACACCTTGCAGGCGGGCAATGAAGGCATTAAAGCTGCGCGACACCTCGCTGAACTCCTTGCCGCCAGTCTCCGGCAGGCGCCGGGTCAGGTCGGCCTCGCCAGCGGACAACGCATCGATGTTTTCCTGCAGGCCGGTCAGCCGCTTCATGAACATGCGGATACCGCTGACCATCAGTACCAGCAGCACGATGGCCATGGGGATCTGCACAGAGGCCAGCTTGGTCAGGATGCGGTTGCTGTTGCTGGCCAGTAAAGCGGTCGGAATACCCGTGGCGATAAACCAGGGGCTGCCCGGAATAGGCTTGAGGAACAGCATTTGCGCACCCTTGTCGCTGGTGTAGGCGCCTTCTGTCGCTGTGCCGTCCTGCGCCTTCGGCAACAGGCGCTGGATCTCGGCCGCCATCGGTGAAGTCTGGGCCAGGTCGGACACATTCTTCAGCACGATATTGCCCTGGATCCGGGTGCTGTTGCTGACGATTTTGCCGTCGCCTTCGACGATCAGGATCTGGCCCTGGACCTTGTCTTCCATGTCGGCCACCAGGCGGTTGAAGAAGCCCAGCGTCACGTCGATGGTAGACACGCCGTACAGTTCGTCACCCTTGTAGATCGGCATGGCGCAGTTGGTGCGCGGCTGCGGACTGGCATCGTCCTGATAGGCCTTGGCCCATTTGCAACGGCCTTTAGCCGCGGTCTTGCCGTTTTCGTACCAGGGTTGCTCCCAATACTTCAGCGATGCCTCAGAGTTCCAGTGGGTATTGACAACCAGCTTGTTGGATGCGTCGCGGGCGAAAAAGGTGCTGAACTTGTCGCGGCCCTGTTCGCGTTTGTTGGGCAAGGGCCAGATGCCGCCGCCGAAGACGTTGGGGTCACCGTTCTGGTCGACCAGGCCGGGTTGCAGCTTGTCGATCTGGTCGCTTTCGAGCAGCGCCACGGTTTGGGTGATGCTGCGCGATTGCGCCTCCACCTGCCGCAGCTGTTCGCTAATGCGCACCGAAATCTGGTCCACATTGGCACCCACCACCTTGCCCTCCAGAGTGGCCAAATCCGGCGTAACGGACAGCCGTATCACGGCAAAGGTTCCGATCAGCAGCAATGCAAAAAATGCGCAAATCAGAACGGTGAACCGTGTTTGCGTTGAGGTGGTGGATGCTTTCATTTTGTAACTTGGGTAAGTTGATCGACGGCCAAGGGCGGATGGTTCCGGGACGGGATTGAATGATAGTACTTGAAACATTTCGCAACAATCTGTTTTTTTCAAGGTGCCACGCCCAGCACGTTTCAGAACCTGTCCATGCTCTTGGAACGTCCATACGTTCTTACACAAGCGTCTAGGCCAATCGCATCGGGCTCAGGTCGCCAAGCAAGCTGCTGTCAATCAGTGGATAGGTGGCATGCTCGGGCAAGGCGTAATGCCACCACTCATGCGGCAGGTGCTCAAACCCCGCATCTTCCATCACAGTCAGCAGCAGCAGGCGATTGGCCAGGGCTTCGGGCCCTACCTGCCCACTGAAATGGTGCGAGGCTGCGGTCATGTCATCGAAACCGGTACCCATGTCCAGCTCGGTACCCTGCGCGTCCACCAGGGTCAGGTCCACCGCCGTGCCGCGCGTGTGGTTGGAGCCGACGGCGGGGTCGGCCACGTAGGCTTGGTCGGGTGCGGTTTGCCACAGCAGCACCTGCGCCTCTTGGGGGCGGAACGCATCAAATATCTTCAGCCGCAATCCCGACTGTGCCGCCAGCAGCACGGCCTTGCGCAAGCAGGCTTCGGCATCGCGGTGCAGCAGGCAGTGGGCGCGGTCGTAAATGGGGCGGCCCGCAATATTGTTGGCCGTGGCGTAGGCCAGATCAAGCACGATGCCATGGGTTTCCGGATGGACCTGGACAAGAGGATGGGGCATGTGAATCGGTAATTTATAAAAAATAGGGCTAAAGCGCAGGTTTACCCTGCGCTTGTAGCTACCAATTTTATAGCCCCGGCCGTTTTTTAAAGCGCGGCGCTGGCGGCAGGCTGGGCTGGCACCGGCATGGCCACGGGTGCATCGGCCATGGCGGGCGCTACCGGCAGCCGCAGGTAGGCAGCGGCGTTGGCAGCCGACATGCCCCAGGCTACAGCCGACACACCATGGGCGCTGCTGCCGTAGCCAAAGCCGCTGGTGTCGCTGGTGGTTCGAAAGTCCAGCGCTGCCTCCATGCCGCCCCTGCAGCGCAGCACCAGAACACCGGCAGCGGTGGCGGTGTAGCGCAGCTCGCCAATGCACACCTGGCCGGGTGATTGGCCTGAACTAAGCTGCACCGTACCCGTGCGGTCAGTAAACAGAGTGGCCGTGCCCTCAAACAGCACGCCATCCACCGCAGCGTATGCAGGCACCTTGCTGGACAGCCAACTGCGGGTCTGGACATCCATCTTGGCGCAGCCCACCAAGGCCAGGGCAAACGCAGCAGCAGATAAAAGAGCTTTCATAAAGGTATCGTAGTGCGGCCTGCCAGAAGGCATAAGGGTATTAAAGCCGCGAAATACCCTCTTTTAACCGCCTTTTAATCGTCATCCGCCGGGTCCAGCGCGGGAAACAGCACCTCGGTGTAGCCCAGTTGCGTCAGGTCCCGCATGCGCGTGGGGTACAACCTGCCGATCAGGTGGTCGCACTCGTGCTGCACCACCCGGGCATGGAAGCCGTCTACCGTGCGGTCGATGGCATCGCCGTACTGGTCGAAACCGGTGTAGCGGATGCGCGACCAGCGCGGCACCAGTCCACGCAGACCCGGTACCGACAGGCAACCTTCCCAATCGTTTTCTTCCGCATCGCCGATAGGCGTGATCACCGGATTGATCAGCACCGTGGGCGGCACAATAGGCCGGTCCGGGTAGCGCGGATTCACGTCCGCCGTGCCAAACACTACCAGCTGCACATCCACCCCGATCTGCGGAGCCGCCAGCCCCGCGCCGTTGACCGAGCGCATGGTGTCCAGCATGTCGGAGATCAAGAGGTGGAGCGCGTCGGTGTCGAATTCAGTCATCGGCTGGGCCGTGCGCAGCAGGCGCGGGTCGCCCATTTTGAGAATGGTGTGGAGGGTCATGTGTCTGCTTTCGGTGATAACAACGCCAACATCCCCGCCTCGTCCAGCACCGCAATGCCCAGCGCCTGGGCTTTGTCCAGCTTGCTGCCCGCCTCCTCGCCCGCAACCACGTAACTGGTTTTCTTGCTCACCGAACCGGCGACTTTGGCTCCGGCGGCTTCGAGCAGGTCTTTGGCTTCGTCGCGGCTGAGGGTGGGGAATGTGCCGGTGAGGACGAAGGTTTGGCCTGCCAATGGCTTGGAGGCTTGCGGGGCGGGCTCGCCCTCCTCCCAGTGGATACCGCAGGCGCGCAGTTGCTCGACCACTTCGCGGTTGTGGGGTTGGTCAAAGAAGGTGCGGATAGCCAGGGCGACGATGGGGCCGACATCGGCAACTTCCAGCAATTGCTCAGGCGTGGCATCCATCACGGCATCGAGCTTGCCGAAATGCCGGGCCAGCGCCTTGGCCGTGGCCTCGCCCACGTGGCGGATGCCTAGACCGAACAGAAAGCGCGGCAAGGTGGTGTTTTTGGACTTTTCCAGTGCGTCCAGGATGTTCTGCGCCGACTTGTCGGCCATGCGGTCCAGGGCGTACAAGGCGGTAAAGCCCAGCTTGTACAGGTCGGGCAAGGTGCGGATCACGCCGGTGTCTACCAGTTGCTCTACCAGCTTGTCGCCCAGGCCTTCCACCTCCACCGCACGGCGGTGGGCGAAGTGCAGGATGGCCTCTTTGCGCTGCGCGGGGCAGAACAGGCCGCCGCTGCAGCGGTGGTTCATCTCGGTCTTTTCGCGCACCACCTTGCTTCCGCAAATGGGGCAAGCACGCGGCATGCGGAAGTTGGGCACGTACTGGACACGCGGCTTGGCGATGATGCCCACCACCTCGGGAATTACATCGCCCGCCCGCCGCACGATGGCGGTGTCGCCCACCCGCACACGCTTGCGGCGCAGCTCGAACAGGTTGTGCAGCGTGGCGTTGGTCACCGTGACACCGCCCACAAAGATGGGGGCCAGCCGCGCCACGGGCGTGAGCTTGCCGGTGCGGCCCACCTGCACGTCGATGGCGGTGATGGTGGTGAGCTGCTCTTGCGCCGGGTATTTGTGCGCCACGGCCCAGCGCGGCTCGCGCGACACAAAGCCCAGCTGGCGCTGCAGGGCCAAGGCATTGAGCTTGTAGACCACACCGTCGATGTCATACGGCAGGCTGTCGCGGGCCGCACCTATGCGCTGGTGGTACGCTACTAATTCCGCAGCACCATGCGCAATCGCTACCTGGGCCGCGACCGGAAAACCCCATGATTTCAGGGTTTGCAGCAGGGCGTAGTGCGTCTCGAACACCGGGCCGCCCTGCTCCGGCGCAGTCACCTCGCCCAGGCCGTAGGCGAAGAAGCTCAGAGGGCGCTGGGCGGCGATACCGGGGTCGAGCTGGCGCACGGCTCCGGCAGCGGCGTTGCGCGGATTGACAAAGGTTTTGTCACCCTTTTCGCGCTGGCGCTCGTTGAGCGCATCGAAGTCAGCCCGGCGCATGTAGACCTCGCCGCGCACTTCCAGCACCGGCGGGGCATCCCCGATCAAACGCAGCGGGATCTGCCGCATCGTGCGGATGTTTTGCGTCACGTCTTCGCCGTACTCGCCGTCGCCCCGGGTGGCAGCCTGCACCAGCACGCCGTGCTCGAAGCGCAGGCTCATGGCCAGGCCGTCGAATTTGGGTTCGGCCACGTATTCGACCGGCGGGTCGGTCTCCAGCAGCGCCAGCTCCTTGCGGATACGGATGTCGAAATTTTGTGCGCCACTGGGCTCGGTGTCGGTCTCGGTGCGGATGCTGAGCATGGGCACGGCGTGGCGCACCGAGGTGAACTCGGGCAGCGGCTTGCCGCCGACACGCTGGGTGGGCGAATCTGCGGTCAACAGTGTGGGGTGGGCGGCTTCCAGCGCTTGCAAGGCGCGGAACACGCGGTCGTATTCGGCATCCGGCACGGTGGGCACATCCAGCACGTAGTAGCTGTGGCCCCAGGCATTCAGCTGGGTGCGCAGCGCTTCTATTTCTATAGCATCCTGCGTAGGTGGAATCTGCGCTGGAGGGCTAAAAAGGTCAAAATTTTCAGGCATGTCTTAGATCCAATGGGCGTCCAAACACCTGCAACCGATGAGACGAGGCGAGTCAAGAATACCGCGGAACCGGCTTTGCCGGGCCGCTGGTATTGCCCCCTGCAAGGGGGTTGGCGCTGCGACACGAAGTGCGCAAGCCTGGGGGTGAGCTTTTTTTAGCTCAACTGAACAACCTTCGCGCCAAAACAGAGCCCGCCGCCAGCTCGCGCGAGTCCAGCGTGTCGTACAACTGCTCCAGCGAGGCTCCGATGCCGTCCAGCGCATCCCGCTGCAGCGGGTAGCCCCGGTCGTCGGTGAGGCTGCCGTCCATGGCTTCGGCCAGGGCGGCGGCGGTGTCGCGCAGGCGCACAAAAGGCTGCTCGGCGCGGTCTACCTGCGGCACATCCAGGCTCAGGGTGACTTCGCGCAGGGCCGACTGGTCGGGGTCTTCGGCCAGGGCGGCTTGCGTGTCGAAGGCCAGGCCCAGGATGGGTGGCATGCCGGGCGTACTGCTGGGCAACAGCATGCGGCCGGGGATCAGGCTGGGCACGAAGCCTAAGCGGGCCGCGTGCTGCTGCACGTAGCCGGGGCTCCAGGCGGCGTGCACGGCGCGCAGGGTGAAGCCGAGCTGGGCATCGTGGTCGTTGGCGAACTGGTCTAGCTCGCGGCCCCGGGCCACTTCTTCGCGCATCTCGGGAAATTCGGGCAGGCCGCTTACGGTGTCGGCGTAGGCCTGGGTTTTGATGACGAATTCAGAATATTCGATCTCATTGAGCGCCCCTGTGCGGTTGGCCAATTGCACGCCAGCCTGCAATTGGCTGTAGCGCTGGCCGGCCACCGGGGTTTCCCACTGCTGGCTGCCGATGTTCAGGCCTTCGATGGCAAAGGGTTTGCTGCCGACACGACGGGTCGGCGGCATCGCCGCCAGGGCGGCATCGCCCGACACCGGGTGCTCCAGCGCGATGGGTGCCAGCACATCGATCAGCGCGTCCATGCCGGGCTTGCGCTCGGGCGTGGGCAGCGGGGGTAGATCGCCGCCGTCGAAAGCAGGGTCGCGGCGCTCGCCCTCGTCTTCGGTCTGCAAGGTGCTGGGGGGCGGAGGGTCGGGCTGCTTGGGGGCGTTTTTACGGGCCGACCAGGTGTTATAAGCGACGACGGTGACGAGCACAAGCCCGCCGCCGATGGCCAGGCCGAGTTGTAGGGTGGTGGTCATGTTGTTTCGGCCATGGATAAGGCCGACTCCATATCGACTGCCACGATGCGTGAAACGCCCTGCTCCTGCATGGTCACACCAATCAGTTGCTGGGCCATTTCCATGGCGATCTTGTTGTGGCTGATGAAAAGAAACTGGGTTTCGCGACCCATGCTGGCCACCAGTTTGGCATAGCGCTCGGTGTTGGCGTCGTCCAGCGGCGCGTCCACTTCGTCGAGCAGGCAAAACGGTGCCGGGTTCAGCATGAAAATTGCGAACACCAGGGCGATGGCGGTCAGGGCTTTTTCTCCGCCCGACAGCAGGTGGATGGTCTGGTTCTTCTTGCCTGGCGGTTGGGCGATCACCTGCACGCCGGAGTCCAGAATTTCGTCCCCGGTGATGACCAGGCGCGCATTGCCGCCGCCAAACAGCTCGGGGAACATCTTGCCGAAATGGCCATTGACGATGTTGAAGGTGCCCGACAACAGCTCGCGGGTTTCGCCGTCGATCTTCTTGATGGCATCTTCCAACGTGGTCATGGCTTCGACCAGGTCGGCGGTCTGGGCATCCAGGAATTGCTTGCGCTCGCGGGCCACACTCAGTTCGTCCAGCGCGGCCAGATTCACGGCTCCCAGGGCGGTGATTTCGCGGTTCAGGCGGTCGATTTCGCTCTGCATGCCGGGGATGCGCACATTGCCCTGGACTATGGACGTGGCGATGGCTTCCAGGTCGGCGTTGGCTTCGTTGAGCAACTGGCTGAACTGCTCGGAGCCCAGGCGTGCCGCCTGTTCCTTGAGCTGGAATTCGGTAATGCGCTGGCGCAGCGGGTCCAGGGCACGCTCGTTCTGCATGCGGGCCTCGTCGCTGGCGCGCAGGCGGGCGGTCAGGTCGTCGTACTGGCTGCGCTGGGCGGCCATTTCGGCCTCGCGCTCCAGCTTCTGCGCCAAGGCGGTTTGCAGGCCGCCCTGGGCGGCAGCGTCGTTCAGGCGGGCCAACTCGTCTACCGCGCGCTGCTGCTCATTCATCAGGGCCACGGTTTGCTGCTGCGCCATGTCCAGCGAACGGGTCAGTTCTGCCCGACGCGCGCCCAGGCTGCGCTGGGCGAAAGTGGCTTCTTGCGCTTGCCGCTCCAGGCTGCGCTGCTGCTCGCGGCATTCGGCCAGCTTACGCTGCACTTCGATAACGCGCTCGTCCAGCTGGGCGTGGCGCTCCTGGCTATCGGCGAGCTGCATGTCCAGTTCTTCAAACCGACCCTCGGCGTTGACGCGGCGCTCTTGCAGCTCGTCCAGCTGGGCTTCGACCTCGGCCAGATCGCCTTCCAGCTGCTGGCTGCGCACCCGGGCCTGCTCGGCCAACTGGCCCAGTCTCAGGGTTTCGACCTGCAGGGCGTGGGCCTGGGTTTGCGCCTCGGTGGCTTCGCGCCGGGCGCTGACCAAGCGGCTGGAGGACTCGTTGTAGGCGGCTTCGGCCCGCACCAGGGCGTAGCGGGTTTCCTCATTGATGAGGCTCTGGGCGCGCAATTGTTTTTCTAAATTCTCAATCTCTTGCGCCCGCGCCAGCAGCCCGGCCTGCTCGGAATCGGGCGCGTAGAACGACACGCTGTGCAGGCCCACGGCGTGGCCGCTTTGCACGTAGATGACCTCGCCCGGCTGCAGCTGGCTGCGCTGGTGCAGGGCATCTTCAAAACTGGGCGCGGTGTAGCAGCCGTGCAGCCAATCGGCCAGCAAGGCAGCCAACCCGGCATCGTTGAGGCGCAGCAGATCGGCCAAGCGAGGCAGGCTGTTGGATGGCAGCGACGGGCCAGCGGGCGGCGGGCTGTAGAAGGCCAGCTTGGCGGGCGGCACATCCCGGCCATCCAGCCCGGCAAAGGCGCGCACCATCTCCAGCCGCGACACGGCCAGTGCGCCCATGCGTTCGCGCAGCGCGCCTTCCAGCGCGTTTTCCCAGCCCTGCTCGATATGCAGCTGGGTCCAGATGCCTTGCAGGCCGTCCAGGCCGTGGCGGGTCAGCCAGGGCTTGAGCTTGCCGTCGGTTTTGACCTTTTCCTGCAGCGCCTTCAGGGCTTCCATGCGCGCCGACACATCGGCCTGGCGGGCGGATTCGGTATTGACGGCGGCCTGTTTGGCACGGCGGTCTTCATCCAGTTGGGGCAGAAATTCTTGCAGGTCGTGCAGCCGTGCGTCGGCGACGCTGGCGGCTTCAGTGGCCTCCTCCAACTGGGCTTGCAGCTGCGATAAGCGCGCTTCGTCAGGGGCCGCCAGGGCTTTTTTGTCGGCCAGTAGGCGCTCGCGGCGCTGGTCGAACTGGCGGCTTTGCTCTTCGATGCTGCGCTGGTCGGCGGCCAGCACCTGGATCTGCTGCTGCACCTGCACCACGCCCGTGCGCTGCTCGTTGGCGGCGCGGCTGGCCGACTGCAGGGCGTCTTCCAGGTCGGGGATTTGCCCGGCCTGCTCTTCCACCTGGGCGGCCAGCAGCTCGGCTTTTTCTTCGGCCTCGATGCCGGTGGCCTCTAAATTTTCCAGCTCGTACTGCGCGTCTTCCTGGCGCGTGGCCCACTGCTGGATTTGCTCTTTCAGGGTGGCCATGCGCAGCTCGACGCGCTGGCGGCCTTCCACCACGAAACGGATTTCTCCTTCCAGCCGCCCGACTTCGGCGCTGGCCTCGTAGAGCTTGCCCTGGGCGCGGTTGACGGCATCGCCCGCGTCGTAGTGCGCCTGGCGGATGGTTTCCAGCTCGGCTTCCACGTGGCGCAGGTCGGCGATGCGCGACTCCAGGTCGTTCAGCGCCTGGGCGGCATCGGCTTGGACCTTGCTTTGGTCGGATTCGCTATCGACCTTCTTTAGAAACCACAGCTGGTGCTGCTTGAGCGTGGCGCTGGCGTGCAAGGTGTTGTACTTGTGCGCCACCTCGGCCTGCTTTTCCAGCCGCTCCAGGTTCGCGTTGAGCTCGCGCAGGATGTCTTCCACCCGGGTCAGGTTCTCGCGGGTGTCGCTGAGGCGGTTTTCGGTTTCGCGGCGACGCTCCTTGTATTTGGAGACCCCGGCGGCTTCTTCGAGGAACAGGCGCAGCTCTTCCGGGCGCGACTCGATGATGCGGCTGATGGTGCCCTGGCCAATGATGGCGTAGGCACGCGGTCCCAGGCCGGTGCCCAGGAACACATCCTGCACGTCGCGGCGGCGTACCGGCTGGTTGTTGATGTAATAGCTGCTGGTGCCATCGCGGGTGAGCACCCGCTTGACGGCGATTTCGGCAAACTGGCCCCACTGGCCACCTGCGCGGTGGTCGTTGTTCTCGAACACCAGCTCCACGCTGGCGCGGCTGGCCGGTTTGCGGGTGGTGGTGCCGTTGAAGATCACGTCCTGCATGGACTCACCGCGCAGCTCGCTGGCCTTGCTCTCGCCCAGCACCCAGCGCACCGCGTCCATGATGTTGGACTTGCCGCAGCCGTTCGGCCCCACCACGCCGACCAACTGCCCGGGCAGGTGAAAGGTGGTGGGTTCGGCAAAGGACTTGAAGCCCGCGAGCTTAATGGATTGGAGGCGCACCGGTAAGTGGGGCTTTTGGCGTGGTCTGGAAGTGGGTTTACGTGCGCCCGCAGGCGACACAAAGAAAAGTCAGTTTACCCGAGGCCTCCTAGGCACTGGCGCTGGCCTGGGGAAAACAGCTATATTTTACGTAGCTGCGCGCATTGGTTTTATAAGCACAAGACACCTATTTTATGCACCATCTTGACCACCAACTCTACCCGGCGGTTACGGCTTTTATGGTTTTATTATTTCGACAGGCATAAAATTACTCCATCACGGATAATTTATCCCTAAAACCCGGGATCCCCATGGCCAACATCTTCACCTACCGCCGTACCGCCCTGGCCGCCAGCTACTGCGATGCGCTGGAAGGTCGCGGCATTCTGGACGCGACTTCGGGCCTGTTTCTGGCCGCGCCCCGGCGCACTGGCAAGTCCACCTTCTTGCGCGAAGACATGGTGCCCGAAATGCGCGCGCGCGGATGGCAAACCCTGTATGTCGATTTATGGTCTGACCGCAGCCGGGACCCGGCAGAGCTGATCATCGCCGTGGTGCGCGACACCCTGGCCCAGCTGGACGGCCCGGTGCTCAAGGCGGCCAAAAGCGTGGGCCTGGACAAGCTCAACGTGCTGGGCGCGCTGAGCCTGGACCTGTCCAAAATCGGCCAGCCTGGTGGTGCCACCCTGTCCGACGCGCTGGAGCGGCTGCACACCAAAAGCGGCAAACCGCTGGTACTGCTAGTGGACGAAGCCCAGCACGCCCTGTCTACCGAGGCGGGCACACAGGCCATGTTTGCGCTCAAGGCGGCACGCGACCGGCTCAACCAGGGCCGGACTGTCCGCGGCCTGCACCTGGTGATGACCGGCTCCAACCGCGACAAACTCACCCACCTGGTGCTGCGCCGCAGCGAGCCGTTTTACGGTGCGGGGGTGACGCGCTTTCCGCTGCTGGACCGAGGCTTTGTGGAGGCCTACGCCGAATGGCTGCGGCCCCAGTTTGCCGATGGCAAGGCCTTCAGCGCCGACACGCTGGAGCGGGCTTTCACCCTGGTGGGACGCCGCCCCGAAATGCTCAAGCGCGTGGTGGGCGAGGCCGTGGCCGACTGGGGCGGAGCGCAGGCGCTGGACGCGCTGATCGAGCGCAATGCCCAACTGATACAGCACCGGGCCTGGCAGGAATTTGCCTCGACCTACAACGCCCTGCCCGACGCGCAAAAAGCCGTGCTGGACGCGATTGCCCGCCTGTCGCCCGACTACACCCCGTTTGCCGAAGCCGCGCTGGCCGCCTACCAGGCGGTGGTGGGCAAGCCACTAAACAACTCGGCTATCCAGGGCGCGCTGGATGCCTTGCGCGACAAGGAGCTGATTTGGCGTGCGGGACGCGGCGACTACGCATTTGAAGACGATGGCCTGCGCGCTTGGTACCTGGAGCAGCACCCGCAGCCGCAGCTGCTGGGGGCTTGAGCGGCACGGGTTTGCTATTGATTCAGTAGCTGCCTGCGCAGGTAGTATCTGCGCAAGCGGCTCTTTTTCTTTAAATTTTTACCGCGCCACGCCCAGCAGCCTGTCCAGCAGCTCCGGCTGCTCTTGCAGGCTGCGCGCCGTGCCGGTGTAGACCACGGTGCCGCGGTCCAGCACGGCAGCGGTGTCAGAGATGGCCAGAATCGCCTGCGGATGCTGCTCCACCAAAATGGCCGACAGGCCTTCTTCGCGGGTGATGCGGCGGATGGCGCGAAGCAGTTCTTGCACGATGATGGGGGCCAGGCCCTCGCAGGGTTCGTCCAGCAGCAGCAGCGTGGGGTTGAGCACCAGGGCGCGGCCCATGGCCAGCATCTGCTGCTCGCCGCCCGAGAGCTGGGTGCCCAGGTTGGTCTTGCGCTCGGCCAGCCGGGGAAACAGGCTGTAGACCCGATCCGGTGTCCAGGGGCTGGCGCTGCGCCCGGCGCGCGCGGGCCGGGCCACAGCCGTCAGGTTCTCGTGCACCGTCAGCGACTTGAAGATGTTGCGCTCTTGCGGCACCCAGCCAATGCCGGCGGCGGCGCGCTCGTGCGAGGGCAGGCGGTGCAGCGCCACCCCGCCTAGAACAATGCTGCCCGCGTGCTGGCGTGTGGCCCCGGCCAGGGTGTTGATGAGCGTAGTCTTGCCGGTGCCGTTGCGGCCCAGCAAGGCCAGGGTCTGGCCGGCCTGCAGGGTCAGAGACACGCCGTGCAGCACCACCGCCTCGCCGTACCCAGCGCTCAGGCCTTCAATGTTCAATAGTTCAGCCATGGGCATCCTCACTGTGTCCCAGATACACCGCCTTGACCTGTGGGTCGTTGGCGATGGTCTGCGGATCACCCTCGGTTAGCACCGTGCCGTTGACCAGCACCGTCATGCGCTTGGCAAAGCTGAACACCAGGTCCATATCGTGCTCAATCAGCAGAATCGACACCTCCGGCGGCAGCGCGGCCACGGTGTGCAGCAGTTCTTCACGCTCGCCTGCGGGCACACCGGCCACCGGCTCGTCCAGCAGCAGCACCCGGGGTTCGCAGGCCAGGGCGATGGCGATTTCCAGCAGGCGGCGCTTACCGTAAGCCAGCACCCGGGTTTCCTGGGCCATCACGGCGGTCAGGTGGAATTGCTCCAGCAGTTGCTCGCAGCGCAGGGTGACATCCCGGCGCGCCCCCAGCGCCTGCCACCAGGAGCCGCCCAGGCCCCGGTGCTGCGACACCACCATGGCCAGGGTTTCCAGCGGGGTCAGGGAGTCAAACAACTGGTTGATCTGGAAGGTGCGGACCAGGCCACGGCGCACGCGCTGGTGCGGCGGCAACTGGGTGATGTCCTGCCCTTCGAGCACGATGCGGCCCGCCGTGGGCTGCAGCACGCCGGTCAGCAGGTTGATCAGCGTGGTCTTGCCCGCACCGTTGGGGCCAATCAGCGCGTGGCGCGCGCCCTGCTGCAGGTCCAGCGTGACGTTGTTGGTGGCGGTGATGCCGCCAAACTGCATCACCAGGCCTTGGGCCGAAAGTACGGTGTTGGCAGTCATGGCGCGCTCCGATGCTTGCGCGGCAAGCGCCAGGTCCAGGGACGCAGCAGGCGCTCGCGGCCCACCAGCACCAGCACCACCAGGAACAGGCCGATCCAGAAGGTCCAGTACTGCGGCGTGATGCTGGACAGCGCGTCTTGCATCAGCTTGAACACAATTGCGCCCAGCACGCCGCCGTACAGCCAGCCCACACCGCCCACCACCAAAATCAGCATCACATCGGCCGAGCGGTGGAACTCAAAAAGGTCCAGCGAGGCAAAGCCCGAGGTCTGCGCCAGCAAGGCCCCCGCCGCGCCCGCCATGCCTGCTGCCAGGGTGTACACCACCACCAGGCGGCGGTACACCGGGATGCCGATGGCCATGGCCCGCAGGCGGTTGTCGCGAATAGCCTTGAGCGTGGCCCCAAACGGCGAGTGCACCAGTCGCCGCGCCAGCACAAACAGCACTAGCAACACCGCCAGCGAATAGCAGGCAGCCGTCTGCCCGGCCAGATCAAATTCAAACCGGCCCAGCACCGGCCCCAGCACCACGCCTTGCAGGCCGTCGGCACCGCCGGTCAGCCAGTCCAGCTTATTGGCCAGCTCCATCAGGATGAGGCCCACGCCCAGGGTGACCATCAGCCGCGTCAGGTCGGTGCCACGCAAAATCGTCACACTGCAGGCAGCGCCCAGCAGCGTGGCCGTGGCGATACCCACCGCCAAACCGACCAGCGGGTCGGGCATGACCAGCTTGGCAAACAGCGCGGCCGAATAGGCCCCCATGCCAAAAAACGCCGCGTGCCCCAGCGAGACGATGCCGGTGTAGCCCAGAATTAAATCCAGCGACAAGGCAAACAGCGCCACGATGGCGATCTCGTTGACGATCAGCGCATGCCGCGGCAGCACCCAGGGCGCGGCCAGGGCCAGCAGCCACAGGGCGAACTCCCAAGACTTCCAACGGCCCGCTTTGAGCAACAGGTTTTGCGTCTCCATCACTTACCCCCCTGGCGCACAAACAGGCCCTGGGGCCGCCAGATCAGAATCGCGATCATCAGGCTGTAGACGATGAAAGCACCCAGCTTGGGGATGTAATACTTGCCCGCCACGTCGGCAATGCCCAGCAGCAGGGCCGCCAGCAACGGCCCGGTGATGCTGGAGGTGCCGCCCACGGCCACCACAATCAAAAAGTACACCATGAACTTGAGCGGAAAGGTCGGGTCCAGGCCCAGCACCTCGGCCCCCAGCGCGCCGCCCAGCCCGGCCAGGCCGGAGCCCACGGCAAAGGTGCCCAAAAACACCACGTTTACATTGATGCCTAGGCCCGCCGCCACCCGCTGGTCGTCCACCGAGGCACGCAAACGCGTACCAAACCGGGTGCGGGCCAGCACGTACTGCAAGGCCACCGTCAGTGCCGCGCATACCGCGATGATGAACAAACGGTAGTGCCCCATACCGAGCATGAAAGCGCCCTCGCCCAGCTCGGTGCGGCCCTTGAGCCAGGCGGGCAACTGGATGATTTGCGGGCTGGAGCCGATAAAGTAATCGGCACTGGCCACGGCCATGAAGGTCAGGCCGATGGAAAACAGCACCTGGTCCAGGTGCGGCTTGCGGTACAGCGGCCGGTACAGCGTGCGCTCCAGCACTGCGCCCAGCAGGGCCGAAATGGCAAATGCCAGCGGCAGGCACAGCAGAAACGGCACGTTTGCGCGCTGCATCAGCAGCACCGTGGCGTAGCCGCCCACCATGGCAAACGCGCCATGGGCCAGGTTGATGAAGTTCATCAGCCCCATGGTCACGGCCAAGCCCACGGCCAGGATAAACAGCAGCATGCCGTAGGCGATGCCATCAAAAAGAATCGTCAACATGCGCTGTCGCCTTGGGGGTTACTTAGTCTTGCCTGGGTCTTTGACGTCTTTGATAACGGCGAATTCCACGTTGTAGAGCTGGCCGTTCTTGCGCTCCACCTTGCGCAGGTAGATGTTTTGCACAATGTCCCGGGTTTGCGCGTCGATAAAGATTGGACCGCGCGGACTCTCGAAAATCTGGCCCTTCATGGCCGCCAGCAGTGCATCACCGCCGCCCTGCCCTTTGCTGACCCGCAGCGCTTCGTAAATCACCCGCATACCGTCATAACCGCCCACGGCCATGAAATTGGGGCGCAGGCCCTTGTTAGCCTTGCCGAAGGCCTCGACAAATTTGGTGTTCAGCGGCGACGGGTGGTCCGCCGAATAGTGGTGCGAGGTGACCACGCCCAAAGCGCCGTCGCCCATGTCGTTGAGCTGGTCGTCGTCGGTCACGTCGCCAGTGCCGATGAGCTTGATGCCGGCCTTGTCCATGCCGCGCTCCAAGAACTGCTTCATTACCGCCGCGCCCGCGCCCGAAGGCACAAACACAAACAGCGCGTCGGGCTTCATATCGCGCACTTTCTGCAGAAACGGCGCAAAGTCCGGGCCGCGCAAGGGCACGCGCAACGACTCGGGAACTTGGCCACCGTTGAACAAAAAGCGCTCACGGAAATACTTTTCTGCATCCAGGCCAGGGCCGTAGTCGCTGACCAGGGTGACCACGGTTTTGATGCCGTTCTTGGGCGCCCAGTCGGCCATGCTGACCGCCACCTGCGGCAGCGTGAAACTGGTGCGCACGACGTAAGGTGATGCCTGGGTGATGCTGCTGGTAGCGGCAGCCATCACCACCAAAGGGGTTTTGGACTGGGTGGCAATGGGCGCGGTGGCCAGGGCCGAAGGCGTGATGCCAAAGCCTGCCAGCACGTTCACCTTGTCGTTGACCACCAGCTCCTGGGCCAGGCGCTTGGTCACGTCGGGCACGCTGGTGTCGTCTTTCACGATCAGCTGGATTTTCTTGCCCGCCACGGTGTCGCCGTTTTGCGCCATGTACAGCCGGGCCGCTGCCTCAATCTGCCTCCCGGTCGAGGCCTGCTGGCCGGTCATGGGCAGAATCAGACCAATTTTGAAAGTGTTGTCTTGCGCTATGGAATAAGTAGCTACTAACGCAGTAACGGCAAGCGCAGAAGCCCGTAGAAAGTATCTTTTTTGCATGTTTTGTCTCCAGGTTTAATTATGGCGTTGGCCTGCCCAAGCACCACACTGCCGCAGACCATAGCCACTTATTTACACAAGTGTAAGTCGATGAAACAGCTAGCTGTTAGTGCAAAAAACCATACCGCACGTAGGACGGCAACTACATGCAGTTGCGGCCTCGTCTGCTAGGTGTTGCGCAGCGCGTTTTCCATACTAAGGGCACTCGTCACACCACAAGGAAACCACCATGAACTCCCTTCGCCACTATGCAAGTACTGCAACCATTGCCACCATTGCTGCTGCCGTGCTCACCCTCAGCGGCTGCGCTGGCATGACTCGCCAAGAAAAAGGCACCGCCACCGGTGCGGTGATCGGCGGCGTTGCCGGCAATGTCCTGGGCGGCGGCGTGCTGGGCACCGCCGCCGGTGCTGCCGTAGGCGGTGTCATCGGCCACGAAAGCACCAAGTAAGTTTGCCACCCTGCGGCCAAGCCTCTGGTCTTGTCCGCAGGGATTTGCTGCTTTTTCCATAGCTACAAGCGCAGCGTGCGCATGCGCTAACTGCTCATTTCGATGGCTTTCCGAAAAGCTAACAAAGCCGCATTATTCGAATATCGTATGTTGGTATCGTTCTATATTCACATACCCATCTAACTCTAAGATTCCGTTCAAGGTCGCCAGTTGCTGCGGCCGAACTGTTTCAAGGAGTTGGATACATGGTTTTCGTTAAGAAATTACTTATCACCGCAGCGGTCGGCGCGATGGCTTTGGCTGCCGCCAGCATCGGCTATGCAGCTGACAAAAAGGTGGTGGTGGGTTACCAGACAGATGCACTGCCCTCGTCGGTTGGCATCGCCAATGGCGACTATGCCCGCGCCACAGGTTTTGAGATCGACTTTCGCCGCTTCAACTCAGGCGCCGACATCTTTGCAGCCATCGCTTCGGGTGACGTGCAGATCGGCTACGTGGGCTCCAGCCCCTACGCTGCCGCTACTTCGCGGGGGCTGGACGTGAAAGCCTTTTACGTGGCCACCATCTCCGGCACCGACGAGGCACTGGTGGTGCGCAATGGCTCGGGTATTAATAGCTTAGCGGACCTGAAAGGCAAAAAGCTGGCCGCAGCGCCCGTGTCGACCGACCACTACCAGTTGCTGGCCTTGATCAAAAGCCAGGGCCTGACCGAAAAAGACGTGCAGGTCTTCGCCATTCCGCAGCCCGAAATTGTGGCGGCATTCAACCGGGGCGATATCGACGGCGGCTTTGTCTGGGACCCCGCGTTGACCGAGCTGAAAAAGACCGGCAAGGTGCTGGTCACTTCCAAGGACGTGGCCGACAAGGGCGCACCGACCTTCTCCGCCTGGGTAGCCACCGCTGCGTTTGCCAAGGACCACCCTGAATTCCTCAAGTCCTTCTCGGGTGTGATCGACAAGTACTCCAGCTCGTTTGCCAACAACAAGGCGGCCTGGACGGCGGACAGCGACAACACCAAGGTGTTAGCCAAACTGCTGGGCGGCACCTCGTCCGACCAGGCGGCTGCGCTACAAAACTTGTCGCTCCTGAGCCTGAACACCCAGGCATCCGACGCCTGGCTGGGCGGTGGCGAAAAATCCGGCGTGGCCCGCATCCTGAAGGAAACCTCGGTGTTTCTAAAGGAGCAAAAGAAGATCTCCGAAGTGCTGCCCAGCTACGCATCCTTTGTGACCCCCACGGCCGTGGTTGCGCTGAAGAAATAAGCCACACGCCCCTTCACACCCTAGCAAAGCCGTGCCAACCGGGACACCCGGTGGCGCGGCATCGCTGTATCCCGATAGAAAGCTTTCCATGCTGCGAGTTGACAATGCCAGCGTATTTTTTGCAGCCCGCGATGGCCGGGCCGTGCAGGCCCTGGACCGCGTTTCGCTGGATATTCCCCAAGGTGGTTTTGTTGTGGCGCTGGGCACGTCCGGCTGCGGCAAGTCCACGTTATTGAACGCCATGGCCGGTTTTTTGCCAGTGTCCAGCGGCTCCATCACCCTGGACGGCCGCCCGGTGGAAGGTCCCGGTGCCGACCGCGGCGTGGTGTTCCAGAAAGATACCTTGCTGCCCTGGAAGTCGGTAATCGACAACGTGGCCCTGGGCCTGAAATTTGCGGGCATAGGCCGCAGCGAACGACGCGAACGCGCCCAGGAGCTGCTGCGCCTGGTGGGCCTGCAGAACTTTGCCGATGCCGCACCTTACGAGCTGTCGGGCGGTATGCGCCAGCGCGTGGGTCTGGCCCGGGCACTGGCACCTGACCCCGATATTTTGCTGATGGACGAGCCTTTTGGCGCGCTCGACAGCATGACCCGCGAGCAGATGCAGGAGCTGCTGGTGTCGGTGTGGTCGCGCACCGGCAAGCGGGTGTTTTTCATCACCCATTCGATCGAAGAGGCGCTGTTTTTGGGCACCGAGCTGATCGTGATGTCGCCCCGGCCCGGCCGCATCGTCGCCCGCTTCGACCTGGACTTTGTGCGCACCTATGCCGGCGATGGCGATGCGCGGGCCATCAAGACATCCCCCAGATTTGCGCACCTGCGCGAAGAGATCCGCGCCATCGTGCACCAATCTGAAACGCTGGAAGAAGCCACCCTGGAAAACAGCACCGCATGACTGAACTCACCGCCTCTTCCCTTGGCGCTACGCCACAGACCACAGCCCCACCGCATCCAGCTGCGCCACGCCTGGTGCACATGCGCAGCTTCGGCCTCGGCACGCATTCCACCGTGCCCACCAGCCTGGCTACCGGTGCCGTAATTCTGCTGCTGTGGTGGGCGGTGGCACAGACCGGCGTAGTGCCACACCTGTTCCTGCCCACCCCGGCCGAGGTACTGTCGGTGGCGCAGTCCATCTGGGCCGACGGCTATGCCAACGCCACGCTGTGGGAGCATGTGTCGGCCAGCCTGCTGCGCATTTTGTCGGCGGCGGCCATCGCGGTGGTGCTGGGCATCCCCACCGGGCTGGCCATGGGGCTGAACCGCTGGGCCAAGGGCATTCTGGACACGCCCATCGAGTTCTACTGGCCGTTGCCGCCGCTGGCTTACCTGCCGCTGATGGTGATCTGGCTGGGGATTGGCGAAACCTCGAAGATCGTGCTGCTGACGCTGGCCATGTTTGCGCCCATCGTGCTGTCGGCCCAGGCGGGTGTGCGGGCGCTGCCGCAGGAGCGGGTGAATGCCGCGCTATCACTGGGTGCCAGCCGATGGCAATTGTTCAGCGAAGTCGTGCTGCCGTCGGCCCTGCCCGAGATTTTGACCGGCATCCGCATTGCGCTGGGCGTGGGCTGGGGCACGCTGGTGGCCGCCGAGCTGATCGCCTCGACGCGCGGCATTGGCTTCATGGTGATGTCGGCTTCGCATTTCTTGGCGACCGATGCGGTGTTTGTCGGTATTGCCGTTATCGCCGCCTGCGCCTTCGGGTTCTCGATCGCCATGCGCCTGCTGGAGGGCTGGCTGGTGCCCTGGAAGGGCAAACACTGAGACCGGTAAGCTCTCTGTATTTGCTATTAAAAAAATAGCTAACACCGCATATATGACATGCGCTAAAGGCCTTTTTCTTTTAAAAATTACACCGCCCCGCGCCACGGCGGTGTGCACCATCCCCTGCCAGTAGTAGCGCAGGGGATGTCCGGCGCATTCTTCTAATACTGCATCAAAATGTAACCATTGCTACCCATTCGGGAGAGCGTGAGGGCTATAACCTGCCAGGGAAAATATTTACCCTACCGTGTGAAGATTCCCACAGATTGGCACGGTTATTGTTATGGTTGCTTACTGAAAAGCCTGAGCCTTTGCCCTTTGACCTCTCGTGTAACCAAGACCCCCTTATGAACCCGCTCAACCGCTTCTCGATCCGCTTTCGCTTGTATTTCAGCACTGCATTTTCATTGCTGTTGCTGGTCACTATTGGTCTTTTGGGCTACTGGGCGCTGGACTCCACCCGGGGCACGGTGAAGGTGCTGGTCGAGCAGAAGGTGCAGACCCTGACCGACATGAACGAGCTGCGCATCACCCTGGCCCAGGTGCGCCGTAATGAAAAAGACATCATCATCAGCTTCAACAATGCCGTGGAAGTGGCCGTATTGCGCGAATCCTGGCAAAAGTCGCTGCAAAAATTTGGCAAGGGGCTGGTCGATTTACGCACCAGCCAGGGCAGCGACACCACTTACCTGAAGCTGCTTGACACCTCGCAGGCCGAAATCAAGGCCTACACCGAGGGTATGTCCCCGGTACTGGCGCAGATCGAAGCGGCGCAGATCGACGGCTCGGTCGGCGGGGCCTATGCCGAAAAGCAAAAATCCCACGTGGATGCCATCGACAGCTTGCTGCAGCAGGCCGCCACTACCTCGCGTGAAGACATGCAGGCATCGCAGGCCGGCATTGACCACCGCGCCCTGGTGTTGTCTGGCATCCAGCTGGGCATTCTGGTGCTGGCCTTGCTGGTGCTGATTCCGCTCACCTTTTTCAGCGTGCGCAGCCTGACCCGGTCGCTGGCCCAGGCTTGCAATATCGCCGAAGAAATCGCCCAGGGCCATTTGTTTGTGCCGGTACAGGCACAGCAGAACGACGAAATTGGCCAACTGGTCAATGCCATGGGACGCATGCAGGTGTTTTTGCGTGAACTGGTGTCGCAGGTACAACTGGCGGCCCGCACCATCCACGCGTCCAGCACCGAAATCGCTGCAGGCAACCAGGACCTGAGCCACCGCACCGAGCACACCGCCGCCAACCTGGAAGAAACCGTAGCCGCCATGGCAGAACTCACCGGCAATGTCCAAGAGAGCGCCAGCGCCGCCGCCCAGGCCAACCAGATGGCCCAGTCGGCCGCCGAAGTGGCCACGCGCGGTGGCGAAGTGGTGTCGCAGGTGGTGGTGACCATGCGAGAGATTAACGCCAGCTCCAAAAAGATCGCCGACATCACCAGCGTGATCGACAGCATCGCCTTCCAGACCAACATTCTGGCGCTGAACGCCGCCGTGGAAGCCGCCCGCGCAGGCGAGCAAGGCCGTGGTTTTGCCGTGGTGGCCAGCGAGGTGCGCCTGCTGGCCCAGCGCTCCGCCCAGGCGGCCAAGGAGATCAGCACCCTGATCGGCACCTCGGTCGCCAAGGCCGACGAAGGCGCCAAGCTGGTGGCCCGCGCAGGCACCACCATGGACGACATCGTGGGCAGCGTGCAGCAGGTCACCACCATCATCCGCACCCTGTCCAGCCAGGCCAGCGGCCAAAGCAGCAGCATCGCCCAGATCAGCGAGTCGGTCGGCCAGGTGGACCAGGTGACGCAGCAAAACTCTGCTTTAGTGGAAGAATCCGCCGCCGCGTCGGAGTCTTTGCGCGAGCAGGCCGATGCACTGACCGAGGCAGTGAGCCGGTTCCGGCTGGAGGCCTGAGCCGGCTAGGTTGGGCGTTTTAGCCCAACCAGCGCCGCGCGTTGTGCCAGAGTTGCATCCAGGGGCTGAAGTCGCTCTGGTCGCCGCTGGTCCAGCTCATTTGAATGTTGCGGAACACGCGCTCGGGGTGGGGCATCATGGCGGTAAAACGACCGTCTGCCGTGGTCACGGCGGTCAGGCCACCGGCGCTGCCGTTCGGGTTGAAGGGATAGGCCTCGGTGGCGGCACCGAAGTTGTCTACGAAGCGCATGGCAGCGATCGCTTTGGAGGCATCGCCGCGGTAGGCGAAGTTGGCAAAGCCCTCGCCGTGCGCCACGGCGATCGGCAGGCGGCTACCGGCCATGCCTTGCAGGAACACGCTGGGGGAATCCAGCACTTCCACCATCGACAAGCGGGCTTCAAAGCGTTCGCTGCGGTTGGTGGTGAAGCGCGGCCAGGCCTGTGCGCCGGGGATGATGTCGGCCAGCTCGGCAAACATCTGGCAGCCGTTGCACACGCCCAGGGCCAGGGTGTCTTGGCGGGCGAAGAAGGCTTTGAACTGCGCCGCCAGCACCGGGTTGAAAGTGATGCTGCGCGCCCAGCCTATGCCTGCGCCCAGGGTGTCGCCGTAGCTGAAACCGCCGCAGGCCACCACGGCCTGGAAGTCTTGCAGCTGGGCGCGGCCGGTTTGCAGGTCGGTCATGTGCACGTCAAAAGCATCGAAACCCGCCAGACCGAAGGCATAGGCCATCTCGGTGTGGGAGTTCACGCCCTGCTCGCGCAGCACGGCCACTTTGGGACGGGTCAACAGCAAGGCAGGTGCCGCTACGGTATTAATAGCTGACTGCCCAGGCACTACCTGCGCCAGAGCACTATTTGGCGCTAAGAACACATGCATGCCCGGATCGGCAGGTGCCCCGGCGGCGGCGTGCTCGGCATCGGCACCGGCGGGGTTGTCGCGCTGCTGGCAGATCTTCCAGCTCACGCTGTCCCACACCTGGTGCAGGTCGGCAAGCTTGGCACTGAACACGGCCTTGGCATCGCGCCAGACCTGCACTTCGCCCACGCCTGCGCTGATGGCGCTACTGGCAGGACGGGTTTTGCCGACGATATGGCTGTGCTTGGCCAGGCCGTGCGTGCGCAGGGTCTGGATGGCGGCATCGCGGTCAGCAGTGCGCACTTGCAGCAGCACGCCCAACTCCTCGGTGAACAGGGCTTTGAGCGTCAGCTCTTCACGGCGCGGGCCGACCTGGCCTGCCCAATTTTTGCTGTCGCCCACGTCCATGCGGCTGTCGCTGATACCGTCGCCCTCGGTAACCAGCAGGTCCACATTCAGCGCCACGCCAACGTGGCCCGCAAAGGCCATTTCGCAGGCCGCCGCGAACAGGCCGCCGTCGCTGCGGTCATGGTAGGCCAGCAGCTTGGGGCGCAGTGCGTTGACGGCATTGACCAGGTTCACCAAATCTTGCGGGTCGTCCAGGTCGGGCACGGTATCGCCCACCTGGTTCAGGGTTTGCGCCAGGATGCTGCCGCCCATGCGGTTCTGGCCCTTGCCCAGGTCGACCAGAATCAGCGTGGTGTCTTCGGTGGCGTTGAGCTGCGGGGTCAGCGTGCCGCGCACATCGGCCAGGGTGGCGAAGGCGGTGACGATCAGGCTGACAGGGGATGTGACCTTCTTTTTGTCGTCTGCACTACCGGAGGGATTTGCCGTTTCCGTCCACTGCGTGCGCATGGACAGGCTGTCTTTGCCCACAGGGATGGAGATACCCAGCGCCGGGCACAGCTCCATGCCGACGGCCTTCACCGTGGCGTACAGGGCGGCATCTTCGCCGGGCTCGCCGCAGGCGGCCATCCAGTTGGCGGAGAGCTTGACGCGGGGCAGATCAAACGGTGCGGCCAGCAGGTTGGTGATGGCCTCGGCCACCGCCATGCGGCCGGACGCGGGGGCGTTGACTGCGGCCAGTGGCGTACGTTCGCCCAGGGCCATGGCTTCACCGGCAAAGCCCTTGTAGTCGGCCAGGGTCACGGCACAGTCTGCCACCGGCACTTGCCAGGGGCCAACCATCTGGTCGCGGTGGCTCATGCCGCCGACGGTGCGGTCGCCGATGGTGATCAGGAAGCGCTTGCTGGCTACCGTGGGGTGGGCCAGCACATCGATAGTGGCTTTTTGCAGGCTCACGCCGGTCAAGTCCACGGGGGCGAACTGGCGGGCCACCGTCTTCACGTCACGGTGCATCTTGGGCGGTTTGCCCAACAGCACGTTCATGGGCATATCGACCGGGCTTTGAGCCTCTGCATCCGCCACGATGAGCTGGCGTTCTTCGGTAGCCACACCCACCACCGAGAACGGGCAGCGCTCCCGCTCGCACAGCGCGGTAAACGCTGCCAGCGACTCGGGCGCGATCGCCATCACGTAGCGTTCCTGGCTCTCGTTGCACCAGATTTCCTTCGGGCTCATGCCGCTCTCTTCCAGCGGCACGGCGCGCAGGTCGAAGCGCGCGCCCCGGCCTGCGTCGTTTGTCAGCTCGGGGAAGGCATTGCTCAGGCCGCCAGCGCCCACGTCGTGGATGGCCAGGATGGGGTTGGCCGCGCCTTGCATCCAGCACTGGTTGATGACTTCCTGCGCCCGGCGCTCGATCTCGGGGTTGCCGCGCTGCACCGAATCAAAGTCCAGCGAGGCCGCGTTGGCACCCGTGGCCATGGAGCTGGCCGCACTGCCGCCCATGCCGATACGCATGCCGGGGCCGCCGAGCTGGATTAGCAGCGAACCGGCGGGGAATTCGATCTTGTGCGTTTGCGTGGCATCGATGGTGCCCAGGCCACCGGCCAGCATGATGGGCTTGTGGTAGCCGCGGCGGATGCTGTCCACGTCGGAAGTGACGGTTTGCTCGTATTCGCGGAAGTAGCCCAGCAGGTTGGGCCGGCCAAATTCATTGTTGAAGGCCGCGCCGCCCAGCGGGCCCTCGGTCATGATGCTCAGCGGGCTGGCAATGTGCTCGGGCTTGCCGATAGACACATCGCCCTCTTGCGGCCAAAGCTTGGACACCGTGAAACCGGTCAGACCCGCCTTGGGCTTGGAGCCACGACCGGTAGCACCCTCGTCGCGGATTTCGCCGCCCGCGCCGGTGGACGCGCCGGGGAATGGCGAGATGGCGGTGGGGTGGTTGTGGGTTTCGACCTTCATCAGCACGTGGTGCAAGGCGCTACTTTTTTCATAGCTGCTTGCGCTTATTTTGTCTACGCTAGATGCCGATTTGGCTAAAAATCGCTCGATTTCAACGCCTTCCATGACAGAAGCGTTGTCCGAGTACGCCACCACGCTGTGCTGCGGCGCCAGCTGGTGGGTGTTGCGGATCATGCCGAACAGGCTCTTGCTTTGGGCTACGCCGTCGATGGTGAAATAGGCGTTAAAAATTTTGTGGCGGCAGTGCTCGCTGTTGGCCTGGGCGAACATCATCAGTTCCACGTCGCTGGGGTTGCGATTCAGCGTGGTGAAGGCGTTGACCAGGTAGTCGATCTCATCCTCGGCCAGGGCCAGGCCGAATTCGGTGTTGGCGGCCAGCAGTGCGGCGCGCCCACCACCCAATACGTCCACCTGGGCCAGGGGCCCGGCTTCCAGTGCGGTGAACAGCTCTTGGGCCTGGCTGCGGTCCAGCATGGCGCTCTCGGTCATGCGGTCATGCAGCAAATCGGCCACCTGGGCCAGTTGCGCGGCGGTTAATACGGTTTTGCCCAGCAGCGGCTGCAATAACGGTTGCTTCAGGGTCAAACGGTATTCGACGAAACGCTCCACCCGGCGCACGGCCAGTCCGCAGTTGTGGGCAATGTCAGTAGCTTTGGAGGCCCAGGGCGAAACGGTGCCGAAACGCGGCGTGACCACCAGCAGCGGGCCTTCGGTGGGGCCTGCATACGGGTCGCCATAGGTGAGCAATCCCGCCAGTTGCGCGCGCGCAGCATCCGCAGGCGCGGCATCGCTGGCCACCAGGTGCACAAAGCGTGCAGCCACACCGGTAATCTTGTCATGGATGGCTTGCAGCCGGGGCAGGAGTTGCTGAACGCGGAAATCGCTAAGGGCGTTACCGCCTTCAAACAGAGAGATGTGCAAGGTCACGGTGGCGGCCTGGTTGGGGAAAAATGGGGACTGGGTGGCCCGGTAGCCCAGCCTGCAGACGGCTGGTACGGGCAAACCCTAGAGCGCAGAATTTTAACGGCTGTGCGGGCGGCGGCGGCGGGCGCTGCAACCCGGCGCGGCATCTAGGATAATTAGGAGCTATGACCATCACCTACAAAGACGCAGACGGCATCGCAGGCATGCGCGTCGCGGGCCGCCTGGCTTCCGAAGTGCTTGACTACCTGACCCCCCACGTGGTGCCCGGCGTAACCACTAACCAGCTCGACCGGCTGGCACACGACTACATCACCCAGGTGCAAGGTGGCATTCCGGCCCCGCTAAATTACACCGGCGGTGGCAATGTGCCCTACCCCAAGTCGATTTGCACCTCGGTCAACCACCAGGTCTGCCACGGCATTCCCAACGACAAGCCGCTGAAAAAGGGCGACAGCGTCAACATCGACGTGACTGTCATCAAAGACGGCTGGCACGGCGACACCAGCCGCATGTTCATTGCGGGCGAAGGCAGCATTCTGGCCAAACGGCTGGCGGCATTGACCTACGACGCGATGTGGCACGGCATCAAGATGGTTAAGCCCGGCATCCACCTGGGCGATATCGGCCACGCCATCCAGCGCTTTGCCGAGAGCAACGGCTTCAGCGTGGTGCGCGAGTTTTGTGGACACGGCATCGGCCGCATCTTCCACGAAGAGCCGCAGGTGCTGCACTATGGCCGCCCTGGCACATTGGAGAAGCTGAAACCCGGCATGACCTTCACCATCGAGCCGATGATCAATGCGGGTAAAAAAGACATCAAGGAAGGCCCCGAAAAAGACGGCTGGACCATCGTCACCAAGGACCATTCGCTGTCGGCCCAGTGGGAGCACACGGTGCTGGTCACGGAAACCGGCTACGAAGTGCTGACGCTGTCCGCGGGTAGCCCTCCCACGCCCGCCTTTGTGCCGGTCCAAGTGGCGGTTCAAGTGCCCGTGCAAGTGCTTGCACCAGCCACTGCCTCCGCGTGAAGCGCGACCCGGGCCTGATGACCGATGTCCCCGCACTGCGGGCCCACTACCTGCATGAGAAGTCGCTGCTGATCGAAGCGGTGCGCGACAGCGGTGCCAGCACCCGGGGTGTGCGCAGCACGCTGCAAAACCTCTCGACGCTGACCGACGACATCTTGCGCGGCCTGTGGGCGATTGCCGGTTTTACGCCCTCGTTTGCGCTGGTGGCGGTAGGCGGATTTGGCCGCGGCGAGCTGTTCCCCAGTTCCGACATTGACGTGTTGATACTGATGCCCGAAGGCGTGTCGCCCGAGGCCGACCCCGCGCTCAAGGCCCGCATTGAAAGCTTTATCGGCAGCTGCTGGGACACGCGGCTGGAAATCGGCTCCAGTGTGCGCACGGTTGCCGACTGCTTGGCCGAAGCCAGCAAAGATGTCACGGTACAAACCTCTTTGCTCGAATCGCGCCTGGTTACTGGCGACACCAAGCTGTTCAACCAGTTTCGCAAGCGCCTGTCGGACGCGCTAGACCCGCGCGCATTTTTCGTGGCCAAAACCCTGGAAATGCGCCAGCGGCACAACAAGTTTGAAAACACGCCGTTTTCGCTTGAGCCCAACTGTAAAGAGTCACCCGGTGGCCTGCGCGACCTGCAAACCATTTTGTGGGTGGCCAAGGCCGCCAAGCTGGGCAAGACCTGGGACGAGTTGGTGCGCAGTGGCATTGCCACCCCACACGAGGCCAAACAGCTCAAACGCAACGAAGGCCTGCTGTGCCTGATCCGTGCGCGCCTGCACCTGACAGCCGGCCGCCGCGAAGACCGGCTGGTCTTCGACCTGCAGACCGCCGTGGCCGAATCGTTTGGCTACACCACGGTGTCGGACGACGATACCGGCCTGCCGGTGCGCTCCAGCGAAGCGCTGATGCGCCGCTACTACTGGACCGCCAAGGCCGTGAGCCAGTTGAACCAGATCGTGCTGCTGAACATCGAGGAACGGCTCAACCCGTCCACCCACGCCTTGCGCCCCATCAACGAACGATTTTTTGAAAAAGCCGGGATGATCGAGGTAGCCAGTGACGACCTGTACACCCGCCATCCGCACGCCATTCTGGAAACCTTTTTGCTGTACGAGACGGCGGTGGGCATCCACGGCCTGTCGGCCCGCACGCTGCGGGCGCTGTACAACGCCCGTGGCCTGATGACCGCCAAGTTCCGCAGCGACCCGGTGAACCGGGCCACGTTTCTGGCGATTTTGCAAGCCCCTTCGGGGATTACCCACGCCCTGCGGCTGATGAACGACACCTCGGTGCTGGGCCGCTACCTGTGGGTGTTCCGGCGCATAGTCGGGCAGATGCAGCACGACCTGTTCCACGTCTACACGGTTGACCAGCACATCATGATGGTGCTGCGCAATGTGCGCCGCTTCTTCATGGCCGAGCATGCGCACGAATACCCGGCCTGCTCGCAGCTGGGCGCAGGCTGGGACAAACCCTGGATTTTGTACGTGGCGGCACTGTTCCACGACATTGCCAAAGGCCGGGGTGGCGACCATTCCGACCTGGGTGCCATTGAGGCACGGCGTTTTTGCACCCAACACAACATAGCCGCCGAAGACAGCCAGTTGATCGAATTTTTGGTCACCGAGCACCTGACCATGAGCCGCGTAGCCCAAAAGGCCGACCTGAGCGACCCCGACGTGATTGCCGCGTTTGCCAAGCGCATGGGCAACGAACGCTATTTAACCGCTCTGTACCTGCTGACGGTGGCCGACATCCGCGGCACCAGCCCCAAGGTCTGGAACGCCTGGAAAGGCAAGCTGCTGGAAGACCTGTTCCGCTACACCATCCGGGTGCTAGGGGGCCGCGCGCCCGACCCGGATGCCGAAATTGAAGCCCGCAAACGCGAGGCGTTGGTGATGCTGGCCCTGCACGCCCAGCCCTTCGAATCGCACAAGGTGCTGTGGGAGACGCTGGACGTGGGCTATTTCATGCGCCACGACGCGGCCGACATCGCCTGGCACACCCGCCAGCTGTCACGCCACATCGCCAAAACCCCGGCGGCGCTGGATGGGGCCGACAAAGCCATCGTCCGGGCCCGCCTGTCACCGGTGGGCGAAGGCCTGCAGGTGATGGTCTACACACCCGACCAGCCCGATCTGTTCGCCCGCATCTGCGGCTTTTTTGACCAGGCTGGGTTCAGCATCGTCGATGCCAAGGTGCACACCGCCCGCAACGGCTACGCGCTGGACACCTTCCAGGTGGTCACCGCCATGCTGCCCGAGCACTACCGCGAACTCACCAGCATGGTGGAGAACGACCTGGACATGACGCTGACCCGCCAGGGCCCGCTGCCCCCGCCCAGCAAGGGCGGCCGGGTGTCGCGCCGGGTCAAGAGCTTCCCCATCGCGCCGCGCGTGGAACTGCGACCCGATGAAAAAGCCCAGCGCTGGCTGCTGTTCATCTCGGCCAGCGACCGCGCCGGTTTGCTCTACCTGGTGGCCCGCGTGCTGGCCAAGCACAACCTCAGCGTGCAACTGGCCAAGGTGTCCACCCTGGGCGAGCGGGTGGAAGACAGCTTTTTGATCCAGGGCCCGGAGCTGCAATACAACCGTAACCAGATCGAGATCGAAACCGAGCTACTGCAGGCCCTAGCGGCCTAGGGATTGGCCGCAGAGATAGCGGAGATCGGCGTTTTCGGCTCTGCCACGGCTTCCACCATCGGCACCACTTCGCGCAGCACCATGGTGGACGGGTTGGACAGCGGCAGCTTGGCCTCGCCCAGGCGTTTGAGCACCTCGAACAGCACATCGCTGCGCACGCCGTACGACATGCGCGGCGAGCCGACGTAGGCGGTGGCATTAAACACCAGCTTGCCGCCGTCAATGCCGTCCAGCGCCACGCTGGGCGCGGGGTTGGCTTGCACCTCGGCGTGGTCCTGGAAGGCAGACAGCATCAAGGCCCGCACCTGCTCCACATCGGTGTCTAGCGGCATCGGCAGCTTGATCTGCACCAGGCCCAAAGGGCTGGCGTGGGTGATGTTGCGCACGGTTTTGGTGATGAACTCGGAGTTGGGCACGATCACGGTGGAGCGGTCACTCATCTGGATCTCGGTGGCGCGCACGTTGATGCGGCGGATATCCCCCTCTACCGTGCCTAGCACCACCCAGTCGCCCACCTTCACCGGCCGCTCGGCCAGCAGGATCAGACCAGATACAAAATTCTGCACCACCGCCTGCAGGCCAAAGCCGATACCCACCGACAAAGCGCTGGCCACCCATGCCACCCGCTCCAGCCCAATCCCCACGGCAGACAAGGCCAGTGCCACCACCAGCACCCCTCCCGCGTAACCAAACAGTGAGCTGGTGGACATTTGCATGCCCGCGTCCAGGTTGGTGGTGGGCAGCAACTGGTTTACCAGCCAACGCTTGAGCACACGCACCAATGACAGTCCCACCACCAGCACCACAATCGCCAGCAGCACCGCCGTGGGCTTGACCTGCACCTCGCCAATCGCCAGGCCATCGCTGAACTGGGTGGCGCGGTTCAGCAACTCAGGCGGGCCATCACCAAATGGCGACAGCACCGAAGTTAGCGCCACCAAGGCCACCAGGGCACGGCCCACACCCGACACCAGCACAGCGGCCTGGTCGCGCATGCGCCAGACACCGGCAGGCATGCTGTCCGGATTGTTGGTGGCCAGCCAGCCCATGCACACGTCATCGATCAGCACCAGCAGCAAATAGGTGGTGCTGGCGACAATTCCGGTCCATGCCAGTTGGCGCACCATGAAGCCGCCCAGCGCCACATAGCCCAGCAACAGCGCCACCACGCTTCCCACCAACACCAGCCACACCAAAGCCGCCAGCACGGCGAGCCACAAGGGGCGCGGCGGTACCCGGTCGGCATCCGGTCCCCGGTCCAGCAGACGGCGCAAACGCTCGCCCCGGCCCACGGCAATCACCATGCTGATGCCCAGCAGCAGGGCCAAAATGCAGTTCAAGGCCACGGTAGTCGCCAGGCTGGCGTTGACCAGCGCGCACAGGCGCTCCACCAGCCAGCCCGCCGTGGTGACGACCGCAAACACCAGCGGAAACCAGGCCAGGCCCGTGGCCACCGCGTCGGGCAAAGCCGACAAACGCCAGGTGTGCCTGTCGGCCGCCAGCAGCGCACGCCCCAGGCCCACCACATAGCCACCAAAGCAAGCCAATCCCAAGCTGCGCACCAGCAAGGCGTGCGGCAAAGCGGACAACTCGCCACGCCATTCCAGCCCGCTGCGCACAATCACCGCCACCAGGCCCCAGGCCAGCACCGACAACACAATGCGCACCACGGCAAACAGCGAACGCCGCAAACGGCCATGCGGTATGCGGGTGGTGGCGACATGCAGCAACAGGGCTTCGGCTTTGCGGCGCAACAGCACCAGCAGCACCAAAGCGGCAGCCATGCCGACCCACACCCCCACCGATGCCGTGCGCAGTGCCTGCAGCAGTTCCCCGACCAGGGCACCCAACCGGCCTGCATCGGCTGCGTAGTTGTCGCGCAATTCACTCCAGAACGCCGAAGCCAGAATCGAAGCCGTGCGGTGGCCCAGCTCGGTCTGGAACTGTGCACGGCGTTGCACCGATATCTGGTCGGCCAGTTGCCCGGCCTCTACCGCTACCAGGCCCGCCAGCTTGACCTGGGCATCCAGCGCATTGCTGCTTTTGTCGAGCTGGCTGCGCAGGGTGGCGATGTCGGGGGTTTCTTTTTTATCGGTAGGTGGTTTGCCCAGTTCGGCCAGGCGGGCCTGCACACTGGTGCGCTTGGGCTCCAGATCGTCGGCCATCTTTTGGGCCTGCGTCTGCGCCGCCAGGGCACTGCTGCGCCAAGCCAGTAAATCCGCCTCCGGGTCAGGGTTGGCCAGAGCCTTTTGCATGGTCTCGACCTGCTGGCGCAACTGGTCCAGCGTGACCTCCGGGTCTGGTGCCTGCGCCCACACCGGCAATGCCCACACCAGCACCACTGAAATAAATAAGCCAAATAGGCCTCTGGCGCATGTATTACCTACGCGTGCAGCTATCAATTGCATAGTGTTTCATTCCTTACTAACTTGCCTGGACCTGGGTGCAGAGCAGCCAAGCCCAGGCAAGTTTCTTCACGTTAGGGACGAAAAAAAGCCACCATGAGATACCTCTTGGTGGCTTCTTTGTGACTTTCGATTCATTCAATGGTCGGGGCGAAAGGATTCGAACCTTCGACCCTCTGGTCCCAAACCAGATGCGCTACCAGGCTGCGCTACGCCCCGACAAGCCTCGTATTCTACAACGAGTTTTCAGGGGTTCTGGCCACGGCGTTGATTAAATCGCAAATAGCCTGGATTACCATGTGGCTCCACTTCTTACTACGCCACACTGCCCATGACACTGTCTACCTACCTTCTGTATCTGGCCGCCGTATCCGTGCTGGTGCTGTCGCCCGGCCCCACCATGCTGATGTGCATCACCCGCGCCTTGCAGCACGGCTGGGCGCGCGGCATTGTGTCGGGCTTGGGCAGCGTGACGGCGGCGCTGGGCATCATGCTGCTGTCGGCCCTGGGCCTGGGCGCAGTACTCGCGGCATCCGAGACAGCGTTTACCGTGCTCAAGGTGGTGGGTGCGGCGTACCTGATCTACCTGGGCATCAAGACCTGGCGCAGCCCGGCAGTGGCCTTCAACCCCGCCAGCGGCGATGCTAGCGCCCTGCCGTCACTGCGTGCCTGCTATGGCCAGGGCCTAATGGTAGGAGCCAGCAACCCCAAGGCCTTGCTGTTTTTTGCCGCGTTCTTCCCGCAGTTTCTGGACCCGGCCGCCGCCTGGGGCCCGCAAATGGCGATTTTGGCCGCCACCTTCATGGCGATGGAAATGTCGGTGCTGACGCTGTGCTCATTGGGCACGGCACGCATCGCACCGTTTTTGGCGTCCAGCGCGCACGTGCGCTGGATCAACCGGGTCTGCGGCGGCCTGTTTGCAGCCATGGGCGGCATCCTACTGACAGTTCGCCGACACGCATAAACTACCAATTTGATAGCTACTTGCGTAGACTCTACCTGAGCCAGAGGCCTTAAATGCCTGTAGGTTTGCGCATAGTGCTCATGCGGTCCACGGCTTTGAGCACGATAGTCTTGATGTCGGCACCCTGCAGCACGGTGAGCTCGATATCCACCTCGGCCTGGGCGTGGTCCCAGAGTTTTTTGTAAAAGCCCTCTAGCGTGCTGACCTTGGCGCCGTCCACGGCCAGCACCACGTCACCGGGCTCCAGGCCCGCCTGCGCAGCCGGGCTTTCTTTGCCGACCCGCAGAATCTGCACCCGCCCGGCCTGCTCGCTGGAGGTCAAGCCCACCCAGGGCCGGTGGCTTTGCTGGCTGCTGCCGGTTTTTTGCAACTCGGCCAGGATGGGTTTGAGCAGATCCACCGGCACAAACATATTGCCCGCCAGGCGCGGGCTGCTGCCCAGAGCATCGCCCACCAGCAAGCTGCCAATACCCATCAACTCACCGCGCTGGTTGAACACCGCCGCGCCCGAATGGTTACCGACGGGTGGGCTGGTGAAGATGGCACTGTCGATGTGGTATTCCCAATAGCCAGAAAATGGCCGCTGGCTGACCACCTGGACCATGTTCACATCGGCATCCTCGCCGCCAAGTTGCGGGCCGGTGGAGGCCATCAGCGGTTCGCCGGTCCGCAACTCCTGCAGGCTGCCCAATTGCACCGGCTGGATACCACGCAGCGGCAGAATCGGCCGGATCAAACCAAAACCGGTCGCCAGGTCATAGGCTACAGCCTGTGCGGGCAAGGTTTTGTGGTCTTGGGTGACGATCTCGATGGTCTGCGCCTCCACCATCAGATAGCCGATGGTCAGGATCAGGCCGTCCGGGCCGATCACCACGCCCGAGCCGCTGCGCCGCTGGCCCAGGGTTTCGGCGGATAGCGCCCCCTCTTCCACGTTCACCCGCACACCCACCACGGCAGCGTTGGCTTTGGACAAGGCATCGATGGTGGCCTGGGGCGCAGCTGCGGGGGCCACTGCCGCCGAGGCGGTACAGGCAAAACCCCAGAGGGCCAATAGGGTCCATAAAGCCCATGAGCCCACGCCCATAGAACGCAAACTGCAACGAGATATTCCTGGATGCATGGTGAACTCCTGGGGCGCAACAGATGCCCGCCCATCAAGAATGCGCCTAATTCAAACCGTACACAAGAGCGGGGACATTCGCGAATATTCGCGCGTTCAGACCGCCACACGCCCCAAGGCTTCGGCCCAGCGCCAGGCCATCGCCGGGGAGTTCATGCAGGTGGTGCGCTCGCTGGCGCTGCAGACGGCGCGCTCCATCAGTTGGATGTCGGCCTCGTGCTGGCGGGCCACGTGCGGGTCTTCAAAAAAGATCACCTTGTGGCAGCTGCCGTCCAGCACGCGCTCGGCAATTTGCGCGTCGCCGCCCAGCGGACCGCTGCGGTAGGGTGTGACCCAGGGCGTGCCTGCCGGCCAGCCCCGGCTCCAGGCCATTTCATTGAGCAAGCCGCCGGTAGTGCCGGTGGCCACCCGCTCGGCAAAGCGCGAGAGCAAGTCAAACTGCGTGCCTGCAAACTCCACCATCTGGGTCTTCAGGGCATCGTGGGCGATCAGCGCAACCACCTGCTCGGGCATGGCCTGTAGCAGCGCAGCCCCGGAGGCCTGGGCGGCATCCAGCCCGGCGTGCAGGCTTTCCACCTTCAGCCACTCCAGCGCGGCCGCTTCGGTAGCCAAAAACGGTTTCCCATGGATCACGCACTGGCGCTTCAAGGCCTGCGCCTCGGGAAACAGCGAAGACGGATCGACCGGGTCGATCAAAAAAATCACCCCGTCCAGCGCCTGCCCCGGCTGCACGCCACCCACGATGTGCGACACCAGCCTTGTCAAGCCACCCGAATGCCCGTTCGGGTAGCGCACCAGCCCCGGAAAGTTGTCCAGCAAGCCGTAGCGTTCCACCGCGTCATAGGTGCCGCCGACGGCGTGCAAGCCTAGATTCAGGGCACGCACTGCCGGTTCGGCGGCCTGCAGCCAGCGCAGCAAGCTGCTGTCCGAGCCCTGGCGGTGCAGGCGGTGGGCGATGAGTCCAAAACGCATAGTGTCTCCTCCGGTATTTTTTTGTAATTTACGCCAACACGCGCCCTTGTGCGTCTTTGCGCAGCCGGGCAAACGGCGGCAGGCCTTGCAGCAGGCGCTGGCCGTAGCTGGTGTCGCTCAAACGGCGGTCGTAGCAGTAAACAAAGGATTTGTCCGTCTCGGTGCGGATGGCGCGGCCCGCCCACTGGGCCAGTTTGATGGCGGTGGCGGGCACGACCAGCTCGCTGAACGGGTCGCGGCCTACGCCACGCAGCCATTCAGCGCGGGACTCGCCCACCGGGTCGTCGGGCGAGGCAAAGGGCAGCTTGGCGATAAACACGGTTTCACACAGCTGGCCGGGCAGATCCAGGCCTTCGCCAAAGCTTTGCATGCCGAAGATGATGGACACCTCGCCCGCGCCCACCCGTTCGCGGTGCTGCTGCATCAGGCGGATGCGCGGCAGGTCGCCCTGCACCAGCACCTTGGGGCGCAGCGCATCGGGCAGGGCCAGCACCGCCTGGCGCATCTGGTCGCGCGAGGTGAAAAGGCACAGCGCGCCGTGCTGCACCTCGGCCAGGTCGCGTACCAGTGCCAGCACCATCTCAGCCACAAAAGCGCTGGCGTTGCGCGGGTCGGCCAAGGTTTGCACGGTGACAAACTGGCCCTGGGTGGCGTAATCGAAGGGGCTGACCACTTCCAGCGTGGTGGTGGCCTCGTCGTCCATCAACCCGGTCTCTTTCAAGAAGAAATCGAACTCGCCACAGCTGGTGAGCGTGGCCGATGTCACCACCGCAGCCCGCACGTTGGACCAGAGCTGGTGGCGCAGGGTGGAGCCCGGTAGGATGGGGCTGGCGCAGGCCTTGATCTGCACCCGGCCGTCGGTCTCGGCCAGGGTGAACCATTTGGCCACCGGGGCCCTGGGCGGCTCGGATTCCTGCAGCAACAGTTGCGCCGTGGCGTGAACCGACTCCAGCCGGGGCGACAGCATGCCCAGTTGCGCATACAGCACCGACAGACGGCGCGCCTCGTTGGGCGCGTCCTTCATCTCGGTGCGCAGGGCTTTGGCAATGTCGTTGAGCACGCCCAAAAAGCTCTCGGCCATCACGCTGACCATGCCCAGCGGCTCCACCAGCTCGGGCGGCAGCTCGCCCTTGGGCAGACGCACCCGGGCCGGGCCGAAGGCACTGGGCGGCTCGCGCAGGGCATCGGCGTACAGCGTGGCCACAGTTTTGGCGATGTCTTCCAGGGTTTGCTTGAGCTGCGAGGCGTAGCGGCCCACGTCGGCCACCTCGGACACGCCCATCAGGCTGCCGATGCGCTTGGCGCGGCTGGCCAGGGTGTCGATCCAGCCCAGGCGGCTCAGGTCCATAGCGGTGGAGAACTTGTCCAGCGCCACGGCGGGCAGGTGGTGGCCTTCGTCCAGGATCAGCAGGCAGTTGTCCAGCTCGGGCAGGGTGCGCGTGCCCAGGGTGGACAGCAGCAGGTCGTGGTTGGCCACGATCACCTGCGCGCCGACCAGCTCTTTGCGCTTCTCAAAATAGGTGCAACCGTTGAAGGCCGGGCAGTGCTTGCCGGTGCAGCTGCTGGCTTCGGCGGCAATGGGCTGCCAGATGTCGGCATCGGGCTGCTGGGCCAGGTTGTCGCGGTCGCCGTCCCAGGCGGCGGACGACAAATCGCGGGCCAGGCTGGCGTACTGCAGCATGCGGGCTTCTTCGTCGTGGCGCACAAAGCTGGCGGCGGCCAGCTCGTCGGCAAACATGTCGTCGTCGTCCGTCCCACCCTCCCCGGCCAGGCGCGACAGCTTGAGCTTGCACACATAGCGCCCGCGCCCCTTGGCCAGGCCGAAGCGAAACGGCTCGTCCATCAGCGCGGCCAGCGCGGGCAGGTCTTTGGTGACCAGCTGCTCCTGCAAAGCCACGGTGGCGGTGGAGATCAGCACCCGCGTCTTGCGCGCCAGGGCCACGGCGATGGCCGGGGCGCAGTAGGCCAGTGATTTGCCAACCCCCGTGCCCGCCTGGATCACGGCGATGGAACGCAGCGGCTTGTTTTCTTCGCCGTCTTCGTTCTCCATCTTGCCCAGCGTGGCTTCGCTGAAGGTCTGGGCCACCCGCTGCGCCATCAACCGCTGGCCGGGGCGGCTGCGGAAGTCGCCCGCAGCGCTGACGACTTTGTCGAACGCGGCAAGGGCGGACTGGGCGGTGTGTTCGGGGGACATGGGTGGCTAGGACGCAATAGACTGGATGGGCTTACAGTTTAACGGACAGCCGAGATTTATGAAAAATAAGGCTCTAGCGCATATGGAATCTACGCTACCAGCTATTTAAATAGTAGCAGGCAGAAAAAAACCCGCCGGGGCGGGTTTTTTTCAAGCGGGCTTAAGAATTACTTCTTGGCGGGCTTTTTGCTGTGTTTTTTCTTGGTCATGGTGTTCTTTCGCGGGTGGAAAAATAAAACGTCTGGCATTCAATTCAAATTTACCTGCAGACACCTCTAGAACGTGGCGCTGTCGTTGGGGTTGACAGCTTTTTAAAACTTAACAATCCCAGCTAGCGCCGTCCCCTTCTATTGGATATAGATTCTACGGGAGACGCGCGGCGCTCCTGCAAGCACGGCTGTCTTTACAAAGCCCTTACAAACCGGCTAGGCCCCCACCATCCCCGCTAGGCAGTGGGTGGGCATGTACCATCGCCCTCCTCTATGCACCACCCCCATCCTGCCTACCGCCACCGCGACTTCCTGCGCTTTCTGCTCTGCCGCCCATTTTTCTGGATGCTGCTGTGCCTGGTGGCCGAGGCCGGGCTGGCGGCCGGCACCACCTGGCTGATCATCGAGGCCGGGCGCGACATGGTGGACAAGGTGTTTCTGGTATCCGACTTTGCCTGGATCGTGGGCGTGCAGTCGGCCTCGTACATCGTGGGTGCCAGCAGCTGGATATTTGCCGAGCGCGCCGGATTTGGGGCCTTTGGCCGCTACATGCTGCGCTTTTCTCGCGACAACCAGGGCCAGGCCGCGCTGCTGGGCGACAAAGACCAGCGCGAGCTGGCCGAGCCGTTTCTGACCAACGAAGCTTTCCACATCTTCTTTGAGCTAGTCTATGAGCTGGAGGCCGATCTGAAGCTTCTGTTTGGCCTGATGTTCAACGCCGTCGTGCTGGGGGTGGCCATCGACGCCGGCCTGCCCCTGGTCTACGCCGCCGTGTTTGCCGTGCTGCTACTGTTGCAATGGCTGGTGCGCAAGCCGGTAGCCGCCGCCTACCTGGCCCACCAGCGCAGCACCAACCGCATGACGGCCCACACCTACAGCGCCTGGGAAAACATCTTCAGCGGCAACCGCTACAACTTCCGCCTCTGGCACAGCGGCTTCAAAACCAGGCTGCGCGACGCGCTGGCGGCGCAAATCCGGGCGATTCTGGCCCGCGAAGGGCTAGCCACCGTCAACGGCATCGTTTCATTAGTGGCCTTGTTTGCCTACCTGGCCTGGGTGGCGGGCGAGAACGTGGGCAACACCAGCCTGCTGGTGGCCCTGGCCGCCACGCTGCCGCGGCAAATCTCCTTGTCTGGCGACATGCACGGCCTGGCCTCCGGCTGGAACGACCTGGCCGCCGTGTGGACGCGCATAGGCGGTGCCTGCAACGCCATGCGGCCCGCGCCGGATGCAGGTTTTGTGCAGCGCATTGGCTTTGACCACCTGCGTCTGCAGTGGAGCAGCGGCGAGGCGCAGGCCTGCAGCAGCCTGGATGCCGCCCTGGCCGTGCTAGCAGCCCGCCCCAGTGGCTGGCTACAGGTGCGCGGCGGCAACGGATCGGGTAAATCCACCCTGCTGGCCGCGCTGAAAACCCAGCTCGGCCAACAGGCGTTTTACTGGCCGACGCACGACAAGCTGGCGTTTGCCTTTGCCGCCGGGCTGCCTACCGACGATGAGGACGAAGATGCCCCCGCCGCCAGCGGCTTCTCGTCCGGCGAACGCCAACTGCGCGCGCTGCAGGAAATCACCCAGAAAACCCAGGCCCGTGTCTACCTGCTGGATGAATGGGATGCCAACCTGGATGCCCGCAACCGGGCGGCGGCCGAAGCTTTGGTGCAGCAACTGGCCGCACGGGCCGTGGTGGTGGAGATTTCGCACCGCAACTGACTACGGCAGTTGCTATGTTTTCCATAGCCACTCGCGCAGGTATTGACTTGGCCAGGGCCTCTTTCTATATAAATTCATCACAGTAACGGACGCAGCTCCCGCGCCGCCTCCAGCAGCAGCGGCAGCAGATCCCGGCGCAGCACCTCCTGCTCCAGCCGCTGCGGCGTGGTCACCACGTTCAGAGCGGCCACGGTCTTGCCTTGCAGGTTGCGCAGGGGGATGGCCAGGGCGTGCACGCCCAGTTCGTGCTCTTCACTGGCGACGCAAAAGTCGTCGGCCCGCACTTGGGCGACGGCGGCGCGGAAGGCTTTGGGGTCGGTGGTGGTGTGGGCCGTCAGGCGCGGCAGGCTGCGGTTTTTCATCCAGGCGTTGAAAGCCAGCTTGGTCTCGTTGGCCAGCAGCACCCGGCCGGTAGAGGTGGCGTGGGCTGGCAAGCGCGCACCCAGGTGCAGACCGTAGGCCAGCACGCGCAGTGGGCCGCCGCTGCGGTCGTTGCCGCTGCGGGCCACGATGACCACCTCGTCGCCGTCGCGCACCACCGCCGAAAATGACTCCAGCGTCTGCGCCGCCAGCCGGTTCAGGGTGGGCTGCAGCACCCGCGGCAACTGGGCCGATGCCAGGTAGCTGCCCGAAAACCGCAACACCTTGGCCGCCAGCCAGAAGTAGCTGCCGTCGGTGTCCAGGTAACCCAGGTGCGCCAACGTCAGCAGATGGCGGCGGGCTGCGGCGCGGGTCAGCCCGGCGCGCTGGGCGGCCAGGGTGGCGTTGAGGCGCTGGCGTTCGGTGTCGAAGCTCTCCAGCACCGCCATGCCCTTGGCCATGCCTTCGATGAGATCCCCTTTTTGAATGGTCATGGCTCTGACTTTCTGCGCGGTGATCGCACAACTAGACCGATCATCGCACAAAGACGTGGTGCGCTGCTGGCAACGGGCTGCGTTGCCACCTAACATGAATGCCCTATATGAGCCTCTCGTGCAGACAGAACGCACGCCCACCAAAAGCACCGCAGAACTGGCTATGCCAGGCTGCTGGTGCTGCCCCCTGCAAGGGGGTTGGCGAAAGATGCGAAGCACTGCAGCCTGGGGGTGAGCCATTATTTCGGGAGACTCAAATGCGTACCCAGGTTGCCATCATCGGTGCAGGCCCGTCCGGCTTGCTGCTCGGCCAGTTGCTGCACAAAGCTGGCATTGCCAACGTCATCATCGAGCGGCAAAGCCCCGACTATGTGCTGGGCCGCATACGGGCGGGCATCCTGGAGCAGACTACGGTAGACATGCTGCATGAGGCCGGCATAGGGGAGCGGGTGCAGTCCGAAGGTATCGTCCACCACAGCATCGACCTGGTGTTCTCGGGCGTACGCCATGCCATCGACGTGCATGGCTTAACCGGTGGCAAGGTAGTCACGGCCTACGGCCAGACCGAGGTGACGCGCGACCTGATGGATGCGCGCAGCGCCGCAGGCCTGACCACGGTGTACCAGGCCGCCCAGGTGAGCGTGCACGATTTCGACAGCGCCACACCGCGCGTGCGTTACCAGAAGGACGGGCAAAACTTGGAGTTGGAATGCGACTTCATCGCCGGCTGCGATGGCTTCCACGGTGTCTGCCGTGCTAGCGTGCCCGAGAGCGCGGTGACCGAATACGAAAAGGTCTACCCGTTTGGCTGGCTGGGCGTGCTGGCCGATGTACCACCCGTGTCGCCCCACTCCATCGTCTACGGCAACAGCGCGCGCGGGTTTTCGCTGTGCTCGATGCGCAGCCTGACGCGCAGCCGCTACTACGTGCAGTGCCCGCTGGACGACAAGGTCGAAGCCTGGAGCGACCAGCGTTTTTGGGACGAACTGCGCAGCCGCCTCGACCCTGCCCTGGCCGAGCGCATCGTCACCGGCCCCACGCTGGAGAAAAGCATCGCCCCGCTGCGCAGCTTTGTGGCCGAACCGATGCGCTTTGGCCGCATGTTTTTAGCAGGCGACGCCGCCCACATCGTGCCGCCCACCGGGGCCAAGGGCCTGAACCTGGCGGCCAGCGATGTAAAGTACCTCTCCAACGCGCTGATCGAGTTTTATGCGGAAAAAAGCGCAGCAGGCATCGATAGCTATTCACAGCGCGCCCTGGCCCGCATCTGGAAGGCCGAGCGCTTCTCGTGGTGGCTGACCTCGCTGATGCACAAGTTTCCCGACACCGGCGCGTTCGGCCAGCGCATGCAAGAAGCCGAGCTGGAATACCTGGTGCACTCCCCCGCGGCCTCTACTGTGCTGGCCGAAAACTACGTGGGATTGCCGCTGCAAACTGTGCGGTAACAATGCGTAAAAAACGCTGATATCCCCGCGTACAGGGTCAGAATTCCCAGCCGGTACACGCTGGGGGTAAGTGCGATGAAAAAACGAGGAAGAATCCACCGCTGGAACACCACCCGCGGCGTAGGTCTCATCCGCAGCCCCAACACCGGCTACGACATTTTTTTTCACATTAAAGACTACCTTGGCGCCGCATCGCCGCGCGAAGGCGAAACCGTGTGGTTTGATGAAGTCAGTGTCAGCGACAAAAGCGCGCGCGCCATATCGGTCAGCACGGCCAGCGCCAATGCCGATGTGCACTCCCACCGGCCCCGCCGTACCATCGGCCGAAAGTCCAGCGCTCGCACCTTTGTTTTGCTGCTCATCCTGTGGAGCTTTTTGGGGGCGTGGGGGGTGTGGGACCACCGCCTGTCGCTGTGGATGGTGGCCGCCATACTGGTGGTGAACGTACTCACCGTCACTGCCTACGCCCGCCCCTCTCAGACCACCCGCACCGCCACCTGGCGCACCCCAGAGACCACCCTGCACCTACTTAGCCTGGTGGGTGGTTGGCCCGGCGCAGGCATGGCCCAGGCCGTTTTGCGTTACAAATCCCGCAACCCCCACTTCAAAACCAGCTACTGGACCAGCGTGGTGGCGCATTTCGCAGCGCTACTGGGCTGGTTGTTTTGGCTGCAACCCAAAATGCTATTGAATTAGTAGCCACTAGCGAAGGCGGAGTATGCGCTGGAGCCAGTTTTTACTTGAATATTTTGAAAAAGTTTGTGGCGGATCTATGCCGTGTTGGGCACCACAGTCGCCGCTGGCCGGGTGGTGGTGAGGGTGGTTCGCGCCCTAGGCGCGATGGGGCGCTGTGCGCCCCCGATCCCGCTCCAGGGGTCCCCCTCTAGATGCGCCGAGGAGCGCAGCTTCAGGTGGAAAAGGGCTGGCGTTGTCTGAGCGCAGCGAGTTTAGCCGGACCCCACCTGAAGTGAGCACCGCAGGTTTCCGCAGCGCAGCGGAGGACGCAGGTAGTGGGGGTGGCCTTTCTTTTGGTGACTTTTCTTTGGCCAAGCAAAGAAAAGTTACTGCCCTGCCGGGGGCACATCCCGGCCAGCGGCGCTGGAAGCATGACCAACTTCAAAAACGAGAGCAGTCGCAAGGCAAGCTGCAAGGGATTGCCGGGATATAGTGCAACATCCCTCTGCTGCTTTTTCTGGAGTTGTTATGGCCTTCAACCGCTTGTCAAAAACTGAGAAAACCCAATCGTGGCAGAGGATTTGACCGCATTTGGTTGCCAAAGTTAAGGCGACAAATGCGATGTTAGGGAGACACTTTGGTGTCTCTGCATATTGAGTTAGCCAGAATCTGAATATGACGCTCGACCAAGAAATCCAAGTCTGGAACGTTGTTGGCACTTGGCTTGCCGGGATCGCCACGTTTTTGGCTGTTTTGGTATCGCTGTACCTATCTCGAAAGGCCGAGGTAGTCAATATCAAGGCAACGGTGGGTGTCCGTCTTGTGTTTGAGGGAGACGGAACGCCAGCGGAGGAACACGTAGGGTTCGGAGTCGTAAATATCGGAGATCGCCCGGTCAACATAGTCTCGGTGGGGTGGTCTGTCGGCAAGCGCAAGAACAAACGATTCTGCATTCAACCCGTTGCTGGGCAATACACGCACCAATACCCAAAGCAACTCGCACACGGAGAGCAGGCATCGTTCCTCGTGTCCTTTAAAGCGGCTCCAAATTGGTCAAAAGAGTTCGCTTCCGGCTTCGTTCAAGACATAAGCGAATCGAATCTAAAAACTCTCCGGGCTCTCGTAAATACGTCAGTCGGAAAGGCCATCGAGGTTGTTCCAGAGAAGAATCTTCTGGAGAGGCTCCGTGCGACGAATGCGAGCTAACGTCTCTTTCCACGGGACTGCCTATGGCAGCCCTTGAAGTGAGGCGATACTCCCCTCAAACCACCACAAGCCCCCCCGCCCCCGTCAAAAACGCCGCCTCCACCTCCGCCCCCGGATACAGCACCCGCAGCGCTGCCCGGTACGTCTCCAACTGCTGCACCAACCCCGCATCGCGCTGCGGCTGATTTTTGGATTTGTGGTCCAGCACCCACCAGGCACCCGTGTCCTTGCGGCGCACCAGGCGGTCTAGCCGCAAGGTCTTGCCCTGGTAGTTCAGAGCCACCTCGTTGCCCGCCCAATCCACCACCTCGGCATCCCAGGCCCAGGCACCCTCGCCCGCACGGATGGCGGCGGCCATGGTGGCTGCCTTCTGGGACTGCTCGGCATCCAAACCAAACTCACGCGCTGCGGCTTGCTGCTGGGTGATATCGGCGGTGCCCCACTCCAGCAGCCGGTGCATCGCCTGCCCAATGCGCGACTCAGTGGCATCAGCCTCCGGCTCCGGGCGCGGTGGGGCGACTTGCAGGCCGATGTCCGGCACCACCAGCAGAGTGAAATCGGCATCGGCAGCGGCGGCCTCTAGCGGGTCGGCTTCGGCTAAGGCTTCAACCCTCTCAGCCAGGGGCTGCAAACGCTGCCACCACGAGCCGTCCACCGCCTTGTGCGGCACCACGGACGACAGCACCAGTTGGCTGCGGGCGCGGGTCATGGCGACGTAGAGGCCGTTCAGCTCCTCACGCTGGCGCGCGGCCTGCTCGATGGCCAGTACGTCGACCACGCAGGCGGGCGGGTTGGATTCGCTGGCCAAAAAGACCAGGCGCACGGGGGCTTCGGCCTCGCCGGGCCAGTCCACCAGCACGCCCATGGTCTCGGCCTTGCCGGGCGGGGAATCGGTGTCGAGCAGCAGCACCAGCGCGGCCTCCAGGCCTTTTGCGCCGTGCACGGTAAGCAGGCGCACGGCATCCGGGGCGCTGGTGACCGGGGCTTTGACACCACCTGCCTTGAGGGCGCGCACCAGGGCGTAGGGCGTGGCGAAGCGGCCTTCGTTGAGCTGTAAGGCTGTGCCCAGCACCGCGCGCAGATTGGCCAGCACCGAGGGGCGCAGAGCAGCCGGCGCGGCGGCGGCGAAGCGGGCCAGCAAGTCGCCGTGGGCGTAGATGGCATCCAGCGCGTCGTGCGGGGGCAGTGCGTCCAGCCACTGCTTCCATTGCACCAAAACCGGCGCTAGCGTAGATAGCGCCTGCGGGAGCTGCTCTGTATTGTGTAGCAGACTCCACCAGCTACTGTCGGCGGTGTTGTCGACATCGGCGCGGGCGGCGCGCTGCAGCTGGGCCAAGTGCACCAGGTCCGTGTCGTTTACGCCAAACAGCGGGGATTTCAGCGCCTGCGCCAGCGACAGGTCGTGGTGGGTGGACACCAGCGCGTCCAGCAGGGCTGCTATGTCTTGCACCTCGGGCGCGTCGGCCAGGTCGGCTTTTTCGGGCTGCTGGGTGGGGATGTGCAGGGCGCGCAGGGCATCGCGCATGTGGCCCAGGCGCTCGCGGCGGCGCGACAGCACCATCACATCCTTGGGCGCCAAGCCGTCGGCCAGTTGCCCGGCCAGCCACTGGGCGGCCTGGCGGCTTTCCAGGGTGCGCAAGCTGTCTTCGGGCTCTTCGCGCGGCGTGCCCAGGCTGTCGCGCCAGCCATCTTGGGCAGCCTGCGCGGCGGAGGCATTGGCATCACGGGGAATGGCGGACAGATAGCGCAGGGCCCCCAGGGCGGTGGATTCGGTGGTGTGGTCCCGGAAACCGTCGTACGCACCGGCGGCTTGCGCGGCGGACATGACGGCGTTGACGGCGGCCATCACCGGCGGTGCGTTGCGGCGGGTGTGGTCGCAGCTGAGCAAATCACCGCCCAGCCCGTCCACCACAAAGGCCTGGGCAGCGCGGAATACCTGCGGCTCGGCGCGGCGGAAGCGGTAAATGCTTTGCTTCGGGTCGCCCACAATGAAGACGCTGGGCGCGCCCGCCGCGCCTGCATAGCCGCTGAGCCAGGCGTGCAAGGCCTGCCACTGCAGCGGGCTGGTGTCCTGGAATTCGTCGATCAGCAGGTGCTTGACCTTGGCATCCAGCCGCTCCTGCACCCAGCCGCTGAGCACAGGGTCCGACAGCATGACGGACGCGGCACGCTCCACATCGTTCATATCGACCCAGCCGCGCTCGTATTTTAGGGCTGCCAGCTCGGCGATCAGCACGCGGGTGAGGCGGGCCATGCGCTGCTGGTGCGCCCAGGCTGCGTTTTGGAGTTGGGCCTGGGCCACCTGCAACACCAGATCTTGCGCGGCGCGCACAGTGGCGATGCCGACGATCTTTTCGCCGAACTTGCGGGCTGTGCCTTTTTGCGTGAGCAAGGCCGCGAGCACGGCATCTGCATCGTGGGCGGTCAAAGCCTGCTCCAGCGCGCTGCCTGCCGCCGAGAAGGTCACGGCGCTGGCGCGGCCCAGGTTGCCGGCGGCTTCTTGCAGCAACGGGCGCTGGGCCCAGAGTAAATCTTCAGGTGCGGCCAGCCCGGCGAAGGCAGGGAACTGCGCGTCGAACGACGGTACCGACGCATCCACCACGCCCTGCGCGTCGGCCAGCACAAATTCCACCCGCTTGTTCAAGGCAGCAGCCAGCGCCTTGTGCGCCTGGAAGCGGCCATGCACGGCCACCAGGGCTTCGAAGTCGGCGCGGGCGCTGGGGCTGTCCACCACGGTGGCGTAAAAGCGCGGCCACACGGCGGTGACGGCTTCCAGGTCGTCTTCCAGCAGGCTGTAGTTGGCGGGCAGGCCCAGGTCTTGCAAAACGGCCAGGGGTGCGGTGCGCAACAGGGCGGCAAACCAGCTGTGGAAAGTGCGGATCTGCACCGGGCGGGCGCTGGAGAGAAGCTGGGGGTAGAGGTTTTTAAGGGCCGGGGCTTGCAGGGCAATTTGCGCGGGAGGCACACCACGGGCCAGCAGCTCTTCGGCCAGCTTCTCGGGCGTGGCCTGGGCGAATTCGACCAGCCATTCGTTGAGGCGCTGGCGCATTTCACCGGCGGCCTTTTTGGTGAAGGTGATGGCCAGGATTTCGTGGGCGGCAGTGCCATGCCCGTCCTTGGCCAGGCTGCCCTCCAGCAGGGCCCGCAGGATGCGCGACACCAGCATCCAGGTTTTGCCCGCGCCCGCGCAGGCCTCTACCGCAATGCTGCGCCGGGGGTCGCAGGCGATGGCGTAGAAGGCGGCGCGCTCGACCGGGTGGCCGTTGTGTTCGTAGGCGGCCTGGGTCACTTCTTTTTACCCAGGGCTCGCACTGCGACCAGGCTTAGCAGCACAAACGGCAGGCAGGCGGCGTACAGGTTGCGGATGCCAAAGTGCTCGGCCACCTGGCCCAGCAAGGGCGGGCCCAGCAAAAACACCACAAACGAGATTTGTGCCAGCGCCGCCACGTTGACGGCGGCGGGCCGGTCGGTGCGCTGCGCCGCTGCCGACATGGCCAGCGGAAAGATGCCACTGGTGCCCACGCCCATCAACCCCAGGCCCAGCAGCGCCAGCGCGGGCAAGGGGGCCAACACCACCAGCAGCGCGCCACAGCCCAGCACCACCAGCAGGCTGCGGGCAAACACCACGGGGCTGAAGCGCTCGACCAGGCCGTCGGCAAAAAACCGCATCACCGCCTGGGTGAACGCGCCCGCGGCCACCGCCAGCCCGCAGACCAGCGGCGAGGCGGCAAACACGTCGCGCATGTAGATGGCCGACCAATCTGCGCCCGCGCCTTCGAGCAGCATGGCCGAGAGCGTGACGCAGACCAGCGCCATGATGGCCCAGGTGGGCCGGGCGAAGTGCGGGGCTTCTTCGGTAGTGGCTTCGCGCAGCGGCGCGGGGCTGAAGCGCCCCAGCAAAAGCCATGTGGCGGCCAGCGACACGGGCACCATCATCGCCAGATGCAACTGCGGGCTGATGCCGAGTTGCGCAATGCCCGCGCCCGCTAGCCCGGCGGCAAAAAAGCCAAAGCTCCAGAAGGCGTGGGCGCGGTTCATGATGCGGCGGCCCAGCTGGTGCTCGACCCGGTCGGCCTCTACATTCACCACCACCTCCACCACACCCACGCACAGGCCCGCAGGCACCAGGCACAAAAACAGCACCAGCGGCCCGCTGGCCCAGCTGGCGATGGCAAAAAACAGCGCAATCATCGGCGTGAGCAGCAGCAGCGCCCGGCGGTAGCCAATGCGCTCCAGCAGGCGGCTGGCCAGGGTGAGCGACACCAGGGTGCCCGCTGCGGTGCCGATCAGCGCCAGGCCCAAAGCGCCCTCGCCCACGCCCATGCCACGCTGGATTTCGCCCAGCCGAGGAAAGATGCCGCCCAGGCCAAACGAGTACATGAAGAAGGCCGCAAACACCCGCCATTCGGCGGACAGGTGCAGGCCGAAGCGGTGGTCGGTGTCTATCGTGGTGGGGAACAGGCTTGCACCGGTTTTCATGCCAGCCACCCGGTGTGCGCCAGATCCCGCTCGCACTGCGCCGCGTCCAGAAACTGGATCGCCTGCCAGCCCCGGGCACGCGCCGTGGCCACGTTGTGTGCGTTGTCGTCGATAAACACGGTGTCGGCGGGGGTCAGGCCAAACTGGCTTTCGGCCAGCGCGTAGATGCCGTGCTCGGGTTTGATCAGGCCCACGTGAGCCGAGAAAATGCCGTCTTCAAAGTGGTCGAAGAAATCGCGGTCGCGCAAACGGTCGGCGTACGAGGTGGGCATGTTCGACAAATACACCAGCCGGTGCCCCTGCGCCTTCAGGCGGGGCAGCAGCGCGGCAGTGTCCTGCTTGGTGGGCAGGTGGTTGGGAATGGCGTGGATGAAGCGCAGCATATCTGCCGCGTCCACCCCGCTCTGCGCGGCCAGCAAGGCGGCCAATGGCGCGGGCTCGACCGTGCCGCGGTCGAATTCGGCCCAGGGAGTCCAAAAGTTCGCGCACAGCGCCTGCGCGGCTGCCGCGTTAGGTGCGTACCGGGGCAGCTCGTGCTGGACTATCTCGGCGGGTTGCCAGTGCAAAAGTACAGCACCCAGGTCGAATACAACGGTTTTGGGGGGAGATGGGGGTAGCAAGGGAAGTTTCCTTATCGGGCAGACAGCTAGGGTAAAGCATTTGTGTGGCCCCTCAGGATGCCAGGTTCTGGTCACAGCAAACGGCCACCAGCAACTAGCTACGAATGAGCTAAATTACTGATTAGACGGTGCACACAATGGCGCTATGCTAGTGGTAATTGCGCTGCATAACCATCGAGAAATTTCGCCAAACCCATGAATTCATCTCATGCCAAAACCACGGCACGCCGCCTGCCACCCCTGAGCATGCTGCGCGCTTTCGAGGCTGCGGCCCGGCTGGAGAGCGTGACCCTGGCTGCACAAGAGCTGCATGTGACCCAAAGTGCGGTCAGCCACCAGATCAAGGCACTGGAAACATGGCTGGGCGTTCCACTGGTGCAGCGCAGTGGCCGGGGCCTGGGGCTCACCGCCGAGGGTGCCGCCTACCTGCCCAGCCTGCGTAGCGCCTTCGACCAGATGGCCAGCGCCACGGCCCGGCTGCAGCTCCCGCTGCGTGGCAATACCCTGTCGGTCAATTCCATGGCCTCACTCTCCGCCCAGTGGCTGATCCCGCAACTGGCGAGCTTTTGCGCCGAGGTAGCAGGCGTGGACGTGCAACTGGCCACCACCGTCAGCTCCACCGGCTTCGACCCGGCGGCCTACGACGTGTCGATCCGCTGCTTTACCGATGCCGAGCTAGCCGCCCTGCGCCAGCGCCCACCCTGGCGCGACGTTGTGCTGGGGGCCTTCCTGCCCAACACATTGACCCCCGTGTGCAGCCCGCAAGTGCTGGCCGCCCAGCCACCCTTGTCGGCCCCGGCCGACGTGCTGTCGCGCACCCTGTTGCACAGCCGCTCCACCCCACTGGTCTGGCAGGACTGGCTGGCCCTGGCCGGGCTACCCGCGCAGCAACCGCGCCACCTCGTCACCTTCGACCACGCCCACCTAGCCGTGCAGGCCGCGGTGCAGGGCATGGGCATCGCCCTGGGCAACCCGCTGCAACTGCGCGACGAACTGGCCAGCGGCCTGCTACACACGCCCTTCCCCGCCCTGAGTCTGTGCGACCGCACCAACTACTGGATCATGGCCCCGCAGGCGACGCAGAACCCGCACGCGGTGGCGTTTTGCGCTTGGCTGGAACGCAATGGGAGCTTGCAAGCTTTTTATGCCTCCAGCGCGTATCCTTAGGTCGCAAGAAGCTACTTTTTATATAGCATCTAATTATGCTTAGCGGCGGGCTTGCAGCGGCATGGAAACCCGCCAAAATGGCGCTGTCACCCACTAACTTGTGCACCTATGCCCCTCGACAATCCGCCCATTGCCGTCACCGCAGCCCACACCCCTGCCCGCACCAAACCTTCGGTGTACCCGGCCCCCTTCGCAGCAATGATGGCGGGCCGTGAAAAGCACCCCCTGGGCGACCTGTTTGGCCTGAAGAACTTCGGTGTCAACTGGACGCGTTTGCCACCCCATGCCTTGTCGGCCCTGCGGCACGCGCACACCCAGCAAGACGAGTTCATCTACATCCTGCAAGGCCACCCCACGCTGTACACCGACCTAGGTGCCACCGTACTGGGTCCCGGCATGTGCGCGGGCTTTCCCGCAGGCACCGGCAATGCCCACCGCCTGGCCAACGAAAGCGCTGAAGAGGTGATTTACCTGGAGGTGGGCGACAGAACCCCGGGCGATGCCGCCACCTACCCCGACGACGACCTGCAAGCCGCGCTGGTCGACGGCGCATGGAAGTTCTTCCACAAGGACGGGCTGCCGTACGTGTGAGACTCCACTCCGGGAGCGGATCCGGCCTTACACCGTCCACCAGTCCTTGCGGCACAGGCCCCGTGCGGCGCAGAACGTGCAGGCTGCGCCCTCACCCAGCGCGGCCAGCGTCGCCCCATCGGCAATGCGCTGCATGTCGTCGAGGATGCCGTGGATCAATGCGTCGCGGGCCTCGACCACTTCGGTCTGCTCAAACAACTGGCTGCCGTCTTTTTCACCCACGTTGAGGTAGGCGGCGCGCAATGTGTCGTGCGGCAACAGGGCGGCGTAGAAGGCCAACTGGGTGTCTTCCAGCGGCTGCTGGATGCGTTTGCCGGTGGCCTGGGCATTTTCGGTTTTGTAGTCGATGACCAGGGCGGTGCTGCGGCCATCGGCGTGCACCTGGTCTACCCGATCGATGGTGCCGACCAGGGTGATGGAGCCCAGCGGCAGCTCCAGCGCGCTTTCGGCCTGCTCGAACTGGCCGCCTGCGGCTTCGTGCGGGGCAAGCCAGTCCAGGTAGCCGTCGCGCACCCGGGGCCAGGCAGAGGCGAAGGGCAGGAACTCGCCCGGCTCCAGATGCATGTCTTGCGTGACCTGCTCGGACGCTATGTTAATCATAGCTACCCGCGCAGGTAATGATTGCGCTGGAGCACGATTTAATGCTTCATGGAAGGTTTTCAGCACCGCATGCAGCCAGGTGCCGAAGTCGCGCTTGTCCACCTCGCCGGTGAGCTCTTGCGGTTCTTGCAGGCCCAGTTGGCGCAGGCCGAAGAAGCGGTACGGGCAGCGGCGCAAATCCTCGTAGGCGCTGGCCGACAGGCGGGTGATCGGCAGCGCGGCACCCACGGGCAAAGGCCGCTCGGTGGGCAGCAGCGTAAGGCTACGGGGGATGCGCGGGTCGGCAGCCAGCGGCAGCGCTTCTGTGATCCGCAGCGCCTGCACCAGCGGGCTGGCCAGCAGAGTTTCGCCGGAAGCATCGCTTTGCCGCCACAGCACATCGGTATGCGGGGTTTGCAGGGCGTTGGCCCAGGCGGCGCGGGCGGCGGCCTCCAGCAAGGCGCGGGACGGCAGGCCCAGGGCTTCGCGCTGCGCGGCGGTCCAGGCACCGGGCGGCTCGGGCGACACGGCCAGGCGCACCTCGTCGCAGCCGGGCAGCACCAGCGCGGCAAATGGGCGGGCCAGCAGCTGGCTCAGCGGCAGCACCACGACTTGCTCGTCCTGCGGGTGGTCGGGCACATAGCTGGCCGCCTCCAACGCATCGCCCACCCAGGTGCTGAACTCGGCCAGGCGCAGGCGGCGGGTGGCCTGGGGGAAGTCGGCAAACTCGGCCTCGGCACCCTCGGTGAGGCGAAGGGCCGACAGCAGTTTGGACCCGGCGGCATCCACCTCCAGCGCGGCCCACTGGCCACTGGCCTGCAGCAAGGCGCGCACGCCAGCCAGCCAGGCCACCAGCGGGCGGGCGGCTTGCAGGCTGGCGCGCAGGCTGTTGGCCAGTCGCACGGCATCGGACACAACGGGCTGGTTCGGCGTGGCCTCGGGGCTCCAAGCGGACCAGCTTTGCACCGAGGCTTTGCGCAGCGCTTTCTCCAGGGATTGCACGGTGCGCGGGCGGAACGCGGGGGCGTTTTTCAGCCAGTCCAGCACCGCATCGCTGCCGGCATCCCAGCGGGCGGCCCGCAGCGTGACCACCAGCTGCGCCGCGGCCCGGGTCGTGGACAGCTTCCAGCCGGTTTCGTCGCGGATGCGCACGTTTTGCGCGGCCAGCATGGCGCGAATGCGGCGGGTCAGTAGCCGGTCGGTAGCGACCAAGGCGACCGGCGTGCGACCGGCCTCGATGTGGCGCAGCACGCAGGCGGCGGCGCGCTGGGCCTCATCTTCGGAATCACTGGCCTCGTGCAGGGCGGGCATGGGCGGGGGCGGTGGTGTGGGGCACACCAGGCGCGTGACCTTGTCGCCCCAGGCGGCGCACAGGGCGTGGATCAGTGGATCGGTCTGGAAGCCGTCGAGCACCACGATGCAGTCCAGCGCGGCGGGCACGGAATCAAACCAAAGCACGTCGGTGGCGTAGCTGGAGGCGGCGGCCCATTCCAGCGCGATGCGGGCCACCACGCATTCCAGCGCCAGCACCGGGGCTTCCATGCCCAGGCCCACGGCCTCGCGCGCATGGGCGGCCCAGTCGGCACGCCGCGGCGGCGGCACTGCGGCCACCAACGGGGCCAGTTGATGGGCGGCTTCGACCAGGCGGGCCGCCAAGGCTTCGCGCTGTGCGCCCAGGCCGGCACGCTCCAGCAGATCGGGGGCTTGCAGCATGTCCATGGCGGTGTCAAAACGCAGATCGTGCGGCCCCAGGGCTGCGCCGCCCAGGCCGTGCGACCAATTCAGCGTGGACTCGAAACGCGGGGCAAAACCATCGGGCCGGGCCTGCGCCCAAAAGCGATTGGCCAGCGGCATGAGCTGCGCGTACGGCAGCAAGACCACGGTGCGCGCAGGGTGGGCCTGGCGCTGCTCCATGGCGTGCTGTATCTGGACCAGCAAGCCGGTGACGGGGGCAAACCACAGGGGGTCGAAAGGATTAGACATATTTGACGCGGTGGTGCTGGTGGGCCAATGGGGTTTCGCTATGTCTGTGATAGCACGAACGTGGCCGACAGGCACTCTTGGTTTCTGTCACAATGCCGCAACTTTAGTCGTCTCGGCACTCTGCTTTAAGGAACATTTCCATGGCCAACGAACTCATCAAACATGTCTCGGACGCAACTTTCGATGCGGACGTTTTAAAGTCCACCACACCGGTGTTGGTCGATTACTGGGCCGAATGGTGCGGTCCTTGCAAAATGATTGCCCCCATTTTGGACGAAGTGGCCACCGGCTACGCAGGCAAGCTGCAAATCGCCAAGATGAACGTGGACGAGAACCGCGACATTCCCGCCAAGTTCGGTATCCGCGGCATTCCCACCTTGATGATTTTCAAGGATGGCGAGCTGGCAGCCACCAAAGTGGGCGCCATGAGCAAGTCGCAGCTGACCGCTTTTATCGACCAGCAACTGGCCTGAGCCTTTCGCACCTAGCCACCCTCGCGGTGGCTTCGTTTTTCTTGGCCATTATTCCTGTCATAATCTACGCATTCACCCATTTGCCCCCCGAGCAAGTTGGTTCGAGTTCCCGGTTTGTGAGGCCCTTCTAGCCTCCTCAAAACCTCCCCCCTTTTTTCCTCTCAGAACTCCGCCCAGGAGTCAATCCATGCACTTAAACGAACTCAAGGCACTGCACGTGTCTGAAGTCCTCAAACAAGCCGAAGAACTTGAAATTGAGAACACCGGCCGTATGCGCAAGCAAGAGCTGATGTTTGCCATCATCAAAAAGCGCGCCCGCACCGGCGAGCAGATCATTGCCGATGGCGTGCTGGAAATCTTGCCCGACGGCTTCGGCTTCCTGCGCAGCCCCGACACCAGTTACACCGCCAGCACCGACGACATCTACATCAGCCCCAGCCAGGTGCGCCGCTTCAACCTGCACACCGGTGACATGATCGAAGGTGAAGTGCGCACGCCCAAAGACGGCGAACGCTACTTTGCGCTGAACAAGCTCGACAAAGTCAACGGCGGCGGCCCCGAAGAAAACAAGCACAAGGTCATGTTCGAGAACTTGACCCCGCTGTTTCCCAAAGAGCAAATGAAGCTGGAACGCGACATCAAGGGTGAAGAAAACATCACCGGCCGCATCATCGACATCGTTGCCCCCATCGGCAAAGGCCAACGCGCCCTGCTGGTCGCCCCGCCCAAGAGCGGCAAGACGGTGATGATGCAGCACATGGCCCACGCCATTGCCGCCAACTACCCGAACAGCCACATGATGGTGTTGCTGGTGGATGAGCGTCCCGAAGAAGTGACCGAAATGCAGCGCTCCGTCAAGGGCGAGGTGATTGCCTCCACCTTCGACGAACCCGCCGCCCGCCACGTGCACGTGGCCGAAATGGTGATCGAGCGCGCCAAGCGCCTGGTCGAGCTGAAAAAAGACGTGGTGATCCTGCTGGACTCGATCACCCGCCTGGCCCGGGCTTACAACAACGTCGTGCCCTCAAGCGGCAAGGTGCTGACCGGCGGCGTGGACTCCAACGCCCTGCAGCGCCCCAAGCGCTTCCTGGGTGCTGCCCGCAACGTGGAAGAAGGCGGCTCGCTGACCATTATCGCCACCGCACTGATCGATACCGGCAGCCGCATGGACGAAGTGATCTTTGAAGAATTCAAGGGCACCGGCAACTGCGAAATCCACCTGGACCGCCGCCTCTATGAGAAGCGCGTGTTCCCGTCGATCCAGCTCAACCGTAGCGGCACCCGCCGCGAAGAGCTGCTGCTGTCGCCCGAGATTCTGCAAAAGAGCCGCATCCTGCGCCAGTTCATGTACAACATGGACGAAATCGAGTCGATGGAACTGATGTTGAAAAACATGAAGTCCACCAAGAACAACGTCGAGTTCTTCGACATGATGCGCCGGGGCGGTTGAAACCGAAGATTTGTATTTTCGGGATATAATCGAAGGCTAATCGCGAAAAGTACCGGGCTTTCAAATTGGGCAAACTATTGTCCCAAGGGTCCCAATGCACCGGGCGGCTAACGCAATTGAACAAGGAAGAAATAATGAAAGCTGGCATTCACCCCAACTACCGTGACGTGTGCTTCATGGACTTGTCGAACAACTTCAAGTTTGTAACCCGTTCGTGCGTTAACGCCAAGGAAATGATCAAGATGGAAGACGGCCGCGAACTGCCGCTGTACAAGCTGGACACCTCCAGCGAATCCCATCCTTTCTACACCGGTACGCAAAAATCCGTGGACAACATGGGTGGCCGCGTGGAGCGCTTCCGCAACCGCTTCGGCAAGACCACCGCCGCTGTCGCTGCACCTGTCGCCGCCGCAGAATAAGTTTTTCTGCAACCTCTAAGGGGCAGCCCGGTTTATCCGCGCTGCCTTTTTTTGTTAGGACTTACGCAGCGTAAGTCCTGTGCAATATTGGCCGTACTATTCCCCCTCTGTGAACCAAACCACCCCTGCCATCGTTGCGCAAAGCGCCGTCCGCCGCCTGCCGCGCATTGCGTTGTGGCTGCTATGCCTGGCCTATGTACTGCCCGGCTTTGTCGGCCGTGCGCCCTGGCGCAACAACGACATGACCACGTTTGGCTACATCGCCGAACTGGCGCGGGGCCATGCAGCGTGGCTGCAACCCACCTTGCAAGGCCAGCCGCCCGAGATTGAAGCCTTGGTGCCCTACTGGCTGGGTGCCTGGGCGGTGCAACTGGCACCCCAGAGCTGGCCCGCTGATTTCGCGGCCCGCATCCCCTTCATGCTGCTGCTGGCGATGGCGCTGGCCACCACCTGGTACGCGGTCTACTACCTGGCCCGCAGCCCACGCGCCCAGCCGGTAGCGTTTGCTTTTGGCGGCGAGGCCAAACCGGCCGACTACGCCCGGGCCATGGCCGACGGCGGTTTGCTGGCCATGATTGCCTGCCTGGGCATGGCGCAGTTGTCGCACGAAACCACCCCGGCACTGGCGCAGCTGGCGTTTACCGCCTTGAGCTTTTTCGCGCTGGCCGCTGTGCCTTACCGCACCTGGATACCGGCCATCGGCGTGGTGCTGGGTCTGGCCGGGTTGGCGCTGTCGGGCGCACCGACCATGGCCGTGCTGTTGGGCCTGGGCGGCGCACTGGTGTGCTTTCTGGACCGCCATGCCCAAGAACCCGGCGAGCTCGGCAACGCACCGCGCAGCCTGCGCTGGAGTCTGGCGGTATTGCTGATAACGGTGGCGGTAGCGACGCTGGCCTGGGCTTTGGAGCAGTGGCGCTGGCGCATTGATCTGCCTGAAACCGACTGGACCAGTCTGCGCAACCTGGCCCGGCTGCTGCTTTGGTTTACCTGGCCCGTATGGCCGCTGGCGGTGTGGACGCTGTGGCGCTGGCGGCGCCAGCTCACCAGCGGCAACTTTGGCCGCCACCTTGCACTGCCGCTTTGGTTTGTGGCAGTCGCACTGGCTGCGACGTTTACCACCGATGCCGCCGACCGCTCGCTCATGCTGGCCCTGCCCGCCATGGCCACACTGGCAGCATTCGCCCTGCCCACCCTGAGCCGCACCGTCAGTGCACTGGTGGACTGGTTCACGCTGCTGTTTTTTACCATCTTCGCGCTGATCATCTGGGTCATCTGGGTGGCGGCGCAAACCGGCGTGCCCAAGCAGCCGGCGGCTAATCTGGCCCGCCTGCTGCCCGGCTTCATGCCGAGCTTCGAATGGTTGCCGTTCGCGGTGGCATTAGGAGCATCGCTGGTGTGGGTTTGGCTGGTGAAATGGCGCGTAGGCCGCCACCGCTCGGCCATCTGGAAGAGTCTGGTGCTGCCCGCGGGTGGCACCGCCCTTTGCTGGCTGCTGCTGATGACGTTGGGCATGCCTGCCGTGAACTTTGGCCGCAGCTACCTGCCCCTGGTGCGCAATGTAGACCGTGCCATCCGCACCCAAACTCCGGGACGCGCGCTGCCCGAGTGCGTAGAGTTCGACAACCTGACCCGAGGGCAGATTGCTGCGTTCCAGTTCCATGGCAATTTGGTGCTCAAGCCCCGCGGTTCCGCCCAGTGCGCCTGGTTGCTGGTCGACACCACTACGGCCCGGCTACCGCCGCAAGCCATAGACAAGAGCGTCTGGGTACTCAAAATAGGGGTGCGGCGGCGCGCCGACAACGGTGAAGCCGTACAGCTCTACCAGCGAATCCAGCGGTAATTTACAAGGTTTTTAGGCCTCTGGCGTAGATTTCACCTGCGCAGGCAGCTATCAATTAGATAGCATTTACAACCTGTACCACGGTACCGCGCAAGCGGCTGGCCGGGAACACAATGGCAAAGCGCGAACCCTGGCCCTGCGTGCTTTCGATGCGCAACTCGGCACCGTGGCGTTGCACCACGTGCTTGACGATAGCCAGGCCCAGGCCGGTACCACCGGTTTCGCGTGAGCGGCTGGGGTCTACGCGGTAGAAACGCTCGGTCAGGCGCGACAAGTGCTCTGCCGCGATGCCAGGCCCGGTGTCTTTTACCGAGAACTCCGCCCGGCCATCGGGCAAAGGCTGCCAGCGCACGTCGATACGGCCCCCAGCGGGCGTGTAGCGCACGGCATTGCTGACCAGATTGGACAAGGCGCTGAGCAACTCACTCGATGCACCGGCGATAGAACCCTCGGGCATGGGGCCAAACCGCAGGGCATGCACCTTGGTGTGCCCGGCGGTCACCATGCCCGACAAAGCCTCGGCCTCACGGGCACATTGGGCCAGCAGGTCGCGCAGCACAATCCACTCGCTGTTGCTCGGCGCAGGGCTGCCTTCGATGCTGGACAGGGTGAGCAAATCACTCACCAGGGTTTGCATACGCTGGGCCTGCTGGGCCATGAAACCCAGGTAACGCTCGCGCTGGCCTTCGTCCAGTGGCAGGTTCTGCATGGTTTCCACAAAGCCCGACATCACGGTCAGCGGCGTGCGGATCTCGTGCGAGACATTGGCCACAAAGTCGCGGCGCATCGCCTCGGCCTGCTCCAGCGCCGTGACATCGCGGGATAACAGCAGCCGACGGCCATCGCCATACGGATGCAGATGCACCGACAAACGCACCGGACGGCTGGCCGTGCCGCCGCGCCCATGCATGAAGGTGCCGCGCGAAAAGTCGGCATCGGCGTAGTACGCGGCAAATGCCGGGTCGCGCACCAGGTTGCCGATCTGCTGCTGCAGGTCGCGCTGGGCATCAAAACCAAAATGCTCTGCTGCGATGTGGTTGCACCACTCGATACGCCCTTGCGCATCTAGTAGCACCACGCCATTGGGCGAGGCCTGGATGGCGGCCAGAAACTCTTGCAGCCGGGTTTCGGCATCCAGCATTTTTTGCTGCGTCTGGCGCAGCCAGCGGCGGGTGCGGTCGGTGATTTCACCCCACCAGCCTTGCATGTGGGGGGCTTGCGTGGCCTCTCCCGTGCGCAACCAGCGCATAACGCGCAAGCCGCGCACGGCATCCAGCAGCATCCAGAACATGCCCGCCAGCACCACACCAACCAACGCGCCCAAGTAGGCGGCCCACTCCCAGCCCAGCAGGCCCGCGCCCAGCTGGAGGCCTAAAAAGCTTAAAAATCGAAACCACATAGGGTGAAAAAGGGAATACGGGTAGTGGTTCAACCACCCTGGGAATCAGGCTGCAGAGGCTGCATTGGAGATGGTGGGAGTAGCCGCCACAGGCTGCGCCGTGATGCGGTAGCCCGCGCCGCGCACGGTCTCCACCATGGCTCCGCCGGCGCCCAGGGACTCGCGTAGGCGCTTGACGTGCACGTCCACCGTACGTTCTTCGATAAACACGTGGTCGCCCCAGACCCGGTCAAGCAGTTGCGAGCGCGAATGCACGCGTTCGGAGTTCTTCATCAGGTACTGCAACAACTTGAATTCGGTCGGGCCGATTTTAACCGCCTGCTCCTGGAAAGTGACCCGGTAGGTGGCGGCATCCAGCGCCAGGGCACCGATGCGGATGGTGCCACTCTCTTGCTCGGGTGCGCGGCGGCGCAACACGGCGCGGATGCGGGCCAGCATTTCCTTGGTCGAAAACGGCTTGGAAATGTAGTCGTCGGCTCCGGCATCCAGGCCGGCCACGCGGTCATTCTCGTCGCTGCGGGCGGTCAGCAGGATGATGGGGACACCCTTGGTACGCGGGTTGGCACGCCATTTCTTGGCAAGCGACAAACCGCTTTCGCCCGGCAGCATCCAATCCAACAAGATCACATCGGGCAGCATGGCATCCAGCTCACACTGTGCCGTGACGCTGTCCATCGCCCAGGTCGGCTGAAAACCGCTGTGGCGCAGGTTGACCGCAATCAGCTCGGCAATCGCGGGCTCGTCTTCGACGATCAGGACCCGGGGCATGGTTTTCATTGCAGTGCCGACTCCACTTGCGCGACGGTGGCGTGGCGCACGTCTTCGCCTTTGACGATGTAGATGATGAACTCGGCAATATTCTTGGCGTGGTCACCGATGCGCTCGATGGCTTTGGCGATGAACAGCAGGTCCAGGCTGGCGGTGATGGTGCGAGGATCTTCCATCATGTAGGTAATGAGCTTGCGCACAAAGCCGTCGAATTCCTGGTCGATCAGATCGTCTTCTTTCAGAATGTCCAGCGCGGCGCTGGTGTCCAGCCGGGCAAACGCGTCCAACGCCTTTCGCAGCAGGCCGGAAGCCATGTCGGCCGAGACGCGCAGATCCAGCGTCGGCAGGGAGCGGGGCGAGCTGCTCTTGGCAATCGACTTGGCCATGCGGGCAATTTTGTTGGCCTCATCGCCCACGCGCTCCAGATTGGCCGTGGTTTTGGAGATGGCAATCAGCAAACGCAGATCCCGCGCCGTGGGCTGGCGGCGGGCGATGATGCTGGACAGTTCGCGGTCGATCTCGATTTCCATGCCATTCACACGGATTTCGGTTTCTGCCACCTGGTCGGCCACTTCAACGCTGAACTGCGACAGCGCATAGACTGCCTGGCGAATCTGCGATTCCACCAGACCGCCCAGCTCCATCACGCGGCTGGAAACGCCATTGAGTTCGCTGTCGAACTGGCTGGAAAGATGTTTATCGGGCATGAGAGTCTCCAATACAAAGAGGGGCCATAAACGGCGAGCCTGAATTTTTCAAGAACACCGCAGGACCGGCTTCGCCGGGCTGCCAGTGTTGCCCCCTGCAAGGGGGTTGGCGGAAACACAAAGTGTGTAGCCTGGGGGTGTTCAACCGAATCTTCCGGTGATGTAGTCTTCAGTTTCCTTGCGCTTGGGCTTGAAGAAGATGTCTTCGGTGGCTCCAAACTCCATCAGGTCACCCAGATACATGTAAGCCGTGTAGTCGCTGCAACGCGCAGCCTGCTGCATGTTGTGGGTGACGATGACCACGGTGTAGTCGTTCTTCAGCTCGGTGATCAGCTCTTCCACCTTAGAGGTAGAGATCGGATCCAGCGCAGAGCAAGGTTCATCCAAAAGCAGTACTTCGGGCTTGATAGCAATGCCGCGGGCAATGCACAGGCGCTGCTGCTGGCCACCGGACAGGCTGGACCCGCTTTGGTTGAGCTTGTCTTTCACTTCGGTCCACAAGGCCGCCTTGCGCAGGGCCCATTCGACACGTTCTTCCATGTCGGTGGTGTTCAGGTCTTCAAACAACTTTACGCCAAACGTAATGTTGTCGTAGATCGACATCGGGAACGGCGTGGGCTTTTGGAACACCATGCCGACTTTGGCGCGCAGCAGGGCCACGTCTTTTTTGCTGGTCAGCAGGTTCTCGCCGTCCAAGATGATCTGGCCTTCGGCGCGCTGCTCGGGGTAGAGCTCGAACATGCGGTTAAAGATACGCAGCAGCGTGGACTTACCGCAGCCCGACGGGCCAATGAAGGCGGTGACCTTCTTTTCGGGGATTTCCATGTTGATGCCCTTGAGCGCATGGAACTTACCGTAGTAGAAATTCAGATCTTTGACCGAAATTTTCGAGGGGCTTGCAACAGTGGTTTGCATGGTGAAGACCTAAGTTAGTTCTTGTTGGAGCCAGCCCACAGGCGGGCCAAAATATTCAAGCCCAGCACGGCCATGGTGATCAAAAAGACCCCGGCCCAGGCCAGCTTCTGCCAGTTTTCGTACGGGCTCATCGCAAATTTGAAAATCGTGACCGGCAGGCTGGCCATCGGCTGGCTCAGGCTGGACGTCCAGAACTGGTTGCTCAAGGCGGTGAACAGCAGCGGTGCGGTTTCCCCGGCAATCCGGGCAACAGCCAGCATCACACCGGTAATCACTCCAGCCCGGGCAGCTTTCAGGGTGATGCTCAAAATCACCTTCCACTTGGGCGCACCCAAGGCGTAAGCCGCTTCGCGCAGACCGGGCGGCACCAGTTGCAGCATGTTCTCGGTGGTGCGGATGACCACCGGGATCACGATCAGTGCCAAGGCCACCACGCCAGCCCAGCCCGAGAACGACTTGAAGCGCGACACCACCACGGCGTAGACGAACAGGCCAATCACGATGCTTGGGGCCGACAACAAAATATCGTTCACAAACCGCGTGGTCGAAGCCAGCCAGCTCTTGGTGTCGTACTCGGCCAGATAGATACCGGCCATGATGCCGATGGGTGCGCCCACACAGGTTGCCAGTGTCACCATCAGAAACGAGCCGTAAATCGCGTTGGCCAAGCCGCCTTCGTCGTTGGGCGGTGGGGTCATCTGGGTCAGTGTCGCGATGGTGAGACCTTCAATGCCCAGACGCACAGTTTCAAACAGAATCCAGAACAACCAAAACAGGCCGAAAGCCATGGCGCCCAAGGCCAGCAGCAGGGCAATCTTATTGACGCGCTTGCGTTTGGCGTATTTGACGCTGCGGGTCTGTTCCAGCGCAGCAGCTTTGAGCAACATTTCGCCCGTGGTCATGATTTGGCTCCTTCATTTTTCCGCAGTTGCGACAGCAACAGTTTGGACAGGGAAAGAATGACGAAAGTGATAAAGAACAGCACCAGGCCCAAGTACATCAGAGCACCTTGGTGCAGTCCTTCGCCCGCCTCGGCAAACTCGTTGGCCAGGGCGGAGGTAATGCTGTTGGCCGCCTGGAACAGGCTGAGCGAATCTAATTGGTTGAAATTACCAATCACAAAAGTTACTGCCATGGTTTCGCCAATGGCCCGACCCAAACCCAGCATGATGCCGCCCACAACACCCGACTTGGTGTAGGGCAACACCACCTTGGAGACGACTTCCCAGGTGGTGGCACCTAAGCCGTACGCCGACTCTTTTAACAAAGTAGGGGTGACCTCAAACACATCCCGCATCACCGCCGCAATGAACGGGATGATCATGATGGCCAGGATGATGCCTGCCGACAAAATACCGATACCCACCGGTGCGCCAGAAAACAAGGTACCCAGAAATGGCACATCGCCAAACGCCGCTTGCAAGGGCTGTTGCACGTAGGTGGACAGCACCGGACTGAACACCAATAAACCCCACATACCGTAGACGATGGAAGGAACAGCGGCTAGCAATTCGATAGCAGTCCCCAGCGGGCGCTTGAGCCAAGCTGGCGACAACTCGGTCAAAAACAGTGCAATGCCAAAACTCACCGGTACCGCAATCAGCAAGGCAATGAACGAAGTCATCACCGTGCCGTAAATCATCACCAGCCCGCCAAAGTCTTCTTTGACCGGGTCCCAGGTGGTGCTGGTCAAAAAGCCCAAACCGTACTTGGCAATTGCGGGCCAGGCACTAACAGTCAGCGATGCCAAGATGGCGACCAGCATGACCAGGGTGAAAATGGCCGAACCCTTGGCCAGCCAGGCAAAGATACGGTCGAAAACCGGCCCGGAGCGGGCCGCTTTGGGGCGGGGAGGAGTGATCATCGCGTGTCCGGAAGACTTACCAGATGGATTTAACAGGTTTTCGGTCGCCGGGAGTGTAGATGACACGTATGCTCCTTGGTTGATTTCGAGAACACCACGCCAAAGCGAGAACGCACACCCGCCAGAAACACCGCAGAACCGGCTCTGCCGGGCTGCTGGTGTTGCCCCCTGCAAGGGGGTTGGCGAAAAGCGCTTACGCTGTAGCCTGGGGGTGAGTCAATTACTTGATGGCGACGGGTTTACCAGCAGCATCGGTCACCTGGCCCCAGGCCTTCTCAATCGAGGCGACCACGGGTGCAGGCAAGGGAACGTAGTCCAGCTCGTCGGCAATCTTGGCACCATTTTTGTAGGCCCAGCTGAAGAACTTGAACACTTCGGTGGCGTTTGCAGGCTTGTCTTGCTTGGTGTGCATCAAGATGAAGGTGGCGGTGGAGATAGGCCATGCTTCCTTGCCGGGTTGGTCGGTAATCAGTTGGTAAAACGACTTGCTCCATTCGGCACCCGCAGCCGCAGCGGCAAAGGCAGTGTCGCTGGGCGCGACAAACACGCCATCACGGTTCTTCAGCAGGGCGTAGGTCATCTTGCTTTGCTTGACGTAGGCGTATTCCACGTAGCCAATCGAGTTAGGCAGGCGGTTCACAAACGTGGCCACGCCTTCATTGCCTTTGCCACCTGAGCCCGATGGCCAGTTCACGGCTGTGCCCTCGCCCACTTTTTCTTTCCACTCGGGGTGGACGCGGCTCAGGTAGTTGGTGAAGTTGAAGGTGGTACCCGAACCATCGGCACGGTGTACGGTGGTAATGGCCGCATCAGGCAGTGGCACACCTGGGTTCAGTGCCACCAGAGCAGCATCGTTCCACTTGGTGATCTTGCCCAGGAAGATGTCGCCCAGCACAGCGCCGGTCAGCTTCAGTTGGCCGGGTGCGATGCCCTTGATATTGACCACAGGTACCGTGCCACCGATGACGGCGGGAAACTGCATCTGGCCTTTGGACTTCAGCACGTCGTCAGTTTGGGGCATGTCGGAAGCACCAAAATCTACCGTTTTGGAGTCGATCTGCTTGATGCCGGCACCGGAGCCGACGGATTGGTAGTTGATCTTGACACCAGTGACCTTGTTGTACTCGGCCGCCCATTTGGAATACACGGGTGCGGGGAAAGTAGCACCGGCACCGGTAATTTCTTGGGCACTGGCGAAACCGGCAAAAGACAAGGCGACCGAACCAGCCAAGCTGGCCATGGCGATTTTGAAACGTACTTGCATCAGAAAACCCTTTGGGTAAGTGGAATCGGGACTGCGGTTTACCGTGTGGGTGAACCGTAGCGATGGGCGTACTTTAAGAAGGTTATGTGACATCTATGTGACAAAAATAACGCCGTACTGCCCGCGCCGTGGGTGCTATGCTGCGCCCACGAAAAAAGCGGCTACACCATGCAAAACGGAACTCTCATCGCCGCCCTGGACCTGGGCTCCAACAGCTTTCGCCTCGAAATTGGTCGTCTCGACCACGGGCAAATCCACCGCACTGAATACCTGAAAGAAACCGTCCGCCAGGGCAACGGCCTGGACGAAAACCGCAACTTGAGCCTGGAGGCCATGCAGCGCGGCTGGGACTGCCTAGCCCGCTTTGGCGAACGCCTGGCCGGCTTCGAGCGCCACCAAGTGCGCGCCGTGGCAACCCAAACCCTGCGCGAGGCCCGCAACCGCGATGAATTCCTGGCCAAAGCGCACGAGGTACTGGGCTTTCCCATCGACGTGATTCCGGGCCGCGAAGAAGCCCGGCTGATCTACCAGGGCGTGGCCCGGCTGCTGCCGCAATCGGACGAGCGGCGGCTGGTGGTGGACATCGGCGGACGCTCCACCGAAATGATCTTGGGCCAGGCCTATGACGCCACGGTGATGGAATCCTTTCGGGTGGGCAGCGTGGCCTGGTCGATGAAGTACTTTCCCAATGGCCAATTCACCCGTGATGCCTTCCGGATTGCCGAAATTGCCGCCAAAGCCGTGCTCGACGAAGCCCTGAACGCCTACCGCCGCGACACCTGGGATGTGGCCTACGGCTCCTCTGGCACCGTGGGCGCGGTGGGCGACATCCTGCATGCCGCAGGTTGGCCGCTGAACCTCATCACCCGCGAGGGTCTGGACTGGATCAGCGACCGCCTGCTGAAGGCCCAAAGCGTCGACAAGCTGCGCATCGACGGCATGAAGGACGACCGCAAACTGGTCATTGGTGGCGGCATCAGCGTGCTGCGCGCCGTATTTGATCTGCTGGGCATCGACGAGATGCACGCTGCCGACGGTGCGCTGCGCCACGGTGTGCTATACGATCTGGTCGCACGTGGCCAGGAGGAAACCGACCTGCGCGCCGTCTCGGTACAGCGCATGGCCAGCCGCTTTGGCGTGGACACCCAGCAGGCCCAGCGCGTTGCCAAGCTTGCCTGCAAGCTTTACAGCCAACTGCAAACCGGCAGCGGTGTGGCCGCCACTGAAATCGTCCGCCAGCAGCGCAAGCTCAACTGGGCTAGCCAATTGCATGAAATTGGCTGCCAAATCTCACACCAAGACCACCACAAACACGGTGCTTACATTTTGGAGCACGCTGACGCACCCGGCTTTGCCCTGCTGGAGTTGCACCGCCTTGGCCAGATGGTATTGGGCCACCGGGGCAAATTGCGCAAACTGGAACTGGACTTTGGCGACGCAACTTTCATGCAGCAATTGCTGGCTTTGCGGCTGGCAACCATGCTCTGCCACGCCCGGCGCGACCCGGACACCTCGGGTCTGGAGCTGCGCTTGGACCCAGTACGCCCCAGCGTTTTTTTGCTCTCGACCCGTTCCGGTTGGGCGCAAGCCTATCCGCAGTCAGCCCATCTGCTGCGCGAAGAAGTCCAAGCCTGGCAAAAAACGCCTTGGTCTCTGGACATTTCTGAAGCCTGAAAATGGCAGCAGGCCGATAATATAAAAAAATATTTTGGTAACACATCGGTAAAGTGTGTACGGTTACATGCTGAGACACTCCAACACCTTGCAAGGCCCGTATGTCAGACCTTCCACGCGCCAACCTAGGCGACGGCTACAAGCAATACTTTGAAATTGCCCCGGCGCTGGACGAGGCGCGCATCAACGATGTTTTTTTTATCCGCCACGATGTCTATGCGCGCGAACTGGGTTTTGAGCCCGTGCGCGAAGACCAGCGCGAAACCGATAAATACGACTACCGATCCCAGCACTGCCTGGTGCGTAGTGCCGATGGCCGCCGATTGGCAGGTTGTGCCCGGCTGGTGCTTACGGACCCAGCCCACCCTGAAGCGCCATTGCCATTTGAGGTGACCTGCAAAAACACGCTGGACCGCAGCATCATCGACCCCGCCCTGCAACCGCGCGGGCGCATAGCCGAGGTGTCCCGGCTGGCAGTGATGTCTGAATTCCGACGCCGTAAAGGCGAGCAACAAACCGAAGCGCCGATTTCAGACCAGGATTTCGGTGACCAGAAGCAGCCCCGCTTCCCCTACCTTCCTGTCAGCCTGTACATGGGTGCCGTGCTGATGGCCAAACGCCAGGGCATTGATACCTTGTTCACTCTCACTGAACCGCGCTTGGCAGAACACTTTGGCAAACTTGGGGTCAACATTATTCCTATCGGCGGCCCGGTAGAGCACCGCGGCCAGCGCGTGCCGTCGATGCTGCGCGTTGACGAGGTGTACCAAGGTTTGCGGCTCATGGTGCGTCCCTTGTGGCACACCATCCATGAACAAATCAGTACAGCCTACGCCAAACACACAGGTTAAACAGCCAGTTTCGTTATTTCTAAATATGCTTATTTGCATATTGGTAGAACAATAAAGTAGTTTGGAATAGGGTGGCAGGCTTTTATAGTCGCGCTCTATGCAAGATTTAGCGTTTGTTTTTGCCGGGTTTTTCGTCGGCTTTGTTGTTGGTTTGACCGGGGTAGGCGGCGGCTCGCTCATGACCCCTATCCTGATTTTCTTTTTCGGCATGAAGCCCTACCTGGCTATCGGCACCGACCTGCTGTTTGCCTGCTTCACCAAAGCCGGTGGCACGCTGAAGATGGCCCGCTCGGGCATGGTCAACTGGCGCATCGTTGCCACGCTGTGCGCAGGCAGCATCCCAGCCTCGCTGATCACCTTGTGGGTGCTACATATGCTCGGCCCGGCCGATGCCCAGGTGCAAAAAGCCATGACCACCACTTTGGGCGCGGCTTTGCTGCTGACTGCTGCGGCTACTCTCTACAAAAGCATCCGGGGCAGATCGGCACCGCGCAGCGTCAGCGCAGAACACATGCCAGCAGCCGAGCGCCCTCGCCACTGGAGTCTGCCGCTGCTGTTTGGCGCATTTATCGGCACGCTGGTCACTCTGACCTCGGTAGGTGCCGGTGCCATTGGTGTTACGGTGCTGATGCTGCTGTACCCGCTGCTGCCGCTGCAGCGCATCGTCGCCGCCGACATCGCCTACGCCGTGCCCTTGACCCTGGTGGCAGGCCTGGGCCACGCCGGGTTGGGTTCGGTCGATTGGCCACTGCTGGCCAAGCTGCTGGCAGGCTCGCTTCCCGGCATCTGGCTGGGTTCGCACCTGATGCTCAAAACTTCGGACCGCGTGATCCGGGGTCTGTTGTCCTTGCTGCTAGCGTATGCAGGCACCAAACTCCTGGCACTTTAAACTCGCAGGCTGCCCTGCCCCACGATAGATAAAAAATGTACCAATACACCGAATTTGACAAGCAGTTCGTCAAACTGCGCGCCGCCCAATTCCGCGACCAGCTGGAACGCTGGCAAGGCGGCACCCTGGCCGAAGAAGAGTTTCGCCCCCTGCGCCTGCAAAACGGCTGGTACGTACAGCGTTTTGCGCCCATGCTGCGCGTGGCCGTGCCATACGGCGAACTGTCCAGCGCCCAGCTGCGCGTGCTGGCCACCATCGCCCGCGACTATGACAAAAAGGACGCGCACGACCTCACCAAGGCCAACCCGGGCCTCAGCGACCTGCACAGCCTGCCCAGCGCCTGCGCCCACTTCACCACCCGCCAGAACGTCCAGTTCAACTGGATTCCGCTCATTAAATCCGCCGACGTGATGGACCTGCTGGCCAGCGTGCACTTGCACGGCATCCAGACCAGCGGCAACTGCATCCGCAACACCACCAGCGACGAGCGCGCCGGCATTGCCGAAGATGAAATCGCCGACCCGCGCCCATTGGCTGAAATCATCCGCCAGTGGAGCACGCTGCACCCCGAGTTCGCGTTTTTGCCGCGCAAATTCAAGATCGCCATCGTCGGTGCTACCGATGACCGCGCCGCTACCGCCTGGCACGACATAGGCCTACACGTTTTGAAGAACGAAGCTGGTGAAGTCGGCCTGCGCGTGATGGTGGGTGGCGGCATGGGCCGCACCCCGGTGCTGGGCACCGTGATCCGCAGCTTCCTGCCTTGGGACCAGATACTCAACTACCTGGAAGCCGTGGTCCGCGTGTACAACCGCTGGGGCCGCCGCGACAACATCTACAAGGCGCGCATCAAGATTTTGGTCAAGGCCGAAGGCCAGCGCTATATCGACGAGGTGGAAGCCGAATACCAGCAGATACTGACGGTGGACGGCGCGCCGCACACCATCGCCCAGTCGGAGCTGGACCGCGTGACCGCCTGCTTTGTGCCCCCGGCCAGCCGCGTCGGCACCCTGCCCGCCCTGGTCCACCCGGTTGCTGCCCCGGTGGACGACAAGGACTACACCCGCTGGCTCCAGCAAAACGTAGCCGCGCACCAAAACCCGCTGCTGCGTTCTGTGACGCTGTCGTTCAAGCGCCTGGGCTATTCGCCGGGCGATGCCACTGGCGACCAGCTTGACCTGTCGGCCGACTTGGCCGACCGCTACAGCGCCGGTGAAACCCGCGTCACCCACGACCAGAATCTGGTGCTTCCCTGGGTGCGCGCCGACGAGCTGCCTGCGCTCTACGCCGAAGCCAAAGCCGCCGGCCTGGCCCGCGCCAACATCCGTTTGCTGACAGACATGATCGTCTGCCCCGGCGGTGATTTCTGTTCGTTGGCCAACGCCCGTTCGCTGCCGATTTCCGAAGCCATCAGCCAGCGCTACCAGGACATGGACGAGCTGCACGACATTGGTGAAGTGGATGTGCACATGAGCGGCTGCATCAACTCCTGCGGCCACCACCACAGTGCCCATATCGGCATTCTGGGCGTGGACAAAGACGGCCAGGAGTGGTACCAGGTCACGCTGGCAGGTTCGGACGGCTCCAAGCTCAGCGGTCCCGCAGCTATTGGCAAAGTGGTAGGCCCATCGTTTAGCGCCGCCGAAGTGCCCGAAGTCATCGAAGCCGTGCTGGACACCTACCGTGCTACCCGCACCAGCGGAGAAGCCTTTATCGACACGCTGCGCCGCGTCGGCCAGGACCCGTTCAAGCTGGCCGCCAACGCCGCCCGTACCAGCACCGCCCGTGCGCCCAGAGCCGCGGCCGAAGCTTAAAAGGTAATTACTATGAAAATAATAGCTGCTACCGCACACACTGCCTGCGCTGAAGGCCAGAAAGACCAAATATCCTTGGCCAACGATGCCGACCCGCGCGCACTGTCGCTCGACGGCGTGGCGCGCATTGATCTGCACTTCCCCAAGTTCACCGATGGCCGCGCCTACAGCCAGGCTTTCCTGCTGCGCCGCCGCCTGGGTTACACCGGCGAAATCCGCGCCACTGGCGATGTACTGATCGACCAACTGGTGCAGATGCAACGCAGCGGCTTCAGCGTGGCCGTGCTGCGTGAGGGCGTGGATGCCAGCGCCGCCCAGCGCCAGATCGACCGCTTTCAGGGTTTCTACCAAGGCGATGCGGTGCATGTGGAGCCGCACTTTGCCGAGACCGAAAACTCCGCCGCCTACGGCGCAGAGCTGGCCCGGCAAGACTCGTACTGATTGGAGCCGACACCATGAGCACTCTCGATCTTGCACGGATCAACGCCGACTTTGGTCGCAACGCCCCCGCACTGGTGGAATGGGCGCTGGCCTTGGGCCAGCCCGCCATCGTCACCACCAACTTCCGCCCCTTCGAGGCGGTCATCCTGCACATGGTCACCAACGCCCGCCCCGATGTGCCTGTGGTCTGGATGGACAACGGCCTGAACACCGAGGCCACCTACCGCTTTGTCGATGAAGTCACCCAGCGGCTCAAGCTGAACCTGCACATCTACCTGCCGCGCCGCTCGTGTGCGCACCGCGAGGCCGTGGACGGCCCCACGCCCGCGTTAGACGACCCGCGCCACGCGGCATTCACCGAAGAAGTGAAGCTGGAGCCTTTTGCCCGCGCCCTGCGCGAAACTGCACCCAAGGTCTGGTTCACCGCCCTGCGGGCCACCGACACCGCCGTGCGCGCCCAGATGGACCCGGTGAGCATCAACCCCGACGGCCTGATCAAGGTTGCCCCGCTGCTGCACTGGTCGTCCAAAGAGCTCTACCAATACTGCGAAACCCACGGCCTACCCAACAACTTCGACTACGTGGACCCCACCAAGGGCGACGACAACCGCGAGTGCGGCTTGCACCTTGCCCACTGAAACCTGCCCCCATGAACTCCCAAGCTAACCCACACCACCTGAGCAACACCCACCTCGACGCGCTGGAAGAAGAAACCATATTCATCCTGCGCGAAGTGGCCGCCGTGTTTGAGCGCCCCACCCTGCTGTTTTCGGGCGGCAAAGACTCGCTGGTGCTGCTGAAATGCGCCGAAAAAGCCTTTGGTGCCAAGAATGTTTCCACTGGCAGCGGCGGCATCCCCTACCCGCTGTTGATGATCGACACCGGCCACAACTTCCACGAGGTCACCGACTTCCGCGACTTCCGCGCCCAGGAGCTGGGTGCCGAGCTGATCGTGCGCAACGTCGAAGACTCGATGCAGCGCGGCACCGTGCGCCTGGCCCATCCTGGCGAGTCGCGCAACGTGCACCAGTCGGTCACGTTGTTAGAGGCCATCGAAGAATTCCGGTTTGATGCGCTGATCGGCGGTGCCCGCCGCGACGAAGAAAAGGCCCGCGCCAAGGAACGCATCTTTTCGCACCGCGACAGCTTCGGCCAGTGGCAGCCCAAGGCCCAGCGCCCCGAGCTGTGGACCCTGTTCAACACCCGCCTGCAGCCCGGCGAGCACTTCCGCGTGTTTCCCATCAGCAACTGGACCGAGCTGGACGTGTGGCAGTACATTGAACGCGAAAAAATCGCCCTGCCGTCGCTGTACTACACGCACAAACGCGAAGTGGTGGAGCGCAAGGGCCTGCTGGTGCCGGTGACCGAGCTCACCCCGCTGAAGGCTGGTGAAACTTCGGAGCAGCGCGACGTGCGTTTCCGCACCGTGGGCGACATCACCTGCACCTGCCCGGTGGACAGTTTGGCCGCCACCGCCGCCGACATCGTGATCGAAACCCTGGCCGCCGACGTGAGCGAACGCGGCGCGACCCGCATGGATGACAAGACATCAGAGGCTTCGATGGAGAAGCGCAAGAAAGACGGATATTTCTAATGAACGCTACAACATTAATAGCTACTCCCGCAGGTATTGCAAGCGCTACAGCCCTTTCAGCCTTAAAATTCATCACCTGCGGTTCGGTCGATGACGGCAAGAGCACCTTGATCGGTCGCCTGCTGGTCGACACCAAGGCCGTGCTGCAAGACCACCTGGCGGGCGTGCAGCGCCAGGGCGAAACCGATCTGGCCCTGCTGACCGACGGTCTGAGCGCCGAGCGCGAGCAAGGCATCACCATCGACGTGGCCTACCGCTACTTCAACACCGAGACCCGCAAGTTCATCATCGGCGACGCGCCCGGCCACGAGCAATACACCCGCAACATGGTCACCGCCGCCAGCAGCGCCGATGCCGCCGTGGTGCTGGTCGATGCCACCAAGCTGGACTGGAAAAACCCCGCCCTGGAACTGCTGCCGCAAACCCGCCGCCACTCGCTGCTGTGCCATTTGCTGCGCGTGCCCAGCATCGTGTTTGCCATCAACAAGCTGGACGCGGTGGAAGATTCCTGCCTGGCGTTTGCCCACATCAGCGCCGCGCTGAACAGCTTTGCCGCTGCCGCCGATATTCCCGTCAAGGCCATCGTGCCGATTTCGGCTCTCAAGGGCTGGAACGTGGTCGAAGCGGGTCATACCGAAACTCCTGACTGGTGCAATTACACCGGCCCTACCCTGCTACAGATTCTGGAGCAGCTGCCCAGCACACCGGCCGAAGTGGACCAGCCCTTTGCCTTCCCGGTGCAGTGGGTGGAAAAGTTTTCTTCGAGTGCCGACACCAGCCAGGGCCGCCGCGTGTTCTGGGGCCGCGTGGCCACCGGCCAAGTAGCTGTGGGCCAAGAAATCCGCATCCTGCCCAGCGGCCAGACCGCCACCGTCGCCCAGGTGCTGGACCATGCCCGCAACCCGAAAAGCGTGTTGGCAGGCAACAGCGCCGGCATCACGCTGGACCGCGAAGTCGATGTGTCGCGTGGCGACTGGTTGCTGGCCCCCGGCCAGTTTGAAGCCAGCCGCGAGATCTCGGCCACTGTGGCCTGGATGGACGACGAACCGCTGGTCGCTGGCCGCGTCTACTGGGCGCTGCACGGCCACCGCTGGGTGAAGGCCAAAGTCAAGCGCATCGTGCACAAGCTGGACATCAACACCCTGGCCGAGGAAGACGCCACCGAGCTGCCGCCCAACGCCATCGGCCATGTCGAACTGGCGCTGCAGGAAGCGATTGCCACCCGGCCCTACACGCAATCGCGTTCCTTGGGTGCCTTGGTGCTGGTCGATACGGCATCGCACAAGACCTCCGGCGCGGTACTGGTCCGCTAACCCTTAAAATCGAGGGTTACCCCTCGCACATGAAAATACCGATATGACCCACGTTGTCTCCGAATCCTGCATCAAATGCAAATACACCGACTGTGTGGACGTGTGCCCCGTGGACTGCTTCCGCGAAGGCCCGAACATGCTGGTCATCGACCCCGATGAATGCATAGACTGCGCGGTCTGCATCCCCGAGTGCCCGGCCAACGCCATCTACGCCGAAGAAGACATGCCCGCCGACCAGTTGGCCTTCATCCAGCTCAACGTCGAACTGGCCCGCGCACAGGGCTGGAAGAGCATCACCAAGCGCAAACCTGCGCTGGCCGATGCCGACGACTGGAAAGATGTGATGCCCAAGATCCAGTTGCTGGAGCGTTAATTTGACCTTGCCCGGGCCTTTGACTTTGCCCTTGGAAACCGGGGCCGTCGTCATCGGCGCGGGCCCGGTAGGCCTGTTCCAAGTGTTCCAGCTCGGCCTGCTGGAAGTTCCCACCCATGTCATCGACGCGCTGCCCCATGCGGGCGGCCAGTGCATGGAGCTGTACCCCGACAAGCCCATCTACGACATCCCCGGGACGCCTGCCACCTCTGGGCGGGCGCTGGCGGCTTCGCTGTTGCAGCAAATCCAGCCGTTCCAAACACCTTTTCACCTAAGCCAACAGGTCAGCCACATTGAAAAGCAGGCCGATGGCCGCTTTCTGGTGCAGACCGACCAGGGCAGGCAATTTTTGGCATCGGTGGTCATCATCGCCGCCGGTGTCGGCGCGTTCCAGCCCCGGCGCTTGAAGCTGGACGGCATCGAAGCCTTTGAAGGCCAGCAACTGCGCTACCACGCGGCACCCGTCGATGTGGCAGGGCAGGATGTAGTGGTGGTCGGTGGCGATGAGGCCGCCCTGCACTGCGCGCTGGCACTGGCTGATTCCGATGCCAAAAGTGTCACGCTGCTGCACCGCCGCGATGTGCTGCAAGCGTCCATGGCCGATATCGCCGAGATGCAAATGCTGATGGCGGCCGGGCGCATGCGCTTCATGGTCGGGCAAATCACGGGATTTGGCGCGGTAGAGGGCCGCCTGGCCAGCCTGGAGGTCAGCGATGTGGACGCAGCGCTGCACCAGTTGCCGGTCGATGCCCTCAGCGTCTTCCTGGGCCTGTCGCCCAAGCTGGGGCCGGTGGCCGACTGGGGTTTGGCCATGGAGCGCAAGCAGTTACAGGTGGACACAGCCCGGTTTGAAACCAGCGTGCCTGGCATCTTTGCTGTGGGCGACATCAATACCTACCCCGGCAAGCAAAAGCTCATCGTCTGCGGTTTCCACGAAGCCACGCTGGCCGCCTACGCCGCGGCGCCGCTGGTGTTTCCGGGCAAGAAAATTCCGTTCCAGTACACCACCACCTCACCGCGGCTGCACCAGTTGCTAGGGGTGGCTACGGTGGTTTAGATACACATGCCAGAAATATGCACTAAATAAGCTTCCAGCGCATATTCCGCATACGCCAGTAGCTATCAACTTAATAGCAAACTTTTCCGGCTAATCCTCGTACGCCACGACTGCTTGGGCGGCTTGCGCCAGACAGTACGCCAGAGCCGCGTCGGTCGGGTAAAACCGGGCTTGCTCGCCCAACTGCAACATGGCCACGGCGCTGCCTTGGGCGGTTTGGCGCTGCACCGATAGGCGCACTGGCAGGCCGTGCACCACATCGCCCTGCTCGGTGGTTTCGCGCTGGGGCGGGAAGTCTTTCACCAGTTGGGCGATATCCAACCCCGAGCCTGTAGCATTCGGCGGGAGTTGCAGGCGCAGGAACTTGGCGTAGCGGCAGCGCGCGGTGGCCAGGTCCCAGGCTTCGGTGATGTTCATCTGCAGGCCGCCACCGCCAAAGCGGTCGGTTTGCACCCGGCCCATGGCGATGATGAGTTCGTCGTCCTTGAACAGGTTTTTGTGCGCCTGCATCAGCGCGTCACTGACCCGCGCATCGACCATGCCGGTGCCGTCGTCCAGCCGGAACAGGCCCATCTTGCCGCGCTGGCCGTTGATCACGCGCAGGTCGCTAACGATGCCTGCAAACATCACCGTGTCGCGGCTGTCCACCGCGTCGGCCAGGTCGCGCTTGGCAAAGCGGCGCACTTCCTTGCGCACCTCGTCGAACAAATGGCCCGACAAATAAAAGCCCACCGCGGTTTTCTCCAGCGTCAGGCGTTCCTTGATGCCCCACATGGGGGTTTCGACCAACTCCGGCTCTTGGGTGCTGGAGCCATGGCTGTCGTCCATGTCGAACAGGCCGCCCTGGTTGGCATTGGCCAGTGCGGCGGCGGCAAAAGCGAAGGCGCGGTCGACCGAGGCGATCAGCGCAGCGCGGTTGATCTCGATGGCATCAAACGCCCCGGCCTTGATCAGCGCCTCGACGGTACGTTTGTTCAGTTTGGACTTGTCCACCCGCACGCAGAAGTCAAACAGGCTGGTGAACGGCCCACCGGCTTCGCGCGCCGCCACGATGGCCTCGATGGCCTGCTGGCCCGTGCCTTTGACGGCACCCAGGCCGTAGCGAATGATTTTGTCGGTGACCGGCTCAAACCGGTGGCGGCCCAGGTTGACGTTGGGCGGCTCAAACGTCAGGCCCATCTTGCCTGCATCTTCAAACAGCAGTTTGAGCTTGTCGGTGTCGTCCATTTCCACCGTCAAGTTGGCGCAGAAGAATTCGGCGCAGTAATGCACCTTCAGCCAGCCGGTGTGGTACGCCAGCAGCGAGTAGGCGGCGGCGTGCGACTTGTTGAAACCGTAGCCTGCAAACTTCTCCATCAGGTCGAAGATTTCGTCGGCCTTGGCCTCATTGATGTCGTTTTTGGCGGCACCGTCGCGGAAGATCTGGCGGTGCTCGGCCATTTCTTCCAGTTTCTTTTTACCCATGGCGCGGCGCAGCATGTCGGCACCGCCCAGCGAGTAGCCGCCCAGGATCTGCGCGGTCTGCATCACCTGCTCCTGGTAGACCATGATGCCGTAGGTCTCAGAGAGCATCTCGGCCACCAGCGGGTGCGGGTACTCCACCACCTCGCGGCCATGTTTGCGCGCTACGAAGCTGGGGATCAGGTCCATCGGGCCGGGGCGGTACAGCGCGTTCAGGGCGATCAGGTCTTCCAGCCGGGTGGGTTTGGCGTCTTTCAGCATGCGCTGCATGCCGGTACTTTCAAACTGGAACACGGCCTCGGTCTTGCCCTCGGAAAACAGGCGGTAGGTTTTTACATCGTCCAGCGCGATGTTTTCGAACGCAAAGTTCTCCTGGCCCTTGTGGCGGGCGACGATGAAGTCCTTGGCAATCTCCAGAATGGTCAGCGTGGCCAGGCCCAAAAAGTCGAACTTCACCAGGCCGATGGCCTCCACATCGTCCTTGTCAAACTGGCTCACCGCCGACTCGCTACCAGGCTGCTGGTACAGCGGGCAAAAGTCGGTTAGCTTGCCCGGCGCAATCAGCACGCCCCCGGCGTGCATGCCGACGTTGCGGGTCATGCCCTCGAGTTTTTGCGCCATCTCGATCAGGGTGCGCACGTCTTCCTCGGCCTCGATGCGGGCGGCTAGCACCGGCTCCATTTCGATGGCGTAGTTGTTCTTGTCGCCGTCTTTCTTGGTGGCGGGCGGATACTGCAGCGTGACCGACATGCCGGGTTTATTGGGAATCAGCTTGCTGATGCCGTCGCAGAAGTTGTAGCTCAGGTCCAGCACCCGACCGACGTCGCGGATGGCCGCGCGGGCGGCCATGGTGCCGAAGGTGACGATCTGGCTGACGGCGTTTTTGCCGTACTTTTCTTTCACGTAATCGATCACCCGGTCGCGGTTGCCCTGGCAAAAGTCGATGTCGAAGTCGGGCATGGACACCCGCTCGGGGTTCAAAAACCGCTCGAACAGCAGCTTGTACTGCAGTGGGTCCAAATCGGTAATCTTCAGCGCATAGGCCACCAACGAACCCGCACCGGAACCCCGGCCCGGCCCCACCGGGCAGCCGTTCTTTTTGGCCCAGTTGATGAAGTCACCCACGATCAGAAAGTAGCCGGGGAAGCCCATCTTCAAAATGGTGGTGATCTCAAACTCCAGCCGCTCGATGTAGCCAGGGCGCACTTCTTCGCGCTTGGCTTCATTGGGGTACAGGTGCAGCAGGCGCTCTTTCAGGCCCTCGTGCGAGGCGTAGCGGAAGTAGTCGTCGGGTGTCATGCGCACGCCGTCCACCTCGGGCGTGGGAAAGTCGGGCAACTGCGGCTTACCGAGCACCAAGGTCAGGTTGCAGCGCCGGGCAATCTCAATGGTGTTGGCGATGGCCGAGGGTATATCGGCAAACAAGGCCAGCATCTGCGCGCTGGACTTGAAATACTGCTCGCGGGTGAAGCGGCGCACACGCCGCTGGTTGCCCAGAATTTCGCCGTCGGAGATGCAGACGCGGGCCTCATGCGCCTCGTAGTCCGTTTCTTCGGTGAACTGCACCGGGTGCGTGGCCACCACCGGCAACTGCAGGCGGGCCGCGAGTTGCACGGCGGCCACCACATGGGCCTCGTCGTCCGGGCGGCCTGCGCGCTGCAGCTCGATGTAGAAGCGCTGCGGGAATACCTCCGCCAATTGGCGGGCCATGGCATCGGCCCGCACCGTGTCGCCCTGCACCAGCGCCTGGCCCACCGGCCCGGCCTGGGCACCGGCCAGGCAAATCAGACCCGCGTTGAGCTCCTGTAGCCAGGCCAACCTGATGACGGCCTGGTTTTTGACAATATTCTGGGTATAGCCACGGGCCAGCAGCTCGGACAAATTCAGGTAGCCCTGCTTGTTCTGCACCAGCACGATGACGCGCGACAAGGCAGTGGTGTCCAGGCCCTGCCCTTCCATGAAGATTTCGGCGCCGATGACCGGTTTGACGCCTTTGCCACGCGCTTCCTTGTAGAACTTGAGCGTGCCAAACAGGTTGCTCAGGTCGGTGATGGCCAGCGCGGGCTGCTGGTCTTTGGCTGCGACTTTGACGGTGTCGTCGATGCGGTTGGTGCCGTCAACGACAGAAAATTCGGTGTGGAGGCGGAGATGAACAAACATCAGCCCATTTTAGGTGGCGGGATGACTCTTAAAATTGTGGGGTGAACTCCATCCTCAACATCTCCGCCTACAAATTCGTCCCCCTGCCCGATGCCCCTGCCCTGCGCGACTTGCTACACGGCTGGGCCACCGCGCTAGAGCTCAAAGGCACCATCCTGCTGGCCGGTGAAGGCATCAATCTGTTTCTGGCGGCCCCCGAGGCGGCCGTGCGCGGCTTCATCACCCGCCTGCACGCCGACCCGCGCTTTGCCGACATTGCGCCCAAAGAGAGCTGGTCGGCCAGCCAGCCGTTCAAAAAAATGCTGGTCAAGGTGAAAAATGAAATCATCCGCATGGACCATCCGGCCATCCAACCCAATTTCACCGATCCTTTGGGCCGAGCACCTGCGGTAGATTCCGCCACAGTGAAGCGCTGGCTGGACCAGGGCGTGGACGACGAGGGCCGCCCCGTGGTCACGCTGGACACCCGCAACGCCTTTGAGGTGGACCACGGCAGCTTCACCGGAGCCATCGACTGGCGCATCGACAAATTCAGCCAGTTCCCCCAGGCCCTGCGCGAGCACAAAGCCGAGCTGCAAGGCAAAACCGTAGTCAGCTTCTGCACCGGCGGTATCCGTTGCGAGAAAGCCGCGATTCTGATGCGCGAGGAAGGGCTGGACCACGTCTACCAGCTAGAAGGAGGCATCCTCAAATACTTCGAAGAAACCGACGGCGCGCACTACCAAGGCAGTTGCTTCGTGTTCGACGAGCGCCGTACGCTGGAAGCCGATCTTTCGGCCAGTGCGACGGATGCTATTAAAAAGTGAGCTACTTGCACAGGTATCGCATGCGCTAGAGGCACTTTCTATACTAAAAATTTTTTGATCGCCAAAGCAGTTTTCAGCGCCGCTCCCTGGTGGGTTCCGGCGAACTGCGGTCCGGCGGCGGCGGCGCGGGCCAGGGTCTCGGGCGCATTCAGCCAGGCCAGTGCCTGGGCCACGGCGGCGGGCATATCGGCGACGCGGCAGGCAGCGGCGGCGGCGATGGCCAGCTCCGCCGCCTCGGCGAAGTTGAAGGTCGATGGCCCCACCACCACCGGGCAGCCGCAGGCAGCGGCTTCGATCAGGTTTTGCCCGCCCAGCGGGGCGAAGCTACCGCCCAGCAAAGCCACATCGGCCAGGCCGTAGTACAGCGCCATTTCGCCCAGCGAGTTGCCCAACCACACGTCGGCGGGCTGAGGGCTATCGGCCCACTGGCTGCGGCGGGACAGGCTGAAACCCTGCTCCGCCACCAGGGCCGCCACCGCATCGAAGCGCTGCGGGTGGCGCGGCACGATGAGCCACTGCACGTCCGTCACTCCTAATTGTGTAGCTACTAGCCCATTCGGCATATGCGCTAGAGGCCAAAAAGACTGTAAATATTGCAATAGCATCAGTTCTTCGCCTTCGCGGGCGCTGGCCAGCAGCACCACCGGTCGCCCTGCCCTGCGCCATGCCTGGCCTGCAGCGCGCTGTTCGGCGTTGGGCGTGGCATCAAACTTCAGATTGCCCAGCACCAATGGTGTCGGTGCCCCGGCCTCGGCCAGCCGCTGCGCGTCGGCTGCAGTTTGGGCCCACGCGGCCGCCAGCGCGCTGTAAGCGGGCCTGGACAAGGCCGACAAGCGCCGGGCCTGGCGCAGCGATTTGGCACTGAGCCGGGCGTTGGCCAGCACCACCGGAATGCCCGCGGCTTGGCAGGCGGCCAGCAGATTCGGCCAGATTTCAGTCTCCATCAGGATGCCGATGCGAGGCCGAAAATGCCGCACAAAGCGCCGCACCGCACCCGGGCTGTCCCAAGGCTGCCACACCTGCACATCGCCCGGCTGCAGCAGTGCCTGCCCCTCTGCCCGCCCGGTGGCCGTGCCATGCGTCAGCAGCAGGCGCATACCCGGCATCTCGCGGCGCAAGGCGGTCAGCAGTATGGCCGCGGCGCGGGCTTCGCCCAGCGATACGGCGTGCAGCCACACAAAGCCCTGGCCAGGTGGCTGGGTGTAGTGGCCAAAGCGCTCGGGTACGGCAACGCCATAACCCGGTTCGGCCAGGGCACGGCGGCGCAGTTTGCGGCGCAGCAACGGGCTGGCCAGCCAGACCAGCAGGGAATACAAGGCCCGAATCAACGCACGGATCAATGCGCCGAATCCCGCAGCGAGGCCAGGGCGGAGGCCTGCATCCAGGCGCTCCACACCGCATCCACGCTAGGGGTGGGTTCGGCAAAAACGCTGAACTGGTGGTGGCCGTCTTGCGGGCCGGTGCGCCATACCGTGTCGAAGTTGTAGATTTTGACCAGTGGCAGGTCTAACGCGGCGGCGATCTGGCTGGGGCCACTGTCTACACCGATAGCCCCCAGACATTCGCCCAACGCGTCAGTCAGTGCGCCGATAGGCATGCGGGGCCAGACGATGGACTGGTTCAGGCGGTTGGCCAGGCTTTCGCTGCGCCACTGCTCTTCATCATTGCCATGGGCAAACGCCACGGTGTAACCCAGGTCGTTCAGGCGGTGGCCTAAGTCCAGCCAATGGGCTTCTGGCCAGCTTTTGTCGGAACGTGCACTGCCGTGCAGAAAAGCCACGATGGGGGTGGCTTCAACCTGGCCCACATCAAAAAATTGATTTACTATACTTTTGGTAGCACGTTGCGCTTTATCCGCATGCGCCAGCAGCCCAAAAGACATTATTTCTGGCAAGGCGTAAACAAGTGCCCGTGCACACATCACCCGCGCCCGGTCTACCGCGTGGATGTGCGACTCCACCGGCACAGCCACATCGGCAACCCAGCGCGTAGGTGCCTGGAATGCAGCTCCCTCGGTCTGGTTGGCCAGCGTGTAACGCAGACCGTCGGTACCCAGGCGCGCCATTTTGGCCACCAGGGCCGACTTGCTCACACCTTGCAGGTCCAGTACCGCGTCGTAGCATTCGTACTGCAGGTCGGACGAGAAAGCCCTCCAAGCATTGCGGGTGTCGGCGGTAAACACGGTTTCGCGCCAGCGCTTCAAATCGCACTCAATGACCCGATGCAGACCGGCGCAGCGGCGTACCAGAGGGGCAAATTCGGGTTCGACCACCCAGTCCACCTGTGCGCCGGGAAAGGCGTGCAAGATGTCTTGCACCGCGGGCATGGCGTGCACCACATCCCCCAGGGAAGAGAGTTTGACGATCAGAACATTCATGCAGGAACAGCTTGGGGGTTATGGAACAGGCTCCACACAGCTTGCCATGCTTGCCACACGGTGTCTACATCGGGAGCCCTAGCCCCGCCCACGGCCACCTGGTAAGGGTTGCCCAACGGCCCAGCCCGCCAGATGCGCGGCTGGCTGAAGATTTGCACATGCGGCAGCTTCAGCGCCACGGCCAGGTGGCTCAGGCCCGAATCCACCCCCACCACGCCCACACAGCCTGCCATTTGCGCGGCCAGCGCGGCCAAACCCATGCGCGGCAGCATGCGGGCCTGCGGGCCAATCGCCTGGCACAGCTGCTGGGCAAATGCTTCCTCGTAGGCATTCGCCTGGGGTACGCTGACGGGCAGGCCCTGGGCCACCAGGTGCTGGCCGATTTGTACCCAGTGGGCCAGCGGCCATTCGTTCTCGACCCGGGTGGTGCCGTGGACCAGCATCACGCTGCCATCGGGCTGTACCGGGGTGACCTGCAACTCGTCGTAGGCAATGCCGTCTTCACGGGGCGGATAGCCCAGCGCCAGCGCGGCCAGGCGGCGATAACGCTGCAGGGAGTGGATGCGCAGCGGCATGGGCTGGGGGCGCTGCACCATGAAGCGCACCGGCCATTCAAAACCGCAGTCTTCGCTGCCGTTGCCGTAGGTGGCGCGCCAGCCACTGGGGGTCAGCCTGGCCTGGCGGGCGATCAGGGCGGATTTGATCAGGCCCTGGAAGTCGATCACCACGTCGTAGGCTTGCGTCCGCAGGGTCTGGGTGAAGGCGGCTTTTTCGGCCCGCACGCTGGCGCTGAACGGTGTTTTGCGCCAACGCCGTTGCGCCAGCGGAATCACCCGGCCCAGGCACGGCACATGGGCGTGGAGCAGCGGGGCAAAGGCTTCTTCGACCACCCAATCAAACGTGGCCAGTGGCAAGGCCTGGCGCATGTCGTGCAGGGTGGGCAGGGTCTGGACCACGTCACCAAAAGACGACAGCTTGACGATCAGCACCCGCATGCCCTGCCCTGGCCCGGCGGCAGTGATCAATGTGCGCTGGCCGCCAGGGTGGCATCAGGCTTGGCACGGCGCAGCAGGGCCAGCATGTCGTGCTGGATGCGCTCCAGAGCTTCGGGCGTGTGACCTTCAAAGCGCAGCACCAGCACTGGCGTGGTGTTGCTGGCGCGGACCAGACCAAAGCCATCGGGCCAATCGACCCGCAGGCCGTCGATGGTGCTGACCACCGCAGGCGCGGCAAAGTCCACCATCGCCAGGGCCTTGGCTACCACCACCGGCGGCTCGCCTTCGGCACAGGCCACATTCAGCTCGGGGGTGGAGAAACTGGTCGGCAAGCCGTTGAGCACTACATTGGCATCGGGCGACTGGCTGACGATTTCCAGCAGGCGGCAGCCCGCGTAGGTGCCATCGTCAAAACCAAACCAGCGCTCTTTGAAGAAGATGTGGCCGCTCATTTCGCCACCCAACGGGGCCTGTCCGCCCGCCGCTTCGATTTCTTTCATCTTGGCTTTGATCAGCGAGTGGCCGGTTTTGAACATCAGCGGGTGACCACCGGCGGCGGCAATGGCCGGGGCCAGGCGCTGCGAGCATTTCACGTCGAACAAAATCGTGCCGCCGGGGACGCGGCGCAGCACGTCTTCGGCAAACAGCTGCATCTGGCGGTCGGGGTAGATATTGTTGCCGTCCTGGGTGACGATGCCCAGACGGTCGCCGTCGCCATCAAAAGCCAAGCCCAGCTCGGCACCACTGGTTTTCAGGGCGGCGATCAGGTCCAGCAGGTTTTCGGGCTTGCTGGGGTCGGGGTGGTGGTTGGGGAAGTTGCCGTCCACCTCGCTGAACAGCTCGATCACTTCGCAGCCGATGGCGCGCAGGATGTCGGGGGCCGAAGCGCCTGCAATGCCGTTGCCGGAGTCGACCACGATCTTCATCGGGCGGGCTAATTTAATGTCGGAGACGATGCGGGCGGTGTAGGCGGGCAGCACATCCGCGCTGCGTACCGAGCCACCGGCCTGGGGCACCCAGGTCTCGGCTTCCATCATGCGGCGCAGGGCCTGGATTTCATCGCCATGGATGGACCGGCCGCCCATGACCATCTTGAAGCCGTTGTAGTCCTTGGGGTTGTGGCTGCCGGTGACCTGGATGCCGCTGCGGCACAGGGTGTTGGCCGCAAAGTACAGCAAGGGCGTGGTGACGGTGCCCACGTCGATAACGTCAATACCTACTGCCACCAGACCCCGTATTAGCGCGGCTACCAGCGATGGGCCGCTCAGACGGCCATCACGACCCACCGCCACCGTGGTTTCGCCTTCTGCCAGCGCGATCGTCCCAAAGGCCTTGCCGATGCCCTCGGCAACCGCTTCGGTCACCGTAGTGGGAACAATGCCGCGGATATCGTAGGCCTTGAAGATGGAGCTGGCGATGTGCATGGTGTGAGGGGAGTAAATAAATCAAAAAGTCGGCCACCCCTGTGGGGATGACCGGATGGACTGCCAGAATTGTAGTCACGCCGTGCGTGTATCCCTGACAGCCCATCACCGGTCAATTGCCCGGCGCTTTTTAGCTACTTTTTAGCCTTGGTCAGGGTTTTAGCTGGCGTGCAGAGCGTCTTGTACAGGGCCAGATACTGCGTAGCCGCTGCAGCCCAGGAGAAGTTTTGCGCCATGCCACGCTGCTGCAACTGCGCCCATACGGCCGGTTGGCCAAAGGCGTGTACAGCGCGGTGCACTGCCAGGGCCAAGGCCTCTTTGCTGGCCGGGCCGAACATGAAGCCTGTGGCGGTGTCTGCTTGCAAGCTGGCATCGCTGGTGTCCACCACCGTGTCGATCAGCCCACCCACGCGCCGCACCACCGGCACCGTGCCGTAACGCAGGGCGTAGAGCTGGGTCAACCCGCAGGGTTCGAACCGCGAAGGCACCAGCATGGCATCGGCTCCGGCAATCATCTGGTGGGCAAACGGCTCGTCGTAACCCAGGCGCACCACGACCTGCCCGGGATGCGCTACGGCGGCCTCGGTAAAGGCTTTTTCCAGCAGCGCATCACCACTGCCTTGCACCGCCAGTTGCGCACCAGCAGCCAGCATTTCGGGAATCGCGGCCAGCACCAGGTCCAGGCCTTTTTGCGGGGTCAGGCGGCTCACCAGGGTGAACAAGGGCCGCTTGGCATCCACCTGCAAACCGAGTTCCTTTTGCAAGGCTGCTTTGCAAGCGGCTTTACCCGCCAGTTTGGCGGCGGAATACGGTGCGGTGATGTCTTTATCGGCCGCCGGGTTCCATACTGCGTCGTCCACACCGTTCAAAATGCCGGACACGTCCGCACCCCGCGAACGCACCACGCCGTCCAGACCGCAGCCAAACTCGTTGGTGGCAATCTCCCCGGCGTAGCTGGGGCTGACGGTGGTGACGCGCTGGGCATGGGTCAACCCGGCTTTCATGAACGAGAATTTGCCGTGGTATTCCAGCCGGGTGGGGTCCATGAAGCGCACCGGCAAGCCCAGCAGATGGAAGTCCTTGGCATCAAACAGGCCCTGGTAGGCCAGGTTGTGCACCGTGTAGACAGTGGCTACCGTGGCCGCCTGGTTAGAAGCCAGGTAGGCGCAGGCCATGCCGGCATGCCAGTCGTGGGCGTGCAGTACGTCCGGGGTCCAGGCAGGGTCCAGCCCACCCGCCGCCACGTGCGCCGCCACCCAACCCAGTAAGGCAAAGCGCTGGGCATTGTCTGGCCATTCGAGTCCATCGGCACCCAGGTACGGGTTGCCCGTGCGCTGGTAATAGTAAGGGGCATCGACCACATAGGCCGAAATGCCACTGGCGGCGATGGTGCCCCGCACCAGACGCACGCGGGCCGCGCCAAAAGCTGCGCCAATCTCGCAAACAACGACCGACTTTTGCAAGCCCGCCAGAATCGCGGGAAAGCCCGGCAGCAGCAGGCGTACATCGGCACCTGCTGCCACCAGCGCCTGGGGCAAGGCCCCCAGCACGTCGGCCAAGCCGCCGGTTTTGACCAGAGGAAAAACCTCGGCCCCTACTTGCAGAACTTTCATCCCGCCAGCTTTTTGAGCATCGAAGGCGTGACCAGCGTGATGCCGTTTTCACTGCGGTGGAAACGCTCGGCATCCTGGGCGGCATCTTCACCGATCACCATGCCGTCGGGAATCACGCAGCCGCGGTCGATCACCGCACGGTTGATGCGTGCACCGCGGCCAATCTGTACATCGGGCAAGAGCACGGACCATTTGACCTCTGAATACGAATGCACCCGCACGCTGGAAAACAGCACCGAGCGGTGCACGCTGCCCGAGACGATGCAGCCGCCGGACACCATGGACTCGATCGCCATCCCACGCCGGTCGTCGGTGTTGTGGACAAACTTGGCCGGTGGCAATTGGGCCTGGTAGGTCCAGATGGGCCAGTGGGTGTCGTACAGGTTGAGCTTGGGCTCGGTGGCGGTCAGGTCGATGTTGGCATCCCAGTAGGCATCGATCGTGCCGACATCGCGCCAATACGGTTCGTCCTCGGCCGCATCGGGCACGCAGCTCATGGAGAACGGGTGGGCGGTGGCCAGGCCATTGCGCACAGCGCGCGGAATGATGTCCTTGCCAAAGTCGTGGCTAGACGTGGGGTCGGCCATGTCGCGTTCCAGTTCGGCATACAAGAAGGCGGCGTTGAAAATATAAATGCCCATGCTGGCCAGCGACATGTCAGGGTTGCCGGGCATGGACGGTGGATCGGCGGGTTTTTCCAAAAACTCGGTGATCAATCGGTTGTCGTCGATGGCCATCACGCCAAAAGCCGATGCTTCGGCGCGTGGCACGGCGATGCAGCCCACGGTGCATTCACGCCCTTGGGCCACGTGGTCGGCCAGCATCAGCGCGTAGTTCATCTTGTAGATATGGTCGCCCGCCAGCACCACGATGTAGTCGGCACCGTAGCTTTCCAGAATGTCGTGGTTTTGGTAGACCGCATCGGCCGTGCCCCGGTACCAGTTTTCGTTGTCGTTGCGCTGCTGTGCGGGCAACAGATCGACAAACTCGTTCATTTCGTTTTTCAAAAACGCCCAACCGCGCTGTAAATGGCGCAATAAGCTGTGCGATTTGTACTGGGTAATGACACCAATGCGGCGGATGCCAGAATTCAAACAGTTGGACAGTGCAAAGTCAACGATGCGGAACTTGCCACCAAAATACACCGCTGGCTTGGCACGGCGGTCTGTCAGGTTCATCAATCGGCTGCCGCGCCCACCGGCGAGCACCAGTGCAATTGCCCGTTTGGGCAGGTCCAGACCGAGCGCTAAGTTGTTTTGCTGCATTTTTTGTCTCCAGAAAAGGGATTAGGATTTACGGGTTAGCTCCTGTAGGCCTTCTGGGCGAACAGGGAAACTGGCGCAATTCCTGGGCTAATTGTTGACCGGGTTTTTGGTTAACGCCAGCATCTTAATCCGAGGATTTAAAAAACAGTTACCGCCAGGTTACCTCGTGCGAGAATTCTGGAAATAAGCGGTGTACCCGCATTCAAAGCGCTTAGACTAGAAAAATAGCCATCCGTACATCGGATTACGGCTTGTGCCAACCCACACAAAGGATGCCCCTGTGACCCAGCGTATTGCCCCTACAGCTACCTCCATCCAAGCCGGTATTGAACAGCATTTACTCGATACCGTGGGTGTCAGCCCCGCAGAGGCCACCCCGAACGATTTGATGCTGGCCGTGTCGCAAGTTGCGCGCCAGCAGCTGTCTCAGCGCTGGGTGCAAACCCAGGCCCGAGACCATGCAGCCAAAGCCCGCCGTGTGGTGTATTTATCGATGGAGTTTTTGATGGGCCGTACCCTGTCCAATGCGCTGGGCGCGCTGGACATCCGCGGTGAAGCCGCCACCGGCCTGCAAAAATTTGCCCAGACTCTGGAGACCGTAGCCGACCGCGAGCCCGATGCCGCCCTGGGCAACGGGGGCCTGGGCCGTCTTGCCGCCTGTTTCCTGGATTCCATGGCCACTGTCGGCTTGCCGTCTTTTGGCTACGGCATCCGTTACGAGTACGGCATGTTTGCGCAAGACATTCAGAACGGTGCGCAAATGGAATACCCCGATCCCTGGCTGGAAAACGGCACACCTTGGGAATTCCCCCGTGCCGATATCAGCTACCCGGTGCGTTTTGGCGGCTGGGTGGAGCAGGTCAACGGCGCACCCGTGTGGCGCAACGCCGGTGAAGTCGCGGCCAAAGCCTACGACATGGTAGTGCCCGGCCACGGCACCGACAAGGTCAGCACCTTGCGCCTATGGAAAGCCGTAGCGCCCGCCCACATCGACCTGAATGCTTTCAACACCGGCGACTACGCCCGTGCGGCGAGCATGAAAAACGAATACGAGAACATCTCGTGGGTGCTCTACCCCAACGACAGCACGCCCGCCGGGCGCGAACTGCGCCTGAAGCAAGAGTATTTCTTTGTGTCCGCATCGGTGCAAGACCTGGTGGTACGCCACCTGCGCGAACACCCCTCACTGGACAACCTGGCCGAGCATGTGGCCATCCATTTGAATGACACCCACCCTGCCATTGGTGTGGCCGAACTGGTGCGGGTGCTGTGCGACGAGCACGGCATGCCCTGGGACAAAGCCTGGGCTATCTGCTGCAAAACTTTCTCGTACACCAACCACACCCTGATGCCCGAGGCGCTGGAAACCTGGCCCGTGGGCCTGATGCAGCACGTGCTGCCGCGCCACCTGGAAATCATCTTCCGCATCAACAAAGAGTTTCTGGAAATGGCGGCCCAGTTCCGCCCCGGCGACAACGCCTTCCTGGCGCGCCTGTCGCTGATCGACGAGCAAGGCGAGCGCCGTGTGCGCATGGCCAACCTGTCCATTGTCGGCAGCCACAAGGTCAATGGCGTGTCGGCCCTGCACTCCGAGCTACTGGTACAAACCATTTTTGCCGACTTCGCCGCTATATGGCCCGACCGTTTCACCAACATGACCAACGGCGTGACCCCGCGCCGCTGGCTGGCCCAGGCCAACCCTGGCCTGTCAAATTTGCTGGATAGCACGCTGGGCAAGGGCTGGCGCCTGGACCTGGACCAACTGCAAAAGCTCAAGGCCAAAAAGGACGACGCGGCGTTTCAAAAGTCGTTCATGGAAGTCAAACGGGCCAACAAGGTACGCCTAGCCAACGCCATTGAAAAAAGCACCGGCATCCAGGTCAGCCCCGACAGCCTGTTTGACGTGCAGGTCAAGCGCATCCACGAGTACAAGCGCCAGTTGCTGAATGTGCTGCACGTGGTTACCCGCTACCAGGCCATTTTGGCCAACCCGACCGCCAACTGGGTGCCGCGCACCGTGATCTTCGCGGGCAAGGCAGCTTCCAGTTACGTCACCGCCAAGTCCATCATCCGCCTGATCCACGACGTGGGCAGCGTGATCAACAACGACCCGCGTATTGGCGACAAGCTCAAGCTGGTGTTCATGCCCAACTACGGCGTGTCGGTAGCCGAGATCATCATGCCGGGCGCAGACTTGTCCGAGCAGATTTCCACCGCAGGCACCGAAGCCTCGGGCACCGGCAACATGAAGCTGGCGCTGAACGGCGCGCTGACCATCGGTACCGACGACGGTGCCAACATCGAAATCCGCCAGAACGTGGGCGACGACAACATCTTCATCTTCGGCCTCAAAACCCCCGAAGTGCAGGCCCTGAAGCAAAGCGGCTACCAGCCCATGCGCTACTACGAAAGCACGCCAGCCCTCAAAGCCGTGCTGGACGCGATCTCTGGCGGCCAGTTCTCGCCCGACGAGCCCGGCCGCTACCGCGCGCTGGTGGATTCGCTGCTGTGGGGCGGCGACCATTACCTGCTGCTGGCCGACTACGCCTCTTATGTGGCTACGCAATCCCTGGTAGACGACCTATACCGCCAGCCTTCCGCCTGGTGTGCCAAGGCCATTACCAATGTGGCAGGTATGGGGGTGTTCTCTTCCGACCGCACCATCCGCGAATACGCCCAGCAGATCTGGCACATTGCGGCAGACGCCCCGAAGGCGCTGTAAGAAAAATGCGGTGACAGACAACAGCGCTATTACGCGATTACGCGATTCACTCCATGTAAACCCACTCTAGATCGGTTCTTATGCTGCACGCCCATGATGTTGAGATGATTGGTGGCGCACGCCACGGAGACCCTTTTGCGGTACTTGGCCCGCACGCGCTGGCCACCGGCACCACGTCGGTACGCTGCTTCCTCCCCGGCGCACACAGCGTGGTGGTGGAGTCGGCCAAGGGCATGGTGCTGGGGCCACTGGCCTTGCAGGACGAAGCCGGTTTTTTTGAGGGCAAAATCACATTGGCCCCGGGCGCTGCCTACCGCCTGCGGGTGGTCTGGACCGATGGCCACAGCGGCACCATCGACGACCCCTACCGCTTCCCCACCGTATTGGGCGAAATGGACGTGTGGCTACTGGGCGAAGGCACGCATCTGCGCCCTTACGAGGTGTTGGGTGCACAGCCTACCGTGATGGAAGGCGTGGCGGGTACCCGCTTCGCCGTGTGGGCACCCAATGCCAGCCGCGTCAGCGTGGTGGGCGACTTCAACTTCTGGGACGGCCGCTGCCACCCCATGCGCCTGCGGCGCGAATGCGGCGTGTGGGAATTGTTTCTGCCGGGCGTACAAGTGGGTGCCAAATACAAATACGAGATCCGTACCCAGAATGGCGAGGTGCTGCCCGCGCGCTCCGACCCCTACGCCCTGCAGGCCGAATTGCGCCCGGCCACGGCCAGCGTGGTGGCGAATCTGCCTCCATTTGTGCCGCCGTCCACGGCGCGCAATCAGGCCAATGCGCTAGATGCGCCCATCAGTATTTACGAGGTGCATCTGGGCTCGTGGCGGCGCAATACCGATGAGGGCAACCGCTGGCTGGACTGGGATGAACTGGCCGACACCCTGGTGCCCTATTCCCGCGACATGGGTTTTACCCACCTGGAGCTGATGCCCATCAGCGAGCACCCGTTTGACGGTTCCTGGGGCTACCAGCCCGTGGGCATGTACGCGCCCACCGCCCGCTTTGGCGACCCGGCAGGCTTTGCGCGCTTTGTGGCACGCTGCCACGCCGAAGGACTGGGTTTGATTCTGGACTGGGTGCCCGCCCACTTCCCCACCGACGCGCATGGCCTTGGCAACTTTGACGGCACGCACCTGTACGAGTACGCCGACCCGCGCGAAGGCTTCCACAACGACTGGAACACCCTGATCTACAACCTGGGCCGCACCGAGGTCAGCAACTTCCTGGTGGGCAATGGCTTGTACTGGCTGGAGCGCTTTGGCGTGGACGGCCTGCGTGTGGATGCGGTGGCCTCTATGCTGTACCGCGACTACAGCCGCAAGGCGGGGGAATGGATTCCCAACGCGCACGGTGGTCGCGAAAATTTAGAAACCATCGCCTTTTTGAAACGCATGAACGAGGTGGTGGGTGGCGAACGTCCGCAGGCTATTACCTTGGCCGAAGAGTCCACCGCATTCCCCAGCGTATCGCGTCCGACCTACGCCGGTGGCCTGGGTTTCCACTACAAATGGAACATGGGCTGGATGCACGACACCCTGGCCTACATGGAGCGCGACCCGATCTACCGCAAGCACCACCAGGGCGAGATCAGCTTCAGCCTGGTGTATGCGTTCACCGAAAACTTCGTACTGCCGATCTCGCACGACGAAGTGGTGCATGGCAAGGGCTCGCTACTGAACAAAATGCCCGGCGACCGCTGGCAACAATTTGCCAACCTGCGCGCCTTCATGGGCTACATGTTTGGCCACCCCGGCAAAAAACTGCTGTTCATGGGCTGTGAGTTTGCGCAAGACCGCGAATGGAACTTCGAGCAAAGCCTGGACTGGCATCTGCTGGACCAGGCCCCCCACGCCGGCATGCAGCAACTGGTGCGTGACCTGAACCATCTCTACCGCAGCACCCCGGCGCTGTACCAGCAGGACTTTGAACCCGCCGGGTTTGAATGGATCGAGCACAACGATGCCGAGCGCTCGGTACTGAGCTTCATCCGCCGGGGGATGGACGATAGCAGCTTCATCGTGGTGGTATGCAACTTCACCCCCAACGTCTGGAATGGCTACCGGCTCGGTGTACCGCAAGCAGGTACCTACTACGAAAAGCTCAATACCGACTCGGCGCACTACGGTGGCAGCAACGTCGGCACACCACTTGGCACGGCTTCTGCTGAGGCGGTGTCCATGCACGGTAAACCGTATTCCGTTGTACTCAACCTGCCTCCCCTGGCCACAGTGATGCTTGAATGGAAAGTCTGACAACTGCCCCTGCCCCCACCGCGGTCCTAACCGGCCGCCCCGCCCTACCCGAAGCTGCCCTACCCGAAGTACAGGCTGGGCAGCCCTGGCCGCTGGGTGCCAGCTTTGACGGCACTGGCATCAACTTCGCGGTGTTTTCCGCCCATGCCCAGGCCATGGAGGTGTGCATCTTCGACCCCAGCGGCCAGCACGAGACCGCCCGGTTCCGGCTGCCCACCCACACCAGCGATGTGTGGCACGGCTACCTGCCGGGTGCCCAGCCCGGTTTGGTGTACGGTTTGCGGGCACACGGCCCCTGGCGGCCCGACCGAGGGCACCGTTTTGATGCATCCAAGCTGCTGCTCGACCCCTACGCCCGCGACATCCTGGGCCAATTTGCATGGCGCGACGAGCATTTTGCGGGCGACCGGCTGCACCCGCGCCACATGGACACGCGCGATAACGCCCCGCTGGCGCTCAAGGCCCGCGTAACCTTCGACCATTTCGACTGGGCCGGTGACCAGGCCCCCCGTGTGCCGCTGGCGGACTCGGTGTTCTACGAATGCCACGTCAAAGGCTTCTCCAAGCTGAACGAAAACATCCCGCCCGCCCTGCGCGGCAGCTTCGCCGGGCTGGCCCACCCCGCCTCGGTCAACCACCTGAAACAGCTCGGCATCACTGCGGTGAGCCTGCTACCCGTGCAGTATTCGCTGAGCGAAGAGCGCTTGAGCGGCATGGGCTTGAGCAACTATTGGGGCTACAACACCCTGGGCTTTTTCAGTGTGGACCCGCGGCTGTCCAGCGGCGTGGACGGTGTATCTCCCCGCGACGAGTTCCGCGCCATGGTCAAAACCCTGCACGCCGCCGGGCTGGAGGTGTTGCTGGACGTGGTCTACAACCACACGGCCGAAGCCGGTGACGGCGGCCCGACCATCAGCTTTCGCGGCCTGGACAACGCCAGCTACTACCGCCTGCCGCCCGAGGCCCCGGCCCACTACGACAATTATTCCGGCTGCGGCAACACCATCGACATACGCCAGCCGCGCGTGCTGCAAATGGTGCTGGACAGCCTGCGCTACTGGGTGGGCGAGATGCATGTGGACGGCTTCCGGTTTGATCTGGCCCCGGTGCTGGGCCGCACCGACACCGGTTTTGACCGCAACAGCGCCTTCTTCACCGCCGTGGCCCAAGACCCGGTGCTGTCGCGCGTGAAAATGGTCGCCGAGCCCTGGGATATCGGGCCCGGCGGCTACCAGACCGGCGGTTTTCCGCGTGGCTGGCTGGAATGGAACGACCATTTCCGCGACAGCATGCGCGGCTTCTGGATACAAACCGCCGCCGCTTCCGGTGCGCCGGTGGCCGACAACACCCGTGCCGACATGGCCCAGCGCCTGTGCGGCTCCAGCGACATGTACCAACCGCGCCAACGCGCCCCCGGCGAGTCGGTGAACTACGTGGTATCGCACGACGGCTTCACCCTGCGCGATCTGGTGAGCTACAACCAGCGCCACAACCTGGCCAACCTGGAAGACAACCGCGACGGCCACGGCCACAACCTCAATTTCAACTGTGGTGCCGAAGGCCCTAGCGATGATCCGGCCGTCACCACCTTGCGCGGCAACCTGCAACGCGCCCTTCTTGCTACTACTTTGCTAGCACAAGGCACACCGCTGATATGCGCTGGCGATGAATTAGGCCATACACAAGGTGGCAACAATAACCCGTACTGCCAGGACAACCCCACCACCTGGATCGACTGGGCCGCCGCCGACGAAGATCTCCTCGCTTTCACCCGCCGCGTCATCGCCCTGCGCCACCAGGCCCTGCCTTTTGCCAATCACTGGTACAGCGGCGTGGCCGACGTGCTGGGCCTGCCCGATCTGTCGTGGCTGCGTGGCAGCGGTGTGCCCCTGGAAGGCGATGCCTGGCGCGACCCGCAGCACCGGGTGCTGGGCTGCCTGATCGGCAAACCCGGCAAGGCCCGTGCCCCGCTGCTGCTGCTGGTCAATGCAGGCAACACCATTGACCCCTTCCTGCTGCCCGCCGGTGCCTGGCAGGTGGTGCTGGACAGCACCCAACCACGCGGCCTGGGCGGCTGGGTGGGCCAGGGCAAAGACATCTTTCCACTGCCCGCCAACAGCCTGGTATTGCTGGCCGCCAAAGGCGCAGGACTGTCGATTTAAAGAGGTGCGCCCTGCAAGGGGTGCCCGGCCAACCGGGTCAGTATTCCCAACGGGCTCTGGTCGGGCCGGTACTGGTGCTGGGGCGGCATGAAAAATGTCTGCTCCATCATGTACTGGCCGCCGTGCACCGCGTGCAGGGTTTGGTCGGAAAAACATACCCAGGTGCTGCCCGCAGCAAACTCGACCACAGTTTGCGGCGCGTTCTTTTGGTAGTTCGCGTCGCGCTTCAAGTGGTCGTGCAGTTGCAGCATCATGTGGTCGTACTCGCTGCGCAGCGACTTGGTGATGCCCAGGCCGCGCAGCAAGTGCGCCTCCCAGGCCCGATAACCGGGAATCAAGGGCAAAAACTGCTGGGCCATGGCCTCGAACGGCTCGCCCACTCGCCACACCCGGGGCTTGTGCTGCGGGTTGATGTTGCTGAACACCCGCAGAATTCGCTCGCCCCGGTTCGGCCGCGACGGGAACGCATCTACGTGCAGGCGCTTGTCGTCGGCCCGCCACGACTGGGTGCGCGTGGCCACCTCGGTCGGGCGGTAGCTGGTGGGCTCCAGCCGCAAATGGGCGCTGTAACGGGGAAACAGGCCGTGCACCAGCTGCACCGCTTGGCGGCGAAAGCGCTGCATCATGTCGCTCAGGGCGGCCATTTCTTCTGGCGAACCCACGGCCCCCTTGACGACACCGTGCGCAGGCTGGCTGATGTTGCGCGATTTGGGAGCCCGTACGCCGGGGCGTAGCAGCGGTAGTTCGTCTGGCGTCAGCGTAAACGCCAGCGCCGGAAAATACAGCACGCCGCCGTTTTCCAGCGTGTCGGTCAGCGCTTCGACCGGATGGCGCCCCCCCCAATCGGACCCCGTGACTTCCATGATTTGATGTGACATGCCCTGATTTTCCCCGAGAACGGTGCCGCCTATTGACGAGCGTAAATAAAGTTCGTCGGAGAAAAATAAAGTCTGTTGGGATACCGGGTTAAGGCAGATTCAACATCACTTTTGGGCTGTTACGATGTCTGCTTTCGGCCAGCAGCGGACATTCAGACAGCAATAAGAGGATTGACATTAACCCATGCCGTTTAACGTTGAAGATCACTTTATAGAGGCAGCTGAGGCAGAGCTTCAGACCCGGTTCCCGTCTTCGTATCGGGCAGCCATGAGCCAGTCGAATGGTGAAACGCTATCCACTGCTGCCGATGATTGGGAGATTCACCCCTTCGCTGATACATCAGATAGAAAACGAATCTCCCGCACGCTGAACAGCGTTGTCAAAGAGACACAAGGCATTCGAATTCTCCACCCTAATCGCCAAGGTGCGCTACATGGTGTCAAATGACCGGTGAAACATCCTCCACCGCGCAGTCGCGCGAAGACGAGCTCGAGCGCTTCGTCAGACTCTTCTCACAGGCTCCCAGCTTCATGGCCTATTTTCGCGGCCCATCCCATGTCATTGAGTTCGCCAACCCCAACTATTTGAAATTGGTCGGCGACCGCCCAGTGCTAGGCAAGGAGATGGCCGCTGCGCTCCCGGAAGTGGCCGAGCAGGGGTATGTGGAGCTGCTCGGCCAAGTGTTCGCATCGGGCATCCCCTACTCCGTGGAGAGCGCTAAATACCTGATGAAAGCTGGCGAAGCCGAGCCCGTCGTTGAGCTGTTCGTCGATTTCGTCCTCCAACCCGTCCGGGACTCGGACGGTTCGGTCGAGGGAATTTTTCTCCAAGGCTTGGACGCCACCGATCGGGTAGCCATGAGGACGCGCAGTGAGGCGTTGGCGGAGCTCACCGAGAAGGTCGCAGCCGCCGGGTCGACGGAAGAGATCAGCTTTTTGGCGTCGGAAATGCTTGGCAAGTCCTTGTCGGTCAGCCGCGTCGGATTTGGCGCGGTCGACCACTTCAAGGAGACGTCGACCGTCGAGCGGGACTGGCGCGCGCCCGGAGTCGAAAGCCTTGCCGGGTCGATCCATCTTCGCGACTACGGATCGTTCATCGACAGCTTGAAGCGAAACGAATTCATCGCGATCAACGACGTGCGAGAGGACCCGAGAACCAACTCGGCGGCAGCCTCGCTCGAGGCCAAGGCAGCGCGCTCGTTTGTGAACGTCCCCGTGCTCGAGGCGGGCATTTTGGTTGGCGTGTTCTTCGTGAATTTCAAGGACGAGCGGCGGTGGACCGCGGGCGAATTGGCGTTCACCAAAGAGGTCGGCCAACGCGTCGTCAACTGGCTCGAGCGGTTCAAGAAGACCCGGGCGTTGGAGAAAAGCGAGGCCCGGCTTCTCTCGGCCACCGAGGCCGCGCGCCTGGGCGTGTGGGATTTGAACTTGGCCACGTTTTCCCTCGAAGCGTCGACGCACTGCAAAGAAAACTTCGGGCGCCGACTCGACGAGGTATTCACCTACGCACAGCTTCTCGATGCGGTGCATCCTGACGACCAGGCAAGAATGCGCGACGCGGTGGCGCGGTCGCTCTCCACGCGCGAAACCTACGACATCGAATACCGGATCGTTCGACCGGACGGGAGGTTGATATGGGTGCGCGTGACGGGCGAGGTCAAGTGCGGAATCGACGGCGTGCCAAGCTCCATGGCGGGTATATCCCAAGACATCACCGAAGTGGTGCTGTCGCGGCGCCGCGCCGAGCTGCTTGAATACCTCGACCGGGACGTCTTCGGCGGCCCGCTGGATGCCGACGAGGTGGCCTACCGCGCCGCTGAGGCTTTGGGCCGCGTGCTGGACGTGAGCCGAGTAGGTTACGGCACCATCGACATGGCGCGCGAGTCAATTGCGATCGCTCGCAATTGGAACGCTCCGGGCACCAAAGAGCTTTCGGGCACGTTTCAATTCAGGGATTTCGGCACTTTCATCGAGGACTTAAAGCGGGGCGAGACCGTGGTGTTCGCCGATGCGCGGTTGGACCCTCGGACGCGCCACACGGCCAACGCCCTGATCGAAGTCGGTGTGCGCGCCATGGTCAACATGCCGGTGAGCGAAGGTGGCGATTTCGTGGCGATGCTTTTTCTCAACAACGCAACCGTAAGGCCCTGGACGGCCGATGAACTGGTGCTCATCAAGGAAGTCGCGCACCGAACCCGCCAAGCTGTCGAGCGACGCCGCGCCGAGGAGGAGCTCCAGGAACTGGCCTTCACCCTTGAGCAACAGGTCCAAGAGCGCACCGCGAAGCTGATGAAGGCGGAAGCTGCGCTGCGCCAATCCCAGAAGATGGAGGCGGTGGGCCAGCTCACTGGAGGCCTGGCCCACGACTTCAATAACTTGCTCGCCGTCATGTCGAACAGCTACGAGTTGTTGCGCCGCAAGCTGCAGGGAGGCCCGGATTTGGAGCGATACCTCGACATCGGGCAGAGGGCAGTCAAGCGCGCGGCATCCTTGACCCACAGGCTGCTCGCGTTCTCGCGCCAACAGACCCTGGAGCCCAAAGTGTTCAACGTCAACGCGTTGATCGGGGGCTTCGAAGACTTGATCCGGCGCACGATCGGCCCAGAAATCGTGTTGGAGGTCGTCGGCGGCATTGGGCTCTGGTCCGTCAATGCAGACCCCAGCCAGTTGGAGAACGCGCTGCTGAACCTGTGCATCAATGCGCGCGACGCGATGCCCGCTGGCGGCCGTCTCGTGATCGAGTCGGCCAACCGGGCTCTGGACGAGCGCGCGGCGAGCGCGCTCGAAATGCTGCCCGGGCAATACATCTCGATTTGCGTGAGTGATGAGGGGACCGGCATGGCGCCAGACATCGTTGCCCGCGCGTTCGACCCATTCTTCACCACCAAGCCGATCGGTATGGGGACGGGGCTAGGCCTGTCCATGGTGTACGGCTTCGCCAGGCAATCGGGCGGGCACACGCGTATCTATTCGGAAGTGGGCTCGGGCACTAACGTCTGCATCTACCTTCCCAGACACGAGGGCGCACAAATCGACACCGAGGCCGAGAGAGCCGCGCCGCAGCCAACCCCCTCCGAATCTGGCGAGACGGTTCTCGTAGTCGACGACGAGGCGTCGCTGCGCATGCTGATGGCGGAGATGCTTGGCGAACTCGGCTACCGTGTGATCGAAGCGGGCGACGGCCCCAGCGCGTTGGAGTTGCTCCACACGAACCAATCCATCGCGATGCTCGTGACAGACGTCGGCCTGCCCGGCGGGATGAACGGCAGGCACTTGGCCGATGCCGCGCGCGTGGTCAAGCCCGAGCTCAAAGTGCTCTTCGTCACTGGCTACGCCGAGAACGCCGTGCTGAGCCACGGGCACCTGCCCGCCGGGATGCAAGTTCTCACCAAACCCTTCAACCTTGACGTTTTCGGACTTAAAGTTCAAACGTTAGTGAACTCCACGTAGCTTACTTGTTGAATTCCGTCTTGAACTGATCGTTCGGGGGCCCCTACGGACGCGCAATTTAAAGTTGTCAATCTTTTTGAGACTGACATTGTTTCGGGCGCAAAAGTGCACGCATGCAGTCAAGCACCTGGCGTACTTTGGCCCGATGAACTTTATTTGCCTTGTCACTATGCCGCTGGCGCATGAAAACAGCAACGCCAGCAGTGCCGCCCACAGGTCCGAAAACGGCTAATCTCCCCGCAGGCCTCGCGTACCATGCAGGCATGGCACCGACCGACCAACGCACCGATTTAAGCACCGACGATGCCGCCTGCTACCGGGCCCTGCAGACCCGCGATGCCCGGTTTGACGGTAGCTTTTTCACCGGCGTGACCTCCACCGGCATCTACTGCCGCCCGGTCTGCGCCGTCAAAACCCCCAAGCGCGAAAACTGCCGTTTCTTTGGCCACCCGGCGCAGGCCGAAAGCGCGGGTTTCCGGCCCTGCCTGCGCTGCCGCCCCGAGCTGGCACCGCATGCGTTGGTGTGGTCGATGCAGGATGCCACCAGCATTCTGGCCCACCAGGCCGCCCGCATGCTGGACGAGCCAGAAGCCTGGAGCGACGAGGGTGGCAGCGCCCTGCCCGCACTGGCCGCCCGCCTGGGTGTCAGCGACCGGCATTTGCGGCGTATTTTCGAAACCCACTTCAGCGTCTCGCCACTGCAGTACCTGCAAACCCGCCGCCTGCTCACCGCCAAGCAACTGCTGGCCGACACCCAACTGCCGGTGGCGCAAATCGCGCTGGTCAGCGGCTTTGCCAGCGTGCGGCGCTTCAACACCGTATTTGTGGAACGCTACGGGCTCAACCCCTCGCAAATGCGCCGCAGCGGCTCAGCTGCTGAACGGGCCCAAGGCCTGGCCATCAAACTTGGTTACCGCCCGCCTTTTGATGTGGCGGCCATGGGGGCATTTCTGGGCCGGCGCCAAGTAAATGCTATTGAATCAATAGCTACTAGCGCAGATGGAATATGCGCTAGCCGCACTTTTTCTATAAAAATAGCAGGGGTTACCCATACGGGCTGGCTGCGCGCAGAGTTCGTGCCCGAGCGGCACCAGGTGCTGCTGCACGTGGCCGACAGCCTGCATGGCGTGCTGCCGCTGTTGATACGCCGCGTGCGCGCCTGGCTGGACCTGGATGCCGACCCCCAGGCCATCCACCGCGTGCTGCAACACCGCTTCCCGAAGTGTGAAGGCCTGCGCGTGCCCGGTACGCTGGACGGCTTTGAGCTGGCGGTGCGCGCCGTGCTGGGCCAGCAGATTACCGTGGCCGCGGCCCGCACTCTGGCGCAGCGGCTGGTGGATGCCTTTGGCGAGCCCATCGCTACGCCTTTTCCCGAGCTAACCCGGCTGTTCCCCCGTGCCGCCGTACTGGCGCAACTGACCGGCGACGCGCTGGGCCAGCTCGGTATTGTCAAACAGCGGCAAAGCGCCATCCTGGCCCTGGCCCGCGCGGTGGACAGCGGCCAGCTCGCCCTGCACGGCGGTGTCCCGGTGCACGGCACCATAGCAGCCCTCAAAGCCCTGCCAGGCATCGGCGACTGGACGGCCCAGTACATCGCCATGCGCGCCCTGCGCTGGCCGGATGCATTTCCGGCGGGTGACGTGGCCCTGCACAAAGCCCTGGGCGTGCAGGATGCCCCGAACGTACGCCTGGCCAGCCTGGCGGCCGAGGCGGCATCCCAGGCCTGGAAACCCTGGCGCAGCTACGCCGTGCTGCGCGCCTGGGCCGAATTGCCCGCCAAAGCAACTGCTACTAAAAATATAGCTACTCACGAATGATCTACCTGCGCTAACTGCCATTTTTATATGAAATTTACCACCACCCCGGATTACGTCCGCTTTGCCAGCCCTCTCGGCCCCATGCTGGCCGCCGCCACCGACTTGGGCCTGTGCGGCCTGTGGTTTGACGGCCAGCGCCACCAGCCCGACATGGCCACCTGGCACTTGGCCCCCCAGCATCCGCTATTGCTGCAAACCACGGCTTTCATGGATGCCTACTTTGCCGGTGCCACGGCCCATGTCACCCTGCCGCTGGACCTGGTGGGTGGCACGCCCTTCCAGCAGGCCGTGTGGCAGGCGCTGCTGCAGATCCCGCGCGGTGCCACCACCAGCTACGGGGCGTTAAGCCAGTCCCTGGGCCGCCCCAGCGCGGTGCGGGCAGTGGCCGGTGCGGTGGGGCGCAACCCCGTTAGCGTGCTGGTGCCCTGCCACCGCGTGCTGGGCATGGATGGCTCACTTACCGGCTATGCCGGTGGACTGGAACGCAAAACCGCGCTGTTGCAATTGGAAATGGGCAAAACTTTCGCAAGTCCCTCTGTGCGCCCAAAAGGCGACACAGGGGGCGCTGCGAAAGTCCAAGGAGTTTTGGTTTGAAAGCAACGTCCAAGCCCTGGGTTTTTGATTTTGTGTTGCTCGCCGCCGTATGGGGTGCGTCGTTCATCTTTATGCGCACCGCCTCGATGGAGATGGGCGCGGTGCCCACGGCGGCGCTGCGGGTGGCGATTGCCGCGCTGGCCCTGCTGCCCGTATTGGCCTGGCAGGGGCAGATGCCAGGCCTACGCCAACACTGGAAGCCGGTGTTGCTGGTCGGCGTGCTGAATTCGGGTGTGCCATTTGCGCTGTTTTCGTTTGCGCTGCTGTCCATCACCACTGGTTTATCGTCAATTTTGAACGCCACCACGCCGCTGTTTGGCACGCTGATCGCATGGCTCTGGCTGCGCGACCGGCCCAACGCCTCGCGCAGCCTGGGGCTGGTGATCGGCTTTGTCGGCGTGGCCCTGCTGGCCTGGGACAAAGCCAGCTTCAAGCCCGACAGCCACGGCATCGCGCCCGGCTGGGCGGTGCTGGCCTGCCTGCTGGCGGCGGCTTGCTACGGCCTCACCGGCAGCTACACCAAGCGCTTTCTGGGCAACGTGCCGCCGCTGGTGATTGCCACCGGAAGCCAGATCGGTGCCGCCCTGGGCCTGGCCCTGCCCGCCTTCTGGTTGTGGCCTGCGCACTGGCCCAGCCTGCACGCCTGGGCCGCGCTGCTGGTGGTGGGCACGGTGTCTACCGCACTGGCTTACATCGTCTTTTTCCGGCTGATTGCCAACATCGGCCCGGCCAAAGCGCTGACCGTAACCTTTGTGGTGCCGGTGTTTGCCGTGCTGTACGGGGCGGTGTTTCTGGGCGAGGCCCTGACGCCGTGGATGCTGGGCTGCGGGCTGGTGGTGGTATGCGGCACGGCCCTGGCCACAGGCTTGTTGCGTTTGCCTGGCCGGCATTAGGTGCAACCCGTATTCCGCCCTGCGGTGGCACCCGTACAATCCGCAGCGCCGCGTTCTCAAAGCGCTTTGGAGAAATAAAATGACCAGCACCTTACCCGCCCAAATGCGCCAGCTCTGGCAGCAGCTCTACCAAGACCAGTACGCCGACAAGCTGGACACTTTCCTCGCCGAACTGCAGGCCGCCGCACAGTCTGCCGCCCCGCCACCGCCCGCCACCTGGTTCAAGGAAGTGGTGGTGTATTCGCTGTACGTCGACCTGTTCAACAAAGACTTCAAGGGCCTGACCCACCGCCTGGCCTACTTGCAAGACCTAGGCGTGACCTGCCTGTGGCTGCTGCCCATCCTGGACTCGCCCATGCGCGATGCGGGCTTTGACATCAGCGACTACACCAAGATCCGCAGCGAACTGGTGGGCGGCAGCGATGCGGCTGCCCAGGGCACGTTTGCCGAATTTTTAGCCGAGGCCCACCGCCGCAACATCCGCGTGATCTTCGACGTGGCCATGAACCACTGCTCCGACCAGCACATCTGGTTCAAAGAGGCCCGCAAAGGTACCGACAACCCCTACCGCGACTACTTCATCTGGAGCGACACCACCGAGCGCTACAAAGAAGCCCGCATCATCTTCAAAGGGATGATGCCGAGCAACTGGCATCCGTTGCCCAAAACCTCCGATGACGCACCGGACACCTACTTCTTCCACCGCTTCTTCGACTCGCAGCCCGACCTGAACTACCGCAACCCCGAGGTGCTGCTGGCCATGTGCCGCGTGCTGCTGTTCTGGGTGGCGCAGGGTGTGGACGGATTCCGCGCCGACGCGATTCCCTACCTGTGGAAGGAAGAAGGCACCATTTGCGAGAACCTGCCCGGCACCCACGCCATCGTCAAGTTCTTCCGGGCCATGCTGGACACCGTGCGCCCCGGCACTATTTTGCTGGCCGAGGCCTGCCAGCCGCCGGCCGAAGTGGTCACCTATTTTGGCGACAGCGATGAATGCCAGGCCGCCTACCATTTTCCGGTGATGCCACGCATCTATCTGGCGCTAGCGACCAACTCCGCCAAGCCGATTTTCGACACGCTATCCACCAGCTTCACGCCCGAGATTCCGGATGCCTGCGGCTGGTTCTCGTTCCTGCGCTGCCACGACGAGCTGACGCTGGAGATGGTGACCCCCGAAGAGCGCAAAACCATCCACGCCGCCTACTGCCACCAGCCCGAGTGGGATTTCCGCCAGGGCGAAGGCATTGCCTCGCGCCTGGTGGACCTGTTCAAAAGCGATGCAGCGGCGGTGCAACTGGCCTTCAGCATCAGCTTTACCCTGCTGGGCACGCCGGTGATCTTCTATGGCGACGAATTCGCCAAGCCCAACGACAACCAGTTCCAGGCCGACCAGGAAGCCCTGACCGGTTACCAAGATGCGCGCTACAAGGTGCGCGGTGCCGTGGACTGGGAGAGCGTAGACCGGCAACTGGCCGATGCCACCAGCCTGCCCGCCCGCATCCACGATGCCGTGCGCACCATGCTGGCCGTGCGCCGCGCCCACCCGGCCCTGGCCGCCGGTAACTTCCAACCGCTGACCACGCTGGACGACCGCATCCTGGCCTATGTGCGTGGCACGGCGGACCAGCAGGTGCTGGTGGTGCAAAACCTGTCCAACGACGCGGTGAACGTGACCCTGCCTGCTGCAATTGCCGGTGCCGGGTGGAAACGGATTTTCGGTGCCCAGGACCTGGCCCAGGGCGTGCTTGCTCTGGCCCCCAAAGGCTTCAGCTGGTTCGCAGCCTGATTTTTTAAACTTTGACTGGACCCCACACTATGGCTTCCGACCTGTTGAACCAACGCACCTCGGGCGTACTGCTGCACCCCACGTCCCTACCCGGCCCGCACGGCTGCGGCGACTTTGGGCCCAACGCCTTCTACTTTGTGGACTGGCTTCAAACCGCAGGACAGTCGCTGTGGCAAACCCTGCCGCTGGGCCCCATCGGCCCCGGCGATTCGCCCTACATGGGCAGCTCGGCTTTTGCGGGCAACCCGCTGCTGGTAGCGTTTGAGCCGCTGGTAGAAAAAGGCTGGATCGCCCAAGAAGCACTGGCCACGACCTTCAACGACGAGACCATCAGCTTCGGCCAGGTTGTGCCTTGGCGTCTGCAAAAGCTGCGCGAGGCATTTGCAGGCTTCCAGTCCGCGGCCAACCCGGACGACGACGCCGCGTTCCAGGCCTGGCTGCGCGCCGAACTCAGTTGGGTGGGCGACTACACCCTGTTCATGGCGCTGGACCAGGCCCATACCCCGGCCCTGTGGCCCGACTGGCCCAAGCCCCTGTCGCGCCGCGACCCGGCGGCCCTGGCGGCAGCCCGCATCCAGTACGCCGATGAAATCGGCTTCTGGGGCTTTGTGCAGTGGCAGTTTGACGTGCAGTGGAAGCGCCTGAAGGGCTACGCCAACGGCAAAAATATCCACCTGGTGGGCGATCTGCCGATTTTTATCGCCCACCACTCCAGCGACTGCTGGTCGCGCCCCGACCTGTACGAGCTGGACGCCGCAGGCCACCCGCTGGTCATCGCCGGGGTGCCCCCGGACTTCTTCTCGGAAACCGGCCAGCGCTGGGGCAACCCGCTGTACAACTGGTCGGCCATGAAGGCCGACGGCTACCGCTGGTGGATCGAACGCGTGAAGCGCCAGCTCAGCCTGGCCGACGTAGTGCGTATCGACCACTTCCGCGGCTTCGTAGGCTACTGGGAGATTCCGGCCAGCGAACCCACCGCCGTCAAGGGCCGCTGGATGCCCGGCCCCGACTACGACCTGTTTGCCGCCATCGAATCCGCCTTGGGCAAACTTCCCATCATTGCCGAAGACCTGGGCGTGATTACCGACGAGGTGAATGCGCTGCGCCTGCGAGCAGGCTTTCCGGGCATGCGGATTTTGCAGTTTGCGTTCTCCGACGACGCGGGCAACAACTTTTTGCCGCACAACTACGCGCGCGATACCGTGGTCTACAGCGGCACGCACGACAACGACACGGTGGTCGGCTGGTGGGCCGACTGCACCGACCGCGAACGCGCCTACGCTGGCGAGTACCTGCACACCGATGGCTCGGACGTGCACTGGGCCATGCTGCGCGCCTGCGCCCAATCGGTGGCCAACCATGCCCTGTGCCAGTTCCAGGACGTGCTGGGCCTGGACGGCCGACACCGCATGAACACCCCCGGAACCATTGGCTGCTGGACCTGGCGTTTCAAGTGGGATTGGGTGACCGGCGAGGCGACAGAAAAGATGGCCCGCATCACCGCCGCCAACGGCCGCACAAGATTTGACCGTTTGCCACTCCCGGCCTATCCCGAAGGTAAAAACAAACCCTGAGCAGGAGGCGTTAAGGCACAATAGTCGGGTTTACCTATTTTTATAGCAAGTAGTGCAGGCGGAATATGCGCTAGAGGCCGATTTCGCTTGTATTTCGCACGTATTTAGCTCGTATCCATCACGCAAGGTGTCCATGACCATTACCCAAATTTTCGCCGTTGTAGCGGTTGTCCTGTGTTTTACAGGCATGGTGCTGGCCGCCATGGCCGCCCTGATTGCACACCGCGCCGCCCGTGCCGCCGCTGCCGCCCACCAGGCTACAGCGCAATTGCTGCGGGAATTTGAAGTGCGTGAAGCCGTGTCGTCGGCAAGCGTGGTGTTGGCAGAAGCTACACGTGCGCAACAGCAGGCCAACGAACTCAGCCGCGCCTACGGCATGCTGGCCTTGTTCTCACGCAACTTCGGCGAAGCCGAGATGCAAAAGTCCCAGGAAATGGCCGACAACCAAGCCGATCTGGCGGGTGAAATTGCGTCCCAGGCCAAGGAATTTGTCGCCGCACACCGCGATGTAGGCGACCCCACCCCCGAAAACCTGGACAAAGCCGTCAACGACTTCCAAAAAGCCCTGGTCGCCGTGCGGACCATGCGGGCCGAAGTGGAACGCGAGCTCGAAGGCGTAGAAAGCCAGCGTGGCGAACTGCGCTAAAGAACGTTTAAAGAACCGCCCGGCGCTGCCACCACCCTAGCGCCTCGTTCGACACCAGCGCACCCAGCACCAGGGTGCCGCCCACCAGCACCACCAAGCCCGGGGCTTCATTGGCACCCAGCCAGGCCAGGGTAATGCCAAACAAAACCTCCAGCAACTGCAGCAGCGACACCTCCGGCGCTTTGAGCACCCGGGCGCACCAGACCGACAAAATGCAGGGAATCGCCAACTGCACCGAGCCCAGCATGGCCAGCAGGCCCAGGTCGTGCGGCGTGGCCTGCAGCGGCAAAGCTAGCGGCAGGGTCACCAACGACGACAGCACCGCACCGATCAGCACCGAGGGCACCAGATCCACGTCCTTGCCCTGGGCATGGCTGCGCTGCACCACGGTCCAGTTCACAGCGCTGGCCAGGGGCACACACAATGCGATCAAAGTGCCCACCAGTTGGCCCGGGCCACCCGCGGAGCTCAATTGTGTGCCGTACATGGTGGCGATACCCGCGCCCGCCACCGCAATGGCTACCCAGGTACGCACCGGCAGCCGGTGCCCAATGGCAAACCGCGCCAGCAAGGCGGTAAGCAGCGGAGCAATAGACATGGTGACCAGCACATTGGCCACCGGGCTGAGGCTCAGCGCCAGCATGTAAGCGGTAAACATCACGGCCCAGCACACGCCAGACAGCCACAGCGACGAGCTGCCCTGGCGGATCTTGGCAAACACCGCACGTCCCTGCAGCAGCGGCAGGATCACCAGCAACGACAGCACGGTGAAAAAGCTGCGCCAAAAAGTAATTTCAAAGCTGTGTGCCGACTCCAGATGCCGCGTAGTCACGCCGGCAATCGACCACATCAGCGTGACCAGAACCATCATCCAAACTGCGCGGGAATGGGAGAGCTTCATAAAGGAATGCACCAGTGGAATAGAAAAACCCCGGCACGTCGCAAAACGCCCAGGGTCGAATACAGCACGCCCGCCCACGCGGTAAGCGCAGCGCAGCCCTCTCAAAAACACCGTGGAACTGGCTTTGCCAGACCACTGGTGTTGCCCCCTGCAAGGGGGTTGGCGAAGCGCAGCGCAGCCTGGGGGTGTACTTACCGGCCTGCGCGCTTGCGTTCGCTTTCGGTCAGGTGGCGCTTGCGCAGACGGATCGACTTGGGCGTGATTTCGACCAATTCGTCGTCCTCGATGAATTCAACGCCGTATTCCAGCGTGCATTCGATCGGAGGCGTGATCTTGATCGCGTCTTCCTTGCCGGACACACGGAAGTTGGTCAGCTGCTTGGTACGCGTGGCGTTGACCACCAAGTCGTTGTCGCGGCTGTGGATGCCCACAATCATGCCTTCGTACACCGGGTCGTTGGCGCGCACAAACATGCGGCCACGGTCGTCCAGCTTGCCCAGGGCGTAGGTGAAGATTTCGCCTGCGTCCATGGAGATCAGCACACCGTTCTTGCGGCCGCCGATGTCGCCCTTGTGCGGCTCGTAGCAGTCGAAAATGTTGGCGATTAGGCCGGAGCCGCGCGTCAAATTCAAGAATTCATTGGTAAAACCAATCAGACCGCGGGCAGGAATACGGTATTCCAGACGCACACGGCCACGGCCATCCGGCTCCATGTTGACGAGCTCACCCTTGCGCTCGCCCAGGGCTTGCATCACGCCGCCCTGATGCTGGTCTTCGATGTCGGCGGTCACCAGCTCGATAGGTTCGTGCTTTTCGCCGTTGATTTCCTTCATCACCACGCGGGGCTTGGAAACCGCCAGCTCATAGCCTTCACGGCGCATGTTTTCCAGCAGAATGGTCAAGTGCAGTTCACCGCGGCCCATGACTTCAAAGATACCTTCTTCGTCGGTTTCCTTGACGCGCAACGCCACGTTGTGTTGCAGTTCCTTTTGCAGGCGGTCCCATATCTGGCGGCTGGTGACATACTTGCCTTCGCGACCGGCCAATGGGCTGGTGTTGACGCAGAAGTTCATCGTCAGCGTGGGTTCATCCACCTTCAGCATCGGCAGGGGCGCAGGATTGAGCGGGTCGGTGATGGTCACGCCGATACCGATGTCGGTCAGGCCATTGATCAGCACGATTTCGCCCGGTCCGGCTTCCAGAGCCTGCACGCGTTCCAGACCCTGGAACGTCAGCACCTGGTTGATGCGGCCTTTGACGGCTTTACCGTCCGGCCCTTCCATGACCACCACGTCCATCATCGGGCGCACGGTGCCCTGGCTGATACGGCCAACGCCAATCCGACCCACAAAAGTGGAGAAGTCGAGGGCCGAAATTTGCAGCTGCAAAGGCGCTGCCGGATCGCCGGTTTGGGCAGGCACATGCTGCAACACGGTGTTGAACAGGGCCGACATATCGGGACCCCACTGTTCGCCCTGCTCGCCTTCGACCAGCGAAGACCAGCCATTGATGCCGGATGCGTAGACCACGGGGAAGTCGAGCTGTTCGTCGGTAGCACCAAGCTTGTCGAACAGGTCAAACGCGGCGTTGACCACAAAGTCAGGGCGCGCACCGGGCTTGTCCACTTTGTTGACCACCAGAATAGGCTTCAGACCCAGGGCCAAGGCCTTCTTGGTCACGAAACGCGTCTGGGGCATAGGGCCTTCTTGGGCGTCGATCAACAGCACAACGCCATCGACCATGCTCAGCGCACGTTCCACTTCGCCGCCGAAGTCGGCGTGGCCGGGGGTGTCGACGATGTTGATATGCGTGCCTTCCCAGGTCACGGCGCAGTTTTTGGCCAGAATGGTAATGCCACGCTCTTTTTCAATTGCGTTGTTGTCCATCACGGTGTCCACGACTTTTTCGTGTTCGGCAAAGGTGCCGGACTGGCGCAGCAGTTGGTCGACCATGGTGGTCTTGCCATGATCGACGTGGGCGATGATGGCGATGTTACGAATTTGCTTAATGCTCATAGTTCTCTACTCCTGAATCAAAGGGTTCTCTGCTTTTTGCGCCTGGGCCTGATCCAAAATCTGGCCAATATCCAGCGGGCTTAGCAGTCGCCCTGGTATCAATTCACCGGCCTTGGCCTGGGCTACACCCAGCAAGGACGGCGGCTTATCTCCGTAAACCGCAACGCGGTCATCGTCGGGCCAGTCGCCCCGGCGGCGCACGCCGCTGAGGAACCGCCCTGCATTCTGTTCGTCCAGCGTGACACGGCGGTGTTGCGCCAGCAGCGCATCCACCGGCAGCAAGCACGCCAGCCGCTCGTCTTCGGTCATGGCTTCCAGCGCCGCCAGCGTGACACACTGGCCAATCGCAAAGTCGCCGGTGGCAATGCGGCGCAAAACCGTCAAATGCGCACCACAACCGAGTGCCTCACCAATGTCTTCACCCAGCGTGCGGATGTAGGTGCCTTTGGAGCACTTTGCTAATATTTCAATAGCAATAGGCGTAGATTCTGCCTTCGCCAGAGCTACTTTTAACTCAAAAATCTCTACATCCCGCGCAGGCCGCTCTATCTCAATGCCGGCCCGCGCATATTCGTACAAAGGCTTGCCGTCACGCTTCAAGGCGCTGTACATCGGCGGCACCTGCCGGATCGGCCCGGTAAAACGCGGCACGACAGCATCGATCTGCGCCTGCGTTACCGCCACGGGCCGGGTCTCAATCACATCGCCTTCGGCATCGCCGGTACTGGTCTTTACCCCCAACCGGGCCGTAGCCAAGTAGGTTTTATCGGCATCCAGGTGCAACTGGCTGAACTTGGTTGCGGCCCCAAAACACAGGGGCAACACACCGGTGGCCAGCGGATCCAGCGTGCCGGTGTGGCCCGCTTTTTCGCCGCGCAGCAGCCATTTGACTTTTTGCAGCGCGTCGTTGCTCGACAGGCCCAAAGGCTTGTCCAGCAGCAGCACCCCGTGTACGGGGCGCCTGGCAACCCGTACACGTGGCGTTGCGGTCATGCGCTTAGTCTTCCTGGGACCGAGAGGCCACGGCCCGCGCAATCAGCGCGTTCATGTCCGAGGCTTTCTCGGTGGTCCGGTCATAGTGGAAGTGCAAGGTCGGCACAGTGTGGATATGCAGACGCTTGAACAAACCCGAACGCAGAAAACCTGCGGCCTGGTTCAAACCTTCGGTGCATTCGTCCGGGTTGCCGGTGAGCACACTGAAAAACACCTTGGCGTGTGCGTAGTCGGGCGTGACTTCCACCCCCTGGATGGTCACCATGCCCACCCGCGGGTCTTTCAACTCGCGGGCGATCAACTCGGTCAGATCCCGCTGGATCTGGTCGGCGACTTTGAGGCTGCGGTTCGGCGCAGCGGCTTTGCGTTTCACCATTACAGGGTCCGTGCAATCTCTTTGATTTCAAAGAATTCCAACTGGTCGCCGACGGCGATGTCGTTGTAGTTCTTGAGCTTGATACCGCACTCGAAACCTTCGCGGACTTCGCGGACATCGTCCTTGACGCGCTTGAGCGAATCAATTTCACCGGTGTAGATGACGATGTTTTCGCGCAGCAAGCGGAAGCGTGCACTGCGGTTGACCGAGCCGGTGGTGACCATACAGCCGGCCACCGTACCAATTTTGGAGGCCACGAACACCGTGCGGATCTCGGCCATGCCGATGACTTCTTCGCGCTGCTCGGGAGCCAGCATGCCGGCCATCGCCGCCTTCAACTCATCAACCGCATCGTAAATGATGTTGTAGTACTTCAAATCGACGGCATTGTTCTCGGCCAGCTTGCGGGCACCGGCATCGGCACGCACGTTGAAGCCGATCACGATAGCCTTGGAAGCAATCGCCAAGTTGATGTCGGACTCGCTGATACCGCCCACTGCGGCGTAGACCATCTGCACCTTGACTTCGTCGGTCGAGAGCTTGAGCAGCGACTGGGCCAGCGCTTCTTGCGAACCCTGCACGTCGGCCTTGACGATGATCGGCAGCATCTTGACCTCGCCCGCCGTGATGTCGGTGAACATGGTTTCCAGCTTGGCAGCTTGCAGCTTGGCCAGCTTGGTGTTGCGGAACTTACCGGCACGGTAGGTGGCGATTTCACGGGCCCGGCGCTCGTCGGGCAAGACCATAAATTCATCACCGGCCTGGGGCACTTCGGTCAAGCCCTGGATTTCCACCGGGATCGACGGACCTGCGGACTTGGACGGCTTGCCGTTTTCGTCCAGCATGGCACGTACACGGCCATAGGTAGAGCCTGCCAGCACGATGTCGCCGGTCTTCAAGGTACCCGACTGCACCAACACGGTAGCCACGGGGCCCTTGCCCTTGTCCAGACGCGCTTCGATCACCAGGCCCTTGGCCATGGCATCGACCGGTGCCTTCAGTTCCAGAACTTCGGCCTGCAACAGCACTTGTTCCAGCAGCTCGTCGATACCAAAACCGGTTTTGGCCGAGACGGAAACGAAAGGCGAGCTGCCGCCGAAGTCTTCGGGGATCACGTCTTCGATCACCAGCTCGTTCTTGACGCGCTCGGGGTTGGAATCGGGCTTGTCGATCTTGTTGATCGCCACCACGATGGGCACACCCGCCGCCTTTGCGTGCTTGATGGCTTCCTTGGTTTGCGGCATCACGCCGTCGTCGGCCGCCACCACCAGAATCACAATGTCGGTGGCCTGGGCACCACGGGCACGCATGGCGGTAAACGCTTCGTGGCCCGGGGTATCCAGGAAGGACACCATGCCGCGCGGGGTTTCCACATGGTAGGCACCAATGTGCTGGGTAATGCCACCGGCTTCACCAGAAGCCACCTTGGCGCGGCGGATGTAATCCAGCAGCGAGGTTTTACCGTGGTCAACGTGGCCCATGACGGTAACCACTGGAGCGCGCGGCAGGGATTCAGACACCTGCTGCAGCACTTCTTCGGCGGTAAACGCTTCTGGATCATCCAGCGCAGCCACCACGGCTTTGTGGCCCATTTCTTCGACCAGAATCATGGCCGTGTCTTGGTCCAGCGGCTGGTTGATGGAAACCATCTGGCCCAACTTCATCAGGTGCTTGATCACCTCGGAGGCCTTCACCGCCATCTTGTGGGCGAGTTCGGCGACGGTGATGGTTTCGGGCACGTGCACTTCGATCGTGCGCGCTTCCACCGGTGCTTGCGACATGTTGTCGTCGCGCTGGTCGCGGTCATTGCTGCCGCGGCGGCCACGCGGGCCTCCGCGCCAGTTTCCACGGCCCACGCCACCGCTGGAGTCGCCACGGGTGGGCAGCGGTTTTTTCTTGGCCGGATCAGCCCAGCTGCTGGACAGCTTGGCGGATTTGACTTCTTTGCCAGCGCCCGGAGCCGCTGGTGCGCCCGCAGCGGGCTTGGCCGGTGCAGTTCCGGCAGCAGGCTTGTGCAGCGTGCCCTTCATGGCGGCAGCCTTGGCGGCATCGACCACGGGAGGCTTCACGACCGGCTTGGGTTCTTCCACCTTCTTGTGGGCGACCAGCACCTTCTTGGGCGTGGACATCATCAAGCGGATGGCGGCGGCTTCGGCTTCGGCCTTGCGGCGGCGGTCGCCTAAATCAACCACGCGGGCGGCTTCTTCGTCGGCACGGGCCTTGGACTCGGCAGCGACTTTGGCGCGGGCATCGTTTTGTGCCTGCACTTTGGCCTGGGCAGCGGCATCGGCGGCTGCGTTGATGTTTTGCCCCACAGCCGACAATCCGGGGGCGGGTGTCGCCGAAGTGGCGGGCGTAGAAGGGGCAGAGGGCTTTTGTTGCTGGGCCTGGGCTGCAGCAGCGGCCTTGGCAGCGGCTTCAGAGGCCGCTTGCTCGGCAACGGCGCGCTCGCTTGCATCGCGGGCTTCCTGCTCTTCGCGCAAACGGCGTTTTTCGATCAATTCCTCTTCCTGGCGGCGCATCAGTTCGGCCTGGCGGCGGGCTTCTTCTTCGCGGCGGGCCAACTCGGCTTCTTCGGCCGCATTGCTGACGGGCAGTTCAGCCTCTACCTCGGACTCGGCAGCGCCCTCGGGCACGCTGTCCATGCCATCTTCACGCTTGATGAAGGTGCGCTTCTTGCGCACTTCCACCTGGATGGTGCGGGCACGGCCGGTGGAATCGGCTTGTTTGATTTCGCTGGTGGATTTCTTCACCAAAGTGATCTTTTTACGTTCCAGGCTGGCAGTGCCGTGGCTGGCTTGCAAAAAGCCCAGCAGGCGCTGCTTGTCGGATTCGCTCAGGACATCGGACGTAGCGGCTTTCGGCACACCGGCCCCGCGGAGCTGTTCCAGCAGGGTTTCGGGCGATTTTTTGAGTTCAACGGCAAACTCGGCGACGGTAGTATTGGACATGTATTGTGTGACCTTTCATGACCATTACTCTTGAGAAGCGGCGTCATTGGCAAACCAATGTGCGCGCGCTTTCATGATCAAGGTCGTGGCCTCGTCCTCAGACTGGCCGGTAATTTCGGAGAGCTCATCACCGGCCAAGTCGGCCAGATCGTCGCGTGTGTGGATGCCGCCAGCTTGCAGCTTGGCGATCAATTCGGGGGTCAGGCCTTCGAGGTCGTTCAGGTCTTGCGAAACCGGTTCGGCCGCTTCGGCGTCTTCTTCCAAGGCAATTTCCATGGTCAGCAGCACGTCTTTGGCACGCGAACGCAGCTCATGCACGGTGTCTTCGTCGAAGCTTTCGATTTCCAACATTTCCTGCAGCGGCACGTAGGCGATTTCTTCCAGGCTGGTAAAGCCCTCGTGGATCAGGATGTCGGCCATTTCTTCGTCGACATCGAGCTTTTCCATGAATAGCTTGCGGCTGGAATCGGTCTCGGTGGCCTGCTTCTGGGCCGACTCGGCGGCGTCCATGATGTTGATCTTCCAGCCCGTCAGATCGGCAGCCAGGCGCACGTTTTGTCCGCCGCGGCCAATCGCAATCGCCAGATTTTCTTCATCTACCACCACATCCATGGCGTGGCGCTCTTCGTCCACCACGATGGAAGACACATTGGCCGGGGCCAAGGCACCAATCACGAACTGGGCGGGGTCTTCGCTCCACAGCACTATGTCCACGCGCTCACCCGCCAATTCGGTGGTGACACCATTCACACGGGTGCCACGCACGCCGACGCAGGTGCCGATGGGATCAACGCGCTTGTCGTGCGACAGCACAGCGATCTTGGCGCGCGAACCCGGGTCACGGGCGCAGGATTTGATCTCCAACAAGCCTTGCTCGATTTCGGGCACTTCCTGGCGGAACAACTCGATCATGTAGGCAGGCGAGCTGCGCGACAGGATGATGGGTGCGCCGCGCAAGGTCAGGTCCACTTCCATGATCATGGCGCGAACGCGGTCACCGGTACGCAGATTTTCCTTGGGGATCATCTCGCTGCGGCGCAGGCGGCCTTCGACGCGGCCACTTTCGACAATGATGTCGCCCTTGTCCATGCGCTTGACGGTGCCGACAAAAATCTTGTCGCCACGGCTCATGAAGTCGTTGAGCAGCATTTCACGCTCGGCATCGCGGATCTTTTGCAGAATGACCTGTTTGGCGGCCATCGCGCCAATCCGGCCAATCGGCAACGACTCGATCGGTTTCTCGATGTAGTCGCCTTCTTCGATGTCAGGAATATCGTCGCGCACGTCCGACACCAGCTCTTCTGCCTCGGGGTTTTGCAAACCGGCAGAGTCTGGCACCACCAGCCAGCGGCGGAAGGTTTCATAGTTGCCGCTGTCGCGGTCGAGGGCGACGCGGATATCCACTTCGCCCTGGTACAGCTTTTTGGTGGCCTGCGCCAAAGCCGACTCCACCGCGCCAAAAACCACATCCCGCTCCACGTTCTTCTCACGTGAAATGGCATCTACCAACATCAACATTTCGCGATTCATGTCACGAATCTCCTGAACACTAAAACCAAAAAAACCCCATCCGCAGCGAGCGGCGGAACATCATTCGGGCGCAACACCCGTGTCTTTTGCGTTGCGACCACTGAAACTAACGATAGGGGCCAGCCGGGCATCGCGGATCTCGTCCAGCGTGAAACCCATAGCCTGCAAAGGCGCGGGAACGCGCTTCTTGCTGACGCGCACCCCCGGCTTGGGCTCGGGCTCATCGCTCCAGACGATTTGCCAGCTGGAGGCAGCAGTGCCAACAGCCGAAACGGCTTCCAGCGTGCCGCGAAATTTTTTACGGTTGGCGTTGACCTTGCCTTCAGCGGCAACGCCAATGGCCGACTTGAGGTTGACGTCGATCACATAGCCGACGAAACGCTCAAAATCTGTGGTGTTGCGCAAGGGGCGGTCGATACCGGGCGAGGAGACCTCTAGCCGCTTGTATTCCGCGCCATCGACTTCCAGTGCAAACTGGAGCTGGCGGGTGACTTTTTCGCAGTCTTCGACGTTGATAAACTGCTCGGGCGCGCCAGCGACCCAGGGATGGTCGATCGTGATGCGCAGCAAACCACCGGCAGAGCGGTCGATCTCTACGAGGTCGTAGCCGAATCCGGTTACGGTTTGTTCAACGATTTCTTGTAACGCCACGTGTGATATGGATAGGTGCAATGAATGCATTTGCCCCAAAAAGCACTTGAAAAGTCTGCTTTTTGGAACCTGTTAAAAACAATCGACCAAAAAAAACGGGCGGTAATTACCCGCCCGTTTGGTCGTGAGCTCTTATTCTAGCCCAGAAACGGGCTAATTGCACTGCTTTGTAAGGGCTTTTACGGTTGCGGCCCCACTATTCGACACCGACCAGAGGCAGGGCATGTGCCTTCCAGAAACACCGCAGAACTGGCTCTGCCAGGCTGCTGGTGTTGCCCCCCGCAAGGGGGTTGGCGAAAGATGCGAAGCACTGCAGCCTGGGGGTATGAACTAGCCTGTTGCTGCAACCAAAGTTCGCGTGTAAGCGTGTTGCGGCGCGTCCAGCACCTGCGCCACCGGGCCCGATTCCACGATTTCACCGTTTTGCACCACCAGCACCTGGTGGGCCATGGCGCGGATCACATCCATGTCGTGGGTGATCAGCAGGTAGGCCAGACCGCGTTCGCGTTGCAGTCTTTGCAACAATTGCAGAACTTGCTGCTGGATGGTCACGTCCAGCGCGCTAGTGGGTTCGTCCAATACCAACAATTGCGGCTGCACGATCAGCGCCCGCGCAATCGCCAGCCGCTGGCGCTGCCCGCCGGAAAATGCATGCGGGTAGCGCTGCAACAGGCCGGGGAACTGCGCCTCGTCCATGCCCACGTCGGCCAGCGCCTGGAGGACCTGGCGCTGGCGCTCGGTGGCGTTGTGCTGCGGTGCGTGGACGCGCAGGCCCTCCCCCACGATTTCTTCGACCGTGAGGCGCGGCGACAGGGACGAAAACGGGTCCTGGAACACCACCTGGATCTGGGCGCGCAGCGCCTTGTTTTTGGCGGCTTCACGCCCCCAGGTCTTTCCGCCAATCTGCACCGCGCCGCCATAGTTCTGCAAACCCAGCACGGCCAGGGCCAGGGTGGATTTACCCGAACCGGACTCGCCCACCACGCCCAGCGTCTGGCCGGGGGGGATGGCAAAACTGGCATTCTGCAAGGCCACGAACTCGGACTTTTTGAACCAGCCCCGGATGCCCGGCAGTGCCGTGGGATAAGCCACCCGCAGCCCTTTCGCCTGCAGCAATGGGGCGGCGGAGGTTTCGGGCACCACATCGCGCACCGGCTTGCTGGCGATCAGCTTGCGGGTGTAGGCATGTTGCGGGTTCTCAAAAACAGCCGCCACGCCACCGGTTTCCACGATGTGGCCGCGTTCCATCACGGCCACGCGGTCGGCAAACTGGCGCACCAGGTGCAGGTCGTGGGTAATCAGCAGCACCGCCATGCCATATTGGCGCTGCAGGTCGGACAGCAGCGCCAGAATCTGGCCGCGCACTGTCACGTCCAGCGCGGTGGTGGGCTCATCCGCCAGCAGCAGCTTCGGCCTGCAGGCCAGGGCCATGGCGATCATGGCGCGCTGGCGTTGGCCGCCGCTGAGCTGGTGCGGGTAGCTGCCCACCCGGCGGGCAGGTTCGGTCACACCGGTACTTGCTAGTATTTCAATAGCTGCAAGCGCAGATTGTGCCTGCGTAAGACCCTGTTTTAGCTCAAAAACTTCGGCAATCTGGCGGCCAATGGTGAACAGCGGGTTCAGCGCCGTCATGGGCTCCTGGAAGATCATGGCGATGTCTTTACCGCGGATGCCGCGCAGCGTGTGCTCGGGCAGCACCAGCAGGTCTTGCCCGCCGAACTGGGCCTTGCCCGTGGTCTGCGCATCGGCCACCAGGCGCAGCAGGCTTAGGGCGGAGATGGTTTTGCCCGAGCCCGACTCGCCCACCAGCGCCAGCTTTTCACCGGGCTGGATCTGGAAGCTGATGCCGCTCACCACGGGTTTGCCGTCAAAGCTGACGGCTAAATCCTGCACGTCGAGCAAACTCATGCCTGGGCCTTCCGTGGATCAACAGGGAGTTGATCCACTTTGCGTGGATCAAGTGCATCCCGCAATGCATCCCCCATAAACGTCAGCAGCAGCAACGTGATTGCCAGCACCGCAAAGGTGGACAGCGAAATCCACCACGCGTCAATGTTGGCCTTGCCCTGGCTCAGCAACTCGCCCAGCGACGGTGTGCCCGGCGGCACGCCCAGGCCCAGAAAATCCAGTGAGGTGAGGGCCAGAATGGCGGCGCTCATGCGAAACGGCAAAAAGGTCACCACCGGCGTGAGGCTGTTGGGCAAGATGTGCCGCCAGATGATTTGCGCATTGCCCACGCCCAGGGCGCGCGCAGCCTTCACGTAGTCCATTTGCCGGTTGCGCAAAAATTCGGCGCGCACGTAGTCGCTCAGGCCCATCCAGCCAAACAGGCTCAACAAAACCAGCAGTAGGCTGATGCTAGGCGCAAAGATGGCGCTGAAAATGATCAGCAGGTACAGCTCGGGCATGGAGCCCCAGATCTCGATGAAACGCTGGAAGGCCAGGTCGGTTTTGCCGCCAAAAAACCCCTGCACCGCCCCCGTAACAATGCCCAGCACCGTGCCCGCCGCCGTCAACGCCAGCGCAAACAGCACGCTGACCCGAAAGCCGTAAATCAGCTGCGCCAGCAGGTCACGCCCCCGGTCGTCCGTGCCCAGCAGGTTGGCGCGCGACGGGGCCGAAGGGTTGGGAAACTGGGCGAAATAGTTCAGCGTCTTAGGGCCGTAAGGGTTGGGCGGGTAGACGGCCCAGTTGCCGTCCTTCGCCAGTTGCGCCTTGATGAACGGGTCTAGGTAGTCGGTGGGCGTGGGAAAGTTGCCGCCAAAGGTGATCTCGGCATAGTCTTTCACCAGCGGGAAATAGGTTTGGCTCTGGTAACGCAGCACCAGCGGGCGGTCGTTGCTCAGCACCTCGGCCAGCAGGCTCAAGACCACCAGCACGCAGAAGATCAACAGGCTCCAGTAGCCCAGGCGGTTGCGTTTGAAGCGCTGCCAGGCACGGCGGCCAGGGCTGGGCGAGACGGTATTAGTCAAATCGAACCCTGGGGTCTACCCACACGTAACATAAATCGGAAATCAGCTTGGTGACCAGGCCAATCAGCGTAAACAGGTACAGCGTGCCCAGTACCACGGGATAGTCGCGGCGGATCACGCTCTCATAGCTCAGCAGGCCCAGGCCGTCGAGCGAAAACAGGGTTTCGATCAGCAGCGAGCCGGTGAAAAACGCACCGATGAAGGCGGCCGGGAAGCCGGTGACGATAGGTATCAGTGCGTTGCGCAGCACATGCTTCCACAGCACCTGCCGCTCGCTCAAGCCTTTGGCGCGGGCCGTCAGCACGTACTGCTTGCGGATTTCTTCCAGAAACGCGTTCTTGGTCAGCATGGCCGTCACGGCAAAGCTGCCCAGCACCATGGCGGTAACCGGCAGCGCGATGTGCCACAGGTAGTCCACCACCTTCGCGCCCCATGACAGGCTTTCCCAGTTGCTGGAGGTCAGCCCGCGCAGCGGAAACCACTGCAACTGCCCGCCAAAAATCACCACCAACGCCACGCCCAGCACAAAGCCGGGGATGGCGTAGCCCACCAGAATCAGCAGCGTGGTCACAAAGTCAAACCGCGACCCGGCGCGCACCGCCTTGGCAATGCCCAGTGGCACGGCGACCAGGTAGCTCAGAAAAAAGGTCCACAAGCCCAGGCTGATGGACACCGGCAGCTTCTCTTTCACCAGCTGCCACACGTCCTTGTGCTGGTAGAAGCTCTGGCCCAGGTCGAACCGGGCGAACTGGCCCAGCATCTGCCAAAAGCGCTCGGGGGCGGGCTTGTCGAAGCCGTAGAGCTGGCGGATTTCTTCGATTTGCTTGGCGTCAATCCCCTGCCGCCCGCGGTAGCCCGCACCCGTTGCTGCCGCCCGCTCGCCGCCCGAATCGCGGCCTTGGAGTTGCGACACCATCTGCTCCACCGGCCCGCCAGGCACGAACTGCACCACGGCGAAGGTCACCAGCAGCACGCCCAAGAGCGTGGGCACCATCAGCAGAATGCGTTTAAGGATGTACGAGAACATGGCTATTTATTTGTTGGTGGGCGAAGCCCACCAGGTGCTGCTGGCCCAGGCGTCCGCCTGGTAGTACGGCGGCGTGGTGGCGGGCAGCACGAACAGGCCGGGCCGGTAGCCCACAAAGAAGGCGTTGCTGAACCACTGCGGGATGGAGTAATGGCCATGGGTCAGCACCCGGTCCAGCGCGCGCATGGCGGTGGCCAGCTCGGGCCGGGTGGTGGCGGTCACCACTTTTTGCAGCAGGGCATCCACAGCCGGGTCGGCAATGCCCCAGACGTTGTTGGAGCCGGGCGTGGCCGCCGCCTTGGAGCCAAACAGCTCCAGCAGCTCGCCGCCGGGCGCACTGCTGCCCAGCAGGCGCACGCTGGTCATCTCGAAATCAAACGCATCCATTTTTTGCTTGGACAGCGAGAAATCCACCACCCGCAACTGCAGCGCAATGCCCAGCTTTTCCAGCGACTTTTGCAGGGGTGCAATCACCCGCGCCAGGCTGGGCTGGTCGTTTAAAAACTCGATGGTGAAAGCTTCGCCCTTGGCGTTGCGCAGTGCACCAAAGGCATAGTCCCAGCCGGCCTCATGCAGCAGCTTTTGCGCCTGGCGCAGGTTGTCGCGCAGGCTGCGCGGGGGTGCGGTGCTGGGCGACAGGTAGGCGGGGCCGAACACCTCGGGGCGCAGCTTGGCGCGCAGGGGTTCTAGCAGGGCCAGCTCGTCCGCGCTGGGCAGGCCCTGGGCCTGGAATTCGCTGTTGGGAAAATAGCCGTTGACGCGCTGGTAGGCACCGTAGAAGAGCTGGCGGTTCAGCCACTCAAAGTCCATCGCCAGGCCCAGCGCCTCGCGCACCCGCACGTCTTTGAACTTGGGATTGCGCAGGTTGAGCACATAGCCCTGGAAGTCGCCGGGGTTGCGGTTCACAAAGGTAGCTTTTTTCAAAGTGCCGTTGTCAAACTGCTTGCCCACGTACTGCCGCGCCCAGTTGCGCGAGATGAATTCGCGCATGAAGTCGAATTCCCCGGCCCGCAGTCCCTCGAAACGCGAGGTTTCGTCCAGGTAGATTTTGTAGGTGATGCGGTCGAAGTTGAACTGGCCCTTGCGCACGCCCAGGTCGCGCGCCCAGTAGGCCGGGTCGCGGGTGTAGGTGATGTCGCGGCCCAGCTTGGGATCGATGATTTTGTACGGGCCGGAACCGATCGGCACCTGCTCCACGATCTGGTCAAACGGCACCCCCTTGCCCCAGGCACGGCTGAACACCGGCAGGCCGGTGCCCACCACCAGCGGCAGCTCGGGGTTGGGACTGGCAAAGTCAAAGCGCACGCTGCGCTCGCCCAGCACCACCACGCCCTTGACCTCGGCAAAGATGCTGCGGTACTGGGGCGCGGCCAGTTTGCCAATGAGGGTGTTGAAGGAATACGCCACGTCGGCGGCCAGCACCGGCGTGCCGTCATGGAAGCGGGCGGCGGGGTGAAGTTTGAAAGTGGCAGACAGCTTATCGCGGGCCACCTCCACGTCCTCGGCCAGCAGGCCGTAGGCGGTGGTGGGCTCTTCCATGTTGCCCACCAGCAGCGACTCCATCAGCATGCCGCCAATGCCAAAGGGTGCCGTGCCCTTCAAGGTGAACGGATTGAACTTGTCGAAGTTGGTGGGCCGGGTGGGCGGCACCATGCGGATCTCGCCGCCCTTGGGGGCATTGGGGTTGACATAGCTGAAATGGTCGAACCCGGCGGGGTATTTCACGTCGCCAAATTGCGCGTAGGCATGCGCGCCCCAGGCGGGCACGCAGCAGCACATCAAAAGTAAAACAGCCGTAACCCGCATGCGACAATTCTGCAATACTTTTTGACACAGGCCGGACCGCAGGGAATAGCCGGTGTCGCTTACTTTTTCAGGAGATAAAAAATGGGCTTTCTGGCTGGCAAAAAACTACTCATCACCGGTGTTCTGAGCAACCGCTCCATTGCCTACGGCATTGCCCGCGCCTGCCACCGCGAAGGCGCGGAGCTGGCCTTCAGCTACGTGGGCGAGCGCTTCAAGGACCGCATCACCGAATTCGCCGCCGACTTCGACTCCAAGCTGATTTTTGACTGCGACGTAGGCGATGACGCGCAGATCGACAAGCTGTTCACCGACCTGGCCCAGACTTGGCCCACGTTCGACGGCTTCGTGCACAGCATCGGCTTTGCGCCGCGCGAAGCCATCACCGGCGACTTTTTAGAAGGCCTGAGCCGCGAAAGCTTCCGGGTGGCCCACGACATCAGCGCCTACAGCTTCCCCGCCATGGCCAAGGCCGCCCTGCCCTACCTCAGCAACAAGTCGGCGCTACTCACGCTCACCTACCTGGGCAGCCTGCGCGTCTTGCCCAACTACAACACCATGGGCCTGGCCAAAGCCAGCCTGGAAGCCAGCGTGCGCTACCTGGCCGAGTCGGTCGGTCCCAAGGGTATCCGCGTCAACGGCATCAGCGCCGGCCCCATCAAAACCCTGGCCGCCAGCGGCATCAAAGACTTCGGCAAGATGCTCAAAGCCACCGCAGAGTGCCCCATCCGCCGTAACGTAACGATTGACGACGTGGGCAATGTGGCGGCCTTTTTGCTGAGCGATTTGGCCGCAGGCGTAAGCGCGGAGATCACCTACGTGGATGGCGGATTCAGCCAGGTCGTGGGTGGTATTGGCGAAGCGACTTAAAGTATAAAAAGTGCCTCCAGCGCATATACCACCTACGCTAGCAGCTATTAAAAACAGAGTTTTCTTTCTAAATACAGCATGCAGATAGAAATCGACGACCTCACGCGACCCGCCACCCAGGCCTTGCTGCAAGAGCACCTGGACAGCATGTACGCGCTGTCGCCACCCGAGAGCGTGCATGCTCTGGACATCGCCAAGCTGCGCGCCCCCGACATCACGTTCTGGACGGCATGGGATGGCCCCCTACTGCTGGGTTGCGGCGCGCTAAAGCAGCTCGATGCCCGGCACGGCGAGTTGAAATCCATGCGCACACCTGCTGCCCACCGGGGTCAAGGTGCCGGACGGGCGCTGCTGCTGCACATTCTGGAGGTGGCCAAAGCACGGGGCTATACCCGCCTGAGCCTGGAAACCGGTACGGTAGAAGCGTTCCAACCCGCGCAAAAACTCTACGCCAGCATGGGCTTTGTCACCTGCGGTCCGTTTGCCAGCTACCGAGAAGATCTGCACAGCCTGTTTATGGCGTTGGATTTGTAAATGCCGGGGTACACCATGGACAACAATCCCCTGCCCATCGACTACCGGCGCGACGCAGATGCCAGCGACGCAGAGCTCAACGCACTGTTTGCGCAGTCATGGCCCGACCACCAAAGCCACTCCTTCCAGCTGGTGCTGCGAACGGGCTTTACCAGCGTCTGCGCCTACAGCGGCGAGGCGTTGGTGGGCTTCGTGAACATTGCCTGGGATGGCCGGTCCCATGCCTTCGTGCTGGACCCCACCGTGGCCCCTGCCTTCAGAAGGCAAGGCATTGGTCGCCAACTGGTGCTGCACGGCATTGCCGCCGCTAAAGATGCAGGCCTGGACTGGATCCACGTGGATTTTGAACCCGCCCTGCGCGGGTTCTACCGGCAATGCGGCTTCCAACCGTCGGAGGCCGGGGTGATCCAATTGGTATCGTTTACCTCTGCATAAACCGCATGCAACTGCTGCTCGTCCGTCACGGACAAACGGATTTCAATGCCGAACACCGCTACCTGGGCGCTTTGGACCCAGAGCTCAACGCCCACGGCATAGCGCAGGCCGTCGCGCTCAACGACGTGCTGCCTGCTGATTTGGCGGCAGTGGTGTGTTCGCCGCTGCGCCGGGCGCGGCAAACGGCCGATCTAGTGTGCAAGCGCCGAGCGTGCAGTCCGGTGATGCGTGCCGCGTTTCGTGAACGGCATGTAGGCGTTTTCGAAGGACTAACTCAAGAGGAAGCCCGCCAGCAATTTCCAGCGCTGTGGGCCCAAAATGTCACCCGCACCTTGGATGCTGCGCCACCCGGAGGTGAAACGATTCTTGCAGTGGTGGAACGGGTCAGCCTGGGTTTGCGGGAACTATTTGCCGACTATGCGGGCCAGCAGATTGCCTTGGTGGCACACGGTTTTGTCGCCAAGGTGGTGCGCGCAGTCAGCCACGCCGGTTTTATAGATTTCTTTGACTGGCAGCTGGCCAATGGCGCTATATATGAGCTCACACTGGCAGGCACCCGCGATTTAAAGAAAATTGATCTCTAGCGCAGATAGAACCTACACCACCAGCTATAAATAATATAGCTAGTGGCATTTCTCCTCGGTTAGTACCCTTCGGCCAAACCGGTATTGCGGCGTGGGTCGTTCGCGCCATAGAAGCGGAAGTTACCGCGTGGCTTGCCGTCCAACGTGGGGGCGCCTACCAAAATCGCCGCCAAGTGGTTTGCGGGCTGGGGCACGCCCAGGTTGTGGCCCATGCCCTCCAAGATCTTGCGGGTGTCGGGGCTGATGCCGAAGGTGTCCACATTGGTCAAATCAGGCAGCCATTGCTGGTGAAAGCGCGGTGCGTCCACGGCTTCCTGCACGTTCATGCCGTAGTCGATCACGTTCAAAATGGTGTGCGTCACTGCCGTGATGATGCGGCTGCCACCGGGGGTGCCGACCACCATCACGGGCTTGCCGTCTTTGCTGACGATGGTGGGGCTCATGGAGCTCAGGGGGCGTTTGCCGGGCTCGATCTTGTTGGCTTCGCCCTGCACCAGGCCGTACATGTTCGGCACGCCCACTTTGGAGGTGAAGTCGTCCATCTCATTGTTGAGCAGCACACCGGTTTTAGCGGCGGTGACCTTGGCGCCGAACCAGTCGTTCAGCGTGTAGGTGACCGACACGGCGTTGCCCATGCTGTCGACGATGGAGTAATGGGTGGTGTTGCTGCCTTCGTGCGGCGCCACGCCGGGCTTCATGTCCTTGGAGACACCGGCCTTGTTGGGGTCGATGGCGGCGCGGATCTTGGCGGCGTAGGCTTTGTCGAGCAGGCGGTCCAGCGGGTTTTTCACGAAGTCGGGGTCGCCCAGGTAGCTGTTGCGGTCCAGGTAGGCGTGGCGCATGGCCTCGATCTGGTAGTGCACGGCCTGGGCCGAGCGAAAGCCCAGTTCCTTGAGCGGATAGCCTTCAACAATGTTCAAAATCTCGCAAATCACCACGCCGCCGGAGCTGGGGGGCGGGGCCGACACGATGTGGTAACCACGGTAGTCGCACTCCACCGGGGCCAGCTCGCGCACTTTGTACTGGTTCAGGTCTTCCTGGGTGATGATGCCCTTGCCGGCCTGGCTGGCGGCCACAATGTTGGCACCCACTACGCCCTTGTAGAAACCGTCCGGGCCCTTTTGGCTCACCAACTTCAGGGTTTTGGCTAGGTCTTTTTGCACCAGCTTCTGGCCGATCTGGAAGGGTTCGCCTTTATTCAAAAAGATGGCGGCAGACGGCGCGTCCTTTTTGAAGTCGGCAGTCGACGTTTTCAGCATGTCCACGTCGCCCTCTTGCAGCACAAAGCCGCGCTCGGCCAAGGTGATGGCCGGGGCCAGCAGCTTGGCGCGGGGCATGGTGCCGTACTTGGTGCGGGCCTCTTCAAAACCTGCCACCGAGCCGGGAATGCCCACGGCCAGGTAACCGTTGGTGCTGGCACCTTTCACGACGTTGCCGTCGGCATCCAGATACATATTGGCGGTGGCGGCCAGCGGGGCTTTCTCACGAAAATCCAAGAAGGTTTTGCGGCCATCGGCCAGTTGCACGGTCATAAAGCCGCCGCCGCCCAGGTTGCCCGCCGCCGGGTAGACCACGGCCAGCGCATAGCCCACGGCCACAGCGGCATCAATCGCGTTGCCGCCTCGCTTCAATACATCCACACCGACCTGGGTGGCCAGATGCTGGGCGGTAACGACCATGCCGTGCTCGGCGGCCACCGGGGCCACGGATGCCGCCTGGGCAGCGCAACACAGGGCGGCAGCAGTGGCGACCGAGGCGAGGCGGAAGGAAGAAATAGGCATGCGGTGGAGTCTCCGAGGGGTAGAGGAAAGGGTGAAAAAAGGGCGGGGAAAGAGGTGCGTATAAACAAAGCGCAAAGTACTGTAACAAAGTACAGCGCGGGCTTTGTAGGCTTTTTGTTTAAAAATGTAGTTGCCCCAAAACGCCCTGTTTGGCGTAAATTGGCAGGATGTCTGCACCCTCCATTCCCCGCCGAATCCTGTTGCAAAACCTGCTCCTCGCCGCCATGGCGGGTGTACCGCCATGGAGCCGCGCCAACAGCCCACCCGCACTGCAGCGGCCCACGGCCTACCGCAGCGGCACCGAGCTGGCGGGCTACTGGGTCAGCGAAAAAATGGATGGCGTGCGCGGCTATTGGGACGGCACGCAGCTGTGGACCCGCGGCGGCCAACGCATCAGCCCACCCGCCTGGTTTACCGCGGGCTGGCCATCTGCGGCACTGGACGGCGAGCTGTGGGCCGGGCACGGAGCCTTTGCCACCGCGGTATCCACGGTGCGGCAGGCGGATGCGGGCGATGCCGCCTGGCGGCAGATGTATTACCAAGTATTTGACTTGCCCGCGCACAGCGGACCGTTCGATGCGCGCCTGGCCGCCTTGCAACATCTTCCGCTGCCCGCCTGGGTACAACCGGTGGCGCAATCCCGCGTGGCCAACCACCTTGCCCTGCAGGCCCTGCTGCGCCAGACGGTGCAAGCGGGTGGTGAAGGCCTGGTGCTGCACCGGGGCGATGCCCTGCTGGCCAGCCCTGGGAAGGACGACTTGCTGAAATTAAAACCCTTTGACGATGCCGAAGCCCGCGTGGTGGGGCATGTGGCAGGCCAGGGCAAATATGCGGGCATGCTGGGCGCGCTGCAGGTGGAAACACCCGAGGGCCTGAAATTCAAACTGGGCACCGGTTTCAGCGATGCCCAGCGGCGCGATCCGCCTGCACTGGGAACCTGGGTGACCTACCGGTTCAGAGATGTCAACCCCAGCGGGATTCCGCGCTTTGCGAGCTTTTTGCGGGTGCGCGCAGACGCAGACCTGTAAACGCCGTTCGGGCCGGGCCTGTCAAAACAAGCCCAGCCCGAACGGCTAGGAAACAGATGCGAAGGGGGAACGCCCCCCCGTCCGACATTACTTAGGCAGCAGAACCTTGTCGACCACGTGGATCACGCCGTTCGACTGGTACACGTCGGCAATCGTCACATTGGCGGTGCCGCCCTTTTCATCGGTAACCATCACCTTGCCGCCGCTGGCCTTGGCGGTCAGTGTGCCGCCGCTGACCGTCTTCAGCGTGGCCATGCCCTTGCCGTCTGCAATCATCTTGCTGATGGCCGCTGCGTCAAACTTGCCGGCCACGACGTGGTAGGTCAGGATCGTGGTCAGCGTGCCCTTGTTTTCGGGCTTAAGCAGGGTGTCTACCGTGCCAGCAGGCAAGGCTGCAAAGGCGGCGTTGGTAGGCGCAAACACGGTGAACGGGCCAGGGCCCTTGAGGGTTTCGACCAGGCCTGCGGCCTTGACGGCGGCGACCAGGGTGGTGTGGTCTTTGGAATTGACGGCGTTGTCGATGATGTCCTTCGAGGCCAGCATCGGCGCACCGCCGACCATGACGTCAGCGGCCATTGCGGTGAAAGATGCGGCTGCCATCACGGCGGCCAAGCTAAAAGATGCCAATTTACGGGTGGTTTGAATCGAGACCATGGAAAGCTCCTAGTAGGTTGATAACAAGCCGAATGTTGCGGCTGAGACCAATACGGAGCAGTGCGGGACTTTGGATTCAAGTATTTGGATGGCACGCTGCAAGTGGGGTTATTGGACCGGTCAAACCGGCGGCCCTCCGCCTTCAGCGCCCCAGGCGTTTGTGCGCATCGGGCTCGGCAAACTTGCGCAGCAGGCGCAGCAGCTCGGCCTGCTCCGGCACGTCCAACCCGCCCAACAGCGTGGATTGCATCTGCGCCATACCGTCTACCAGCGATGCCAGCAGGGCCACGCCCTCGGGGGTCAATGACAGGCTGCGCTGGCCGCGGGCCAGCACCGCGCGGGTGATCCAGCCCTTGGCCTCCAGCCGCACGGCAATATCGGCGGTGGTGGAGGTGTCCAGCGCCACCGCCAGCGCCAGGGTGCTCTGGTCAATGCCGGGCTGGTCTTGCAGCGTGCGCATCAGCGCATATTGCACGGGGGTTACCTCGCGGCCCAGGTGGTCGTGGAAGCTGGCCACCGCAATCTGGTGGGCACGGCGGATCAGGTGGCCGGGTTGGTCTTGCAGGGCGATCAGGGTGGACAGAGGCATGCGTCAAAGATCCAACACTAAAAGCGCCGATTTTGACCGAGAGCAGCACGGTGTGAACTGGTCATTGGCAGCCTGCTCTTCCGGGGTCAGGTAAAAGTCCTTGTGGTCGGGCTCGCCTTCCAGCACCTTGGTCAGACAGGTGCCGCACACGCCTTGCTCGCACGACAGTGCAATGTCCACCCCGGCCAGGACCAGGGCCTGGGCGACGGTCTGGTTGGCGGCGATGCGCACCACCCGGCCCGAGCGGGCCAGCTTGACCTCGAAGCTTGCGTCATTGGCCGAAGGTGCCACGTTGGCCGAGAAGAATTCATAGTGCAACTGCGCCTCGGGCCAGCCGCTGGTGCGGGCCGTGGCCAGCACCGCGTCCATGAAGCCGGTGGGGCCGCACACATACAGGTGCACACCCGGCTGCGGCTCGGCCAGCAGGTCGGGCAAAGACAACTTTTGCATGCTGGAGCCATCGTCGAAATGCAGGTGCACGTCGCGGGCAAATGCGGAAGCCGCGATCTCGCTGCGAAAAGCCATGCGCTCCTCGGCCCGGGTGCAGTAGTGCATCTCCAGCGGTGCGCCCTGTTGGGCCAGGGTTTGCGCCATGGCCAGGATGGGCGTGATGCCGATACCGCCCGCCAGCAGCAGGCTGCGGGTAGCGTCTGGAGCCAGGGCAAAGTGGTTCTTGGGCGCGCTGATCTCCAGCACATCGCCCTCATGGACCGCCGTGTGCATGGCCTGGGAGCCGCCGCGCGAGGCCGGGTCGCGCAGCACGCCGATGCGGTAACGCTGCGTCTCGGTGGAGTCCGTAGGGTCATTACACAGGGAATACGGCCGCGTCAGGCCGCCGGGCAGGTGCACGTCGATATGCGACCCGGCGCTGAACGTGGGCAGCGGCGCGCCGTCCACGGCTACCAGTTCGAAGCTGCAAATGTCCAGCGCCTCAACGGTTTTGCGGGCCACCCGCACGCGTAACGTGTTCATGCGGCCACCTGCTGCGGTGCTTCAGCGGCTAGCAAACGGTCGATCACCTTGCGCGACTGCACGCCGCCGGAGTCGATGTTCAGCATCAGCAGCTTGCGCTCGGGGTGGGCCAGCAGATTGCGCTGTTGCAGTTCCAGCATCTGCAAGTCTTCGCTGAAGATGGTGTGCTGGCCGGCGCGGATGGTGGCGGTGAGCTCGGCATCTTCGGGTTTGAAGTTGCGCGCCATGCCCCAGAAGTACCAGATCGAGGTTTCGGTCTCGGGCGTGATGAAGTCCACCACGATGGACGATGCCTTGTGCTCGGCCGCTGCGTCATAGCCGCCCTTGCCCGCGTGGGCCACGCCGACCTCGATCATCACGTGGCTGGGTGGGGTGAAGCGGCAGATTTGCCAGCGGTCCACCGGCACGTCGTCGGACAGGCCGTTGCCGCGCAGCGCCATGCGCCAGAACGGCGGCGCGCCGATGTTTTCCATGTGGCGGCTGGTGACCACCTCGTCGCCATTCACCACAGTTCTGGTGGGTGTTTCGTCAATCTCTTTTTGGCCGATGCTGCTGGCATGCACATAGGTTTCGTGCGACAGGTCCATCAGGTTGTCGACCATCAGGCGGTAGTCGCAGCGGATGTGAAACAAGCCGCCGCCGTAGGCCCAGGCAGGGTTCTCGGCCCACTCCAGGTGGTGCAGTTTGGATGCATCGGCCAGGGCCGCGTCGCCGGGCCAAACCCAAATGAAGCCGTAGCGCTCGATGGCCGGGTAGGCGCGGATGGCCGGGAAGCCACGCACGCGCTGGCCGGACATGGCCACGGTCTTGCCGTCGCAGCCCATCTCCAGCCCGTGGTAGCCGCAGCTGAGTTTGCCGTTTTCCACCTTGCCCAGCGACAGGGGCGCGCCCCGGTGCGGGCAGAAGTCTTCCAGCGCGGTGGCCTGGCCTTCGGGTCCGCGGTACAGCACCAGGGATTCGCCGCAGATCTTGCGGCCCAGAGGCTTGTCGGTGATTTCGTCGGGGGTGCAGGCGACGTACCAGGCGTTTTTGGGGAACATGGTGGGTGTCCTTTTTATGGGCATGGGGGAAAATTGACGTTCAGCATACTTATCGTAGGCCTAGTGTATGGAGCCCACCAGGGCATGGGATGGGTATTTACCCTTGTTGCCACAGCAACAAAGGAAAGGATATTTTTAAACAAAAGAAGCCTTTAGCCCATGTTCCATGGGCACAAGCGACTCTTTTTTATGTAGCACGTAAAGGTCCACGGTTTGACTTAATAGAAGCTTAATCTGGCCTTTCAATAATGCGTGCACCAGTATTTTCTGGAGTTCCATTGACCGAAAGCCCTGCCCATGAAAGCCTTTTTCTTCTTGCCCGCCATCCTGGCCATTTCCACCGCCGTCCTGGCCGAACCCACCTGCACGGCGCCCAAAGATAGTTGGATGAAGCAGTCGGACTTCAAGCAAAGCATCGAAGCCCAGGGCTACAAGGTCAAGACGCTGAAGGTCACCAACGGCTGCTACGAAATCTACGGCCACGACAAGGCGGGCAAACGCGTCGAAATTTCCTTTGACCCCGCCACCGGTGCCGTTGCCAAATAAGCCCTTGGCCGACCGACCAGCCCCGGGCCCCGTGGCCGTGTGGGACCGCTTTGTGCGCGTCTTCCACTGGTTGCTGGTGATCTGCGTAATGCTCAACTACTTTGTGCTCGAAGGCGGCCAGACATTGCACCAGATAGCAGGCACCCTGGCCTTGGCGCTGGTGTTGGCACGCATCATCTGGGGCTTTGTAGGCACGCGCTACGCGCGCTTTGCCGACTTCTTCCCGACTCCGGCCCGCCTGCGCAGCCACCTGGCACACCTGCGCAGTGGCACACACAACCCGCACCCCGGCCATAACCCGTTAGGCGGCACCATGGTGTTGGCCCTGATCGCCGTGGTGCTGGCACTGGGCACCACCGGCTGGATGCAGTCGCTGGATGCCTTCTGGGGCGAAGAATGGCTGCAAGACCTGCACCGCACCATAGGCAACGTGTTGATCGGCATGGCCACCCTGCACGCCGTCGCGGCCCTTGTGATGGGCCGCCTGGAACGTACCCGGCTGGTCAAGGCCATGCTGACCGGCACTAAAGAGCGCTGGTGATCCAGCCTACTTCCCAACCACTTCCTTTCCCTATGTACAACCTGAACGATTTGAACGACGACAGCGAAGATACCGAACACACCCCGGCCCAGCGGGCCGACGCCGCATCGCGCAGCACCTGGGTCAGCGTAGCCGTCAACCTGGGGCTGACCGTATTGCAGATCGCAGCGGGCATCTTCTCCAAATCCCAGGGCCTGATCGCCGACGGCGTGCACTCCCTGTCCGACCTGGTAGCTGACTTCGTGGTGTTGCTGGCCAGCCACCACAGCAAAAAAGACGCCGACATAGACCACCCCTACGGCCACCAGCGCTATGAAACCGCCGCTTCGCTGGTGCTGGGCCTGTTGCTGCTGGCCGTGGGCGTGGGCATGCTGTGGTCGGCCGCCAGCAAGCTGGAAGCCCCCGAAGCCATCGCCCAGGTGCATGTGCTGGCCCTGTGGGTGGCCGGTGGCGCACTGGTGGCCAAGGAGCTGCTGTTTCGCTACATGATGGCCGTGGCCAAGCGGGTCAAATCCAGCATGTTGGTGGCCAATGCCTGGCATGCCCGCTCGGACGCGGCATCGTCCCTGGTGGTGGGTATTGGCATCACCGGTAACCTGGCGGGCTACCCCCTGCTGGACCCGATTGCCGCGCTGATCGTGGGCTTCATGGTGTCCAGAATGGGCTGGGGCTTCGCCTGGGATGCCCTGCACGACCTGATGGACCGGGCGGTCGATGAGACCGAGGTGGAAGCCATCCGCCAGACCCTGCAAGCCACGCCCGGCGTGCTGGGGGTACACGACCTGCACACCCGCAAAATGGGCGACATGGTGGTGGCCGACGCGCACATCGAGGTCGATGCCACGCTGAGCGTGGAGGCAGGGCACGAGATTGCTGTGTCGGCGCGCCAGCGCGTGCTGCAGCGGCACCGGGTGCTGAATCTGGTGACGCACATTGACCCCTGGCATCGGCCCGACCGGGACCACGCCACCCCCTGAACGGCGCCGGGTGGTGCTGCCGAAGCACGCATAAAATAGGCTGCTCGTGCTGATTTAGAGTGCATGAGGAGCTCTTATTTGCATAGCATCCATGCCCACTACCGACATCGCCCGCCTGCACGCCCGCGCCACCCAGCACACCACCCCCTGCGGCGACGGCCACACCGTCTGGCACGTTTGGGGACAGCCCGGCAGCCAGCCGCCGGTGCTCCTGCTGCACGGCGGCAGTGGAAGCTGGACGCACTGGATACGCAACATCCAAAGCCTGGTCGATGCCGGGCGACAGGTGTGGGTGCCCGACCTGCCCGGCTTTGGTGACTCCGACCTGCCCAACGACGGCAGCGATGCCGACGCCCTGCCCGCGCCATTGCAGGCAGGGCTGCAGCTACTGCTGGGCGACGCCGCGGTGGATGTGGTGGGCTTTTCGTTCGGCGGCATGGTGGGCGGCTTTCTGGCCCAGGCCTACCCCGCGCGTGTAGCCCGCCTGGTGCTGGTCGGCGCGCCCGCCCTGGGCATGGTGGAGCGCAACACGGTGCGCCTCCAAGCCTGGCGGCACCTCACAGATCCCGCCGCGCAAGAGGCCCGGCACCACCACAACCTCACCGCGCTGATGTTGTTCGACCCCGCCGGTGTGGATACCGACACCCTGGCCTTGCACATCGCCAATGTGCTGCGCGACCGCATTCCCGGCCGCCGCCTGTCGTACACCGATGTGCTGTCTCGGGCTCTGCAGCAGGTGCGCTGCCCGGTGTGGGCCATTTACGGCCGTGAGGACGCGCTGTACCTGGGTCGTCTGGACGCGCTGGCCGCCGCGCTGCAGGCCGCGCCCACCTTCCAGTCACTGCAACTGGTGGATGCGGCGGGCCACTGGGTGCAATACGAACGCGCCGAAGCCTTCAACGCGGCATTGCAGCGCGTACTGGCGGCCTGACTACACTCCTGGGCATGCCTGCCCCCAAGCCAGAATCCCGCACCAACGACCCCGAACGCACCCGGGCCGACATCCTCAGCGTCGCAACCCACGAGTTCTCTGAAAAAGGCTTTGCCGGGGCCCGCATCGATCGGGTTGCCGAAGCCACGCGCACCAGCAAGCGCATGATTTACTACTACTTTGGCAGCAAGGAAGGCTTGTACCTGGCGGTGCTGGAAGATGCTTACAGCCGCATCCGCCAGATCGAAAGCGCGCTGCACCTGGAGGACCTGGAGCCCATAGCGGCCCTGCGTACCCTGGTCGGCTTTACCGTGGACTACGAGCGCGCCAACCCCGACTTCATCCGCCTGGTGATGAATGAAAACATCCAGCGCGGTGCCACCCTGGCCCGCAGCACCACCATCCAGCAGCGCAACGCCACCGCCATCGACGCCGTCACCCAGGTCTACCAGCGCGGCGTGGCCAGCGGTGTGTTCCGCCCCGGGCTGGACCCGGTGGACCTGCACATGTCCATCAGCGCTTTGAGTTTTTTCAATGTGTCCAACCGCCACACCTTCGCCCTGATCTTCAAGCGCGACCTGGACACCCCCGAAGCCGTGACCCAGCGCCGCGAGAACGTGGTGGACATGCTGTTGCGCTACGTCAAGCTCTAGGCTTTTTAGATACCCATTTCGCAACCCCCACGCGCCATGCCCCAGCTTCCCCGCCTTTGTATCGCCGCCGCCCAGTCCCACTCCGTCCCCGGCGACATCGCAGCCAACCTGGAAGTGCACAGGCAGTTCATTGCGGTGGCGCACCGCGCCGGGGCAGATGTACTGGTCTTCCCGGAACTGTCTTTGAGCGGCTACGAGCCCGCGCTGCTGCCGGGCTGCGTATTACACCCTGGCGACCCGCGGCTGGCGCCCCTGCAAGACCTGGCCCGGCACACGCAAATGGTCATCGTGGTTGGGGCACCCATCGCCGCCCCTGGCGCACGCAAGCCATTTATCGGCGCTATCAGCTTCTTCCCCGACGGCCGCAGCTCGGTGTACTGCAAAAAGCACTTGCACCCCGGTGAAGACAGCTTTGCCACACCCGGCGAACCAGACGGCCACAACCATTTTCCCTTGCACGGCACGCCGCTGGCCCTGGCCATCTGCGCCGATGCCATGCACCCACCCCATGCCGAGCGCGCCGCCGCCGATGGCGCAGCGCTGTACATCGCCAGCTCCGTCGTGTCGGTCGGTGGCTATGCAGCCGAGGCCCGCCAGCTCCAGCATTACGCCAGCACACTCGGCATGGGCGTGCTGCTGGCCAACCACGCGGGCAGCACCGGTGGTTACGTCTGCGCAGGCCAAAGCGGGTTTTGGGCACCGGGCGGGCGCTTGGTCGTGGCGGCTCCCAGTGCAGACAATGTGCTGGTGCTGGCATCTTGCGATGCGCAGGGGTGGAGCGGCACGCTGCATGCGGTAGACGCTTAGAACGTGTATTGAGCCGCACCCACAAAAAAAGCCGCATCGCTGCGGCTTTTGGGGGGCAAGAAAGAGTCCGGTCAGACCACGGTTTTTTGCCGCATCTGTACCAAGGTGGCCACGCGCTTGAGCAGCTCGCGGTCGTTCCAGGGTTTCTTGAAGATGCCGTACAGGCCCTGGCAGTCGTGCACGCGGGCCTGCATTTCGTCATGGCCGGTGATGGCGACGATGGGCATGTCTTCGGTGTCCATGTTGCCCTGCACGGCGGCAATCAGCTCAAAGCCGTTCATGTTGGGCATTTCCAGGTCGGTAATCAGCACCGAAAAGCTGCCGGTGGCCAGCAGCTCCAACGCATCCGCGCCGTCGTTGGCCAGCGCGACGCTGTAGCCCGCGCCTTCTAGCAGCTTGCGCAGCTTGGCCCGGGCCACAGCCGAGTCATCGACCACCAGCAGGTCTTTGTGCGCCAGGCCCGGGGTTACGGATACCGGTAGCGGTGCCAGCACAACCGGTGCGGTCGGTGCAACCGGCACTGCCGCCATCTTGGCCGTAGGCTGCAAGGCTGCGAACTCGGAAGCCGTCTCCAGCGTGTGGTCTTGCTTGCCCAGGCCACGCAGCAGCATGTACAGGCCCACCATGGCAATACCGATCGCAACCGGTACAAGGTAGAGGTGAAACAGGTCTAAAAAAGAGTTCATCAAAATGTCCCTGGAATGCCTGCTCTGAACGCCACAGAATCGACACATTTTTCCGGATGGAGCAGGCTGGTGGGGGTTCGCTGCCTGCGTAGTGTGTTGTCAGCTATGCATTATGCGATTTTTGTGTCTGGATGTTGCGGCTGATTGCTACCCAGCATAAAACGGGCCATCCGCAGTGCGTCATCCTTGAACTGCCTGGGCTGTGGGACAGCAGATGGCAACGGCTAAAGCAGGCGAAACATCCGGTCTAGACTATGGACTGGCACTTTCACCACCCCCCTCCCCCCACCTACGATGGCACCCACGATCCATACCGGCTACCTCCCAGGCGCGATTGGCCGCGTCGCCGAGCTCCATGCCCGTTATTACCACCCACTTGTCGGTTTCGGCCTGCCATTTGAAGCCAAGGTTGCCCGCGAACTGGCCGACTTTTGCGAACGCTGGGACAGCCAGCGCGACGGCCTGTGGTTCGCCGTGCAAGACGGCGTGGTGCACGGCTCGATTGCCATTGACGGTGCCCATGCCGCCCAGGACGGCGCCCACCTGCGCTGGTTTATTACCTCCGATGCCGTGCGCGGCAGTGGCATCGGCAGCCAGTTGCTGTCCACCGCCATGGCTTTCTGCCAAGCCCAGGGCTACACGCGCGTCTACCTGTGGACCTTCGAAGGCCTGGGCGCGGCGCGGCACTTGTACGAGAAGCACGGCTTTGGGCTGGTGCACCAGCAAACCGGTACCCAATGGGGTGCGCAGGTGCGCGAACAGCGGTTTGAACGGCAGCTGTGAAGCCCAGCTTAATTTATACAAAATAGGCCTCTAGCGCATATTAAGCATACGCCTGAAGCTACATATTTAATAGCACCATGTTTCATATCGCCTGGCTTGCACAGTCCGCCGCGCCCACCGGGCTGGACTTCTGGTCCGTCCGCCATGTGGTCGAATCCGCCGAGCGCCTGGTGGTGCGCAACGGCGTGGCCCAAGCCCCCAGCCGCCTGGTCACACTGGCAGAAGCCACCGCAGACGGCGTAGCCGCGCGCTTCCAGTCCAAATGGCTTCACCAAGCCTGACAAGCTAGCACTGGTGCGCGCAGGCCAAATGGCAGCAAGCCTTACCGCCCCTCGCAGCGCGGTGAAATTGATGTGGTTCGACGACTCCCTCCTGCACATGTTCGGCCCGCGGCTGGTGGCGCTGACGGATATAGCTGCGCTAGTACCGGCAGAGGGGGCGTAAGGGGCGCGGCAACTACAGAGCGTGAGCGCGCCGGGGGCGGTGTTAAATGGGTTTGTGCTGGCCTTGTAAGGCACCCACTTCGATACGCTCCACCACGCCATGTGAATGGCCTGGCCCATGCCCTGGACAGAGCAAAATACACAGCAAGTTCCATCCCCACCCACCCCCATGTTCGCCTTCCTCAAAAAACTCTTCCGTACCGCGCCATCGCCCGGCAACACGCCCGCAGCCTCCCCCAGCCAGCGCATGGACCTGGAAGAGCGCAAGGCTTACCGCCGGGAATGCCTGTACCAGTCGATCCGGGAGACGTTTTTGTCGATGGAGGTGGTATCCAACATGTACCGCTTCAAGGTGATGCCGGTGGACGAGCGGCACCACCGGTTTATTGCCATGGTGGACGTAGCGAAGTCGTTTGTGGCGGGCGCGCAGGCCCGCACCAAGAGCTTTGCAGCCATGGAGCACAGCATTCGCACGGCGGCTTACCAGCGCTACGGGGTGGTGGTGGATGGCATTTACTGGCGGGTGAGCGAGACCGAGGAGCCGTTTGAACGCCGCGCCCGCGCCAGCGACCCGGCGCGCAGTGGCGCATTCGAGGCTACTGCGCAGCGCGCGCCCGTGGCTACCGCGGCAGACGGGCAAAAACCCGCCACAGCCCTGTCACGCCAACGCTACCAACCGGTTTCTGACGACGAGCGCGCCGCCTTTATGGCTGCCCTGCAGCGCGGCAAGGCACCGCCGCTGGTGCGCGTGGGGGAGCAGGAATACCTGTCCGACCTGATGCCACTGGAAGGCGGCGACAAAACGGGTGGCACGCAGTACGGGAGGCTGTAGACCCCCGCACCCCCCAGGCCAAAAAAATGGCTGCTTCCCGTGCAGGAAGCAGCCATTTTTAAATTCAGCATGAAATATGCTTCTTGTGCATATTCCACCTACGCAAGCAGCTATTTTTTACATAGCAACCTGCGCCCAGCCTATCCGCCTTAAACGCTGGCCGCCTGCAGCGCGGCGTTCAAGGTGGCGCTCGGGCGCATCACGGCCTCGGTCTTGGCCTGGTCGGGCAGGTAATAGCCGCCAATGTCGGCAGGCTGGCCTTGGACGGCTTTGAGTTCGGCGACGATTTGCGCTTCGCCTGCGGCCAGGGCTTTGGCCAGGGGGGCGAAGTGGGCTTGCAGCGCGGTGTCTTCGGTCTGGGCGGCCAGGGCCTGGGCCCAGTACAGGGCCAGGTAGAAGTGGCTGCCGCGGTTGTCAAGCTCGCCGGTGCGGCTGGACGGGCCTTTGTTGGTGTCCAGCAGTTGGCCGGTGGCGGCATCCAGGGTTTTGGCCAGCAGCTTGGCTTTGGCGTTGCCGGTTTTGATGCCAAGGTCTTCCAGCGATACGGCCAGGGCCAGGAACTCGCCCAATGAGTCCCAGCGCAGGTGGTTTTCTTCGACCAGTTGCTGCACGTGCTTGGGTGCGGAGCCGCCGGCACCGGTTTCGTACATGCCGCCACCGGCCATCAGCGGCACGATGGACAACATCTTGGCGCTGGTGCCGAGTTCCATGATGGGGAACAAGTCGGTCAGGTAGTCGCGCAGGATGTTGCCGGTGACCGAGATGGTGTCCAGGCCGCGGGCCACGCGTTCCAGCGTGAAGCGCATGGCGCGCACCTGCGACATGATCTCAATGTGCAGGCCGCTGGTGTCGTGCTCTTTCAGGTAAATCTGGACCTTTTTGATAACTTCGTTTTCGTGCGGGCGGTACGGGTCGAGCCAGAACACTGCGGGCATGCCGGAGTTGCGGGCGCGCGTGACGGCCAGCTTGACCCAGTCGCGGATGGCGGCATCCTTGACCTGGCACATGCGCCAGATGTCACCTTCTTCGACGTTTTGCGTCAGCAGCACTTCGCCGGTGGCCAGGTCGACAATGTTGGCCACGCCGTCTTCGCTGATTTCAAACGTCTTGTCGTGGGAGCCGTATTCTTCGGCCTGCTGGGCCATCAGGCCGACATTGGGCACCGTGCCCATGGTCTTGGGGTCAAACGCACCGTGCCATTTGCAGAAGTTGATGATCTCCTGGTAGATACGGGCGAAGGTGGATTCAGGCATCACGGCCTTCACGTCTTTCAGGCGGCCGTCGGCACCCCACATCTTGCCGCCGTTGCGGATCATGGCGGGCATGGAGGCGTCCACGATGATGTCGTTGGGCGAATGGAAGTTGGTGATGCCCTTGGCCGAATCCACCATGGCCAGCTCGGGGCGGTGGGCGTGGCAGGCATGCAGGTCTTTCAGCACCTCTTCGCGCTTGGCGGTGGGCAGCGTGGCCACCTTATCAAACAGGTTGGCCATGCCGTTGTTCACATTCACACCCAGCTCTTCAAACAGCTTGCCGTGCTTGGCAAAAGCGTCCTTGTAGAAAATCTTTACGCAATGGCCAAAGACGATGGGGTGCGAGACCTTCATCATGGTGGCCTTGACGTGCAGCGAGAACATCACGCCGGTGGCGTAGGCATCGTCGATTTCCTTTTCGTAGAACTCGACCAGCGCCTGCTTGCTCATGAACATGCTGTCGATGATCTCGCCGTCTTTCAAGGAGACCTTGGGCTTGAGCACCACGGTTTTGCCGCTTTGGGTGGTCAGCTCCATCTTCACGTCGCGGGCCTTGTCCAGGGTGAGGGACTTTTCGCCGTGGTAGAAATCACCGCTGTGCATGTGCGAGACGTGGCTGCGCGAAGCCTGGCTCCAGGGGGCCATGGAATGGGGGTTCTTGCGGGCGTATTCCTTGACAGCCTTGGGTGCGCGGCGGTCGGAGTTGCCTTCGCGCAGCACCGGGTTCACCGCGCTGCCGGTGCACTTGGAATAGCGGCTGCGGATGGCTTTGTCTGCGTCGGTCTTCGGATCTTCGGGGAAGTCGGGCAGTGCGTAGCCCTTGCCTTGCAATTCCTTGATGCAGGCCTGCAATTGCCCCACCGAGGCGCTGATATTGGGCAGCTTGATGATGTTGGTGTCGGGCAGCAGGGTCAGGCGGCCCAGCTCGGCCAAGGTGGCGGGCACTTTCTGCGCGTCGGTCAAAAACTCGGGAAACTCGGACAGCACGCGGGCCGCGACCGAAATGTCGGCACTGGCCACATCAATCCCGGCCTGGCTGGTGAAGGTCTTGATGATGGGCAGCAAGGAATGGGTCGCCAGCATGGGCGCTTCGTCCGTGAGCGTGTAGATGATTTTTGATGTACCGGCAGCCATGGTGGACCTCTTGAACGTTAAACAATGGTGTGCGCCGCGCAGGGCGGCTAAACGGAGTCGCTTGCACGACCTCCACTTTGGAAGAGTCTACTTTAGGGAACTCCCAAAACGCAGCGTGCAGCATAAAGCACATGCCGTGCCGCCCAGGTCAGGCATGTTAGCGGGCAGGGGGACAAGCCATACGCGCTGCTAAAAATATACAAGAAAAGTGCTTCTAGCGCATATCTAATATGCACTAGCTGCTATTTTTTATAGAGCAGTTAAGAACCACCGTGGGTCCGTCCGGCGGTTTTCATGGTGTCGACCAGACCCCTGCCGTCAACACCCCGCTCGCGGAACAACTGCACTGACACGCCCAGCATCCTTTCACGCATCTCAATAGCTGGCTCGCGTGTGATTGCACAGGCGTGTCCACTGCAGCTGAAACTCCCACTTAAGCGGGGCCTAAGTTTGCGGGCGAAGAATCAAAGCGTGCCACAACAATGCCCCGGTGCGGCGTGCGGCACTTGCCGCACCTTTTCATTTTGGATTGGAGAGCCCCCATGAACCCCCGCATTCCCCCCGCAGTGCAGCGCATCCGGCGCACCGCCGTAGCCGCCGCCTTGGTCGCATTGGCCCTGGGCGTGCTCCAAGCGCACGCCGATAGCGCCCTGCCCCCCATCCAGCACAGTGGGCCAGTGCAATACCTGAGCGGCGGCATTGGTGCAGCAGAATCCAGCGCCATCCAGGATGCCAACAAACAGTGGCCACTGACCCTGGAGTTCGCCATCAAAACCCCACCCGGTGCCGAATACGCGGCAGACGTCAGCGTCCAAGTGAAAGATGCGCAAGGCCACACCGCGCTGGACACCCAGGCCCAGGGCCCGTTCCTGCTGGTCAGGCTGCCCCCCGGGTCTTACAACGTGGACGCGACCCTGGGTGGCAAAACCCTGCACGCGCATGTGGTGGTACAGCCCGGCCAGCACACCAAAGCCGTCATGGTGTGGCCCGCCGGGACCGACAAAACGCCGGCCTAGGTCAGTAGAGTCAACGGCGCAGTCAGCGACCGCTGGCCTCCAGCCGCAAGGCCAGCCGCTGCTGCACACCGGGCCACTCGGTGTCAATGATGCTGAAACGCACCGAATTGCGCTTGCGGCCATTGGGCATGATGCGTTCGTTGCGCACCGTGCCCTCCTCTTGCGCACCTAGCCGCAGAATGGCCGCACGCGACTTTAGGTTTATCTCGTCGGTGGTGAACTGCACGCGCACGCAGGCCAGGTCTTCAAACGCGTAGCGCAGCATCAAGGCCTTGGCCTCGGTGTTGGCAAAAGTTTTTTGCCAGCGGGCCGCCAACCAGGTGCTGCCGATCTCCAGCTTGCGGTTCTTGCGGTCCATCTTCCAAAAACGGGTCGAGCCGATCACTTGGTTCGACTCCCGCAGCACCGTCACAAACGGCATCACCGTACCCGCCGCTGCGCCCTCCAGCGCCAGGCGGATGTAATCCCCCACCGTATCGGCCGAGGGGACCACCGTGAACGGCAGATTCCACAGTTCGCCGTCGCTGGCTGCGGCAACCAGGGCGGCGGCATCGCTGGCTTGCAAAGGGCGCAGCTGCAGCCGGGGCCCCGTCAGGGCTTGAAGCTGCAGCCCCGCATCACGTGGCTGCACGCTGGGGCAGCTTCCAGCCTGGGCGGACAAAGTGGCAGGTATAACCGTTGGGGCGGTGCACCAGGTAGTCCTGGTGCTCGGGCTCGGCATCCCAGAAGGTGGGCGCGGGCACGACTTCGGTCACCACCTTGCCCGGCCACAGGCCAGAGGCTTCCACGTCCTGGATGGTGTCGTGGGCCACGGCCTTTTGGCTGTCGCTGGTGGTAAAAATGGCCGACCGGTAGCTGCTGCCCACGTCGTTGCCCTGCCGGTTCACGGTACTGGGGTCGTGGATCTGGAAGAAAAATTCCAGAATCGCGCGGTAGCTGGTGACGGTGTTGTCGAACTCGATGGCCACGCCCTCGGCATGGCCGGGGTGGTTGCGGTAATTGGGGTGCTCGTTGCTGCCGCCCACATAGCCCACGCGGGTGGAGACGACTCCGGGCAGCTTGCGGATCAAATCCTGCATGCCCCAGAAACAGCCTCCGGCCAAAACTGCGGTTTCCTTGCCCATGGTGTTGCCTTTCTTGCGTCTGTACGCGGTGTGGATTTTGCGATAAACCTGGGCGATAAACCTTGCCACACAAGGCCGCCAAAGTCCGCAAGTTACCAGGGTGGTGGCAGCCCGCTTGTTTTCAAGCACTTTATCGGCCCACGGTGTTGCAGAACGCGACCGGCCACAGTTGCTATAAATTAAATAGCTACTAGCGCAGGCATAACCTGCGCTAGAGCCCATTTTTCCTATAAATTCACGCCATCCCACCCACCCCCCAGCGCCCGCACCAGCATCACCGTGGCCTGGTACTGCGCCGAGCGCACGTTCAGGGCCTGGCGGCGGTTGTTGAGTTCGCTGCGGCGGGCATCCAGCAGGTCGAGCTGGCTGACGCGGCCATTGCGGTAGCGGGCATCGGACAGCACGGTGGCGCGGCTGGCGGAGGCGACGGCGCGGTCCTGGGCCTGGGCTTGCTGCTCCAGCAGGCGCAGTGCCGACAGCTGGTCTTCCACCTCCTGAAAAGCCGCCAGCACCTGACCCCTGTACTGGGCGGTGGCACCGTCGAGCTGGGCGCTGGCGGCCTGCACACCGGCTTCGCGGCGGCCACCGTCCAGCAAAGGTAAGGACAGCAGCGCGCCTATGCCCCAGGCGCGGGCCGACCACTTGAACACGTCACCCAGGTCTGGCGAGGCAAAGCCCCCGGCGGCGGTGAGCGACACGCTGGGGAACCAGGCAGTTTGGGCCACGCCGACGCGCGCCTGGGCGGCCAGCAGGCTGCTTTGGGCAGCGGCCACATCGGGGCGGCGAGTGAGCACGGTGGCGGGCACACCGGACGGAATCACCGGCAACGCGGTGTTCCAGTCAGCCGTATCCAGTGCAGCGAGGCTGAAGCTGGATGCGGTGTCGCCCACCAGCACGGCCAGCGCGTGCTCCAGCGTGGCACGGCGGCGGTCCAGGGCCAGGGCTTCGGATTCGGTGGCGGCCACTTCGGTCTGCACCCGCACGACATCCAGCTCGGCCACGTCCCCGGCGCGGAAGCGGCTTTGGGTCAGCGCCACGGTGCCGCGGTAGGCCTCCAGGGTGGCGCGAACCAGGGCCCGCTCGGCATCCAGCGCACGCAGGGCCAGGTAGGTTTGCGCCACGTCGGCCTACACCAGCAAACGCGTGCTTTGCAGCAGGGCGGCGCGGGCTTGCGCGTCCAGCCCGGCGGCATCGGTGGCGCGGGCCAGCTTGCCAAACAGATCCAGTTCGTACGACAGGTTCAGGTTGGCATTCAGCAAGGTGCTGGGCGTGCTGCCATTGGCGGTGCCTGCGCCCGCCTGGCGGGCGGCACCGGCACCGATGCCTGCTTGCAGCCCGCGGTCGGATTCGCTGCTGCGCAACAGGGCACGGGCCTGGGCCAGGCGGGCCGCTGCCTCGGCGATGCTGGTGTTGTGCTGGGTGGCACGGTCTACCAGCGCGTCCAGCGCGGGGTCGGCAAAGGCGCGCCACCAGGTGCCGCGGTCGCGGGCTTCGGCCGGGGTAGCCTGGGTCCACTGGGCGTTTTCCTTGAAGGCCACCGGGGTGGCGACCAGGGTGGCCGTGTCGATGGCCGGGGCGGTGGCGCAACCGGCCAGCACCAGGGCGGCCAGCAGCGGGGCCAGGGAATGGGATAGGAGCTTCATGGTGGTTCTCGGTTCTTGTCTAGGTCAGTCCAGCGGCAGCACGGGGGCGGCCAGCACCGGGCGGGCCGAAGCACCGCCGTGCGGAGCGTGTACGGGGACGATGGGCGCTTCCACCGCATCCGGCACCGCGCCGTGCAGCTTCAGTGGCCTGTTGCCCGCCACGCGGCGCATCACCACGTAGAACACAGGGGTCAGAAACAGGCCAAACGCGGTCACGCCAATCATTCCGGCGAACACCGCCACGCCCATGGCGGAACGCATTTCGGCCCCCGCGCCGGTGGACAGCACCAGGGGCAGCACACCCATGATGAAGGCCAGCGAGGTCATCAAAATCGGCCGCAGGCGCAGGCGGCTGGCTTCGATAGCGGCCTGCACCGGGGTGCGGCCCGCCATCTCCAGCTCTCGGGCAAATTCGACGATCAGGATGGCGTTCTTGGCGCTCAGGCCCACCAGCACAATCAGGCCGATCTGGGTGAAAACGTTGTTGTCGCCGCCGTGCAGCCACACGCCGGTCATCGCGGCCAGCAGACCCATGGGCACGATCAGGATGATGGCCACCGGCAGCGTCAGGCTTTCGTACTGCGCGGCCAGCACCAGGAACACCAGCAAAATGGCCAGCGGGAACACCAGCATGGCCGAGTTGCCCGCCAAAATCTCCTGGTAGGTCAGTTCGGTCCATTCAAAGGCCATGCCCTTGGGCAAGGTCTCGGCCGCGATGCGGTTGATGGCATCCTGCGCCTGACCACTGGAATAGCCCGGGGCCGGGCCACCGTTCACGTCCGCCGCCAGGTAGCCGTTGTAGCGCATGGCGCGCTCGGGGCCAAAGCTGGCGTTGACCTTCATCAGCGCCGACAGCGGCACCATCTCGCCGGTGGTGGAGCGCACCTTCAGCAGGCCCACGTCTTCGGCCCGGGCGCGGTACGGCGCATCGGCCTGCACCCGCACGCTGTAGGTACGGCCAAATTTGTTGAAGTCGTTGGCGTACAGGCTGCCCAGGTAGATCTGCATGGTGTCGAAAATGTCGGTCACCGGCACGCCCAATTGGCGCGCCTTGGTGCGGTCGATGTCGGCGTACAGCTGCGGCACGTTGACCTGCCAGCTGGTGAACATACCGGCCAGCTCGGGCGTTTGGTAGGCCTTGGCCATAAAGGCTTTCACGGCCTTGTCCATTTCGTCGTAGCCCAGCGAGCCACGGTCTTCCAGTTGCAGCTTGAAGCCGCCGGTGGTGCCCAAACCGGCCACGGGCGGCGGCGGGAACATCACGATGAAGGCATCCTGGATGCTGCCAAAGGCCTGGTTCAGCTGGCCTGCGATGGCACCGCCGCTCTGGTCGGCACGCTTGCGCTGGTCAAACGGCTTAAGGGTGACAAACACCACGCCCGAGTTGGAGCTGTTGGTAAAGCCGTTGATCGACAGGCCGGGAAAGGCAATGGCGTCCTCCACGTTCGGGTTCTGCTTGACCAGCTCGCCCATGCGGTGCACCACGTCTTCGGTGCGGTCCAGCGTGGCACCGTCGGGCAACTGGGCAAAGCCGATCAGGTACTGCTTGTCCTGGGCAGGCACAAAGCCGCTGGGCACGGCCTTGAACAGGCCAAAGGTCACGCCCACCAGCACCAGGTAGACCACCAACATCAGCGTCTTGCGGCCAATCACGGCCTTCACGCCGCCGCTGTAGGCCTCGGAGCCGCGCTGGAAAAAGCGGTTGAAACCGCGAAACAACCAGCCAAAGGCCTTGTCCATGCCACGGGTCAACGCGTCCTTGGGGGCATCGTGGCCGCGCAGCAGCAAGGCGGCCAACGCGGGCGACAGGGTCAGCGAGTTGATGGCCGAGATCACGGTAGAGATGGCAATCGTCACCGCAAACTGCTTGTAGAACTGCCCGGTCAGCCCGCTGATGAAGGCCAGCGGCACAAACACCGCCACCAGCACCAGGGCAATGGCGATGATGGGGCCGGACACCTCGCGCATGGCGCGGTCGGTGGCTTCGCGCGGGGTCAGGCCCGCTTCGATGTTGCGCTCCACGTTTTCCACCACCACGATGGCGTCGTCCACCACGATGCCGATGGCCAGCACCAGGCCAAACAGGCTCAGGGCGTTGATCGAGAAGCCCAGGATGTGCAGCACCGCAAACGTGCCTACCACCGACACCGGCACGGCCAGCAGCGGAATGATGGAGGCGCGCCAGGTCTGCAGAAACAAAATCACCACCAACACCACCAGCAGCACGGCTTCCAGCAGGGTGTGCACCACCGACTCGATGGAGGCGCGCACAAACTGCGTGGGGTCGTAGGCGATGCGGAACTCCACGCCCTCGGGCATGTTCTTTTGCAGCTCGTCCATGGTCTTGCGCACATTGGCCGAGATGTCCAGCGCATTCGAGCCCGGGGCCTGGAACACACCCATGCCCACGGCGGGGTCGTTGTTCAGCAGCGAGCGCAGCGAATAGTCGGCCGCGCCCATTTCCAGGCGGCCAATGTCGCGCAAGCGTGTAATGGCCCCGTCGCTACCGGTCTTGACAATGATGTCGCCAAACTCTTCCTCGCTCTGCAAACGCCCCTGGGCGTTGATGGACAGCTGCATGTCCACACCGGCCAGACCGGGCGATGCGCCCACCACACCCGCCGCCGCCTGCACGTTTTGCCCGCGGATGGCGGTCACCACGTCGCTGGCCGACAGGCCGCGCTGCGCCACCTTTTGCGGGTCCAGCCAGACGCGCATCGAATAGTCGCCACCGCCAAAAATCTGCACCTGGCCGACGCCCTGGATGCGCGCCAGCCGGTCCTTCACGTTCAGCACCGCGTAGTTGCGCAGGTAGTTCATGTCGTAGCGCTTGTTCGGCGACGTCAGGTGCACCACCATGGTCAGATCCGGTGCACTCTTGACGGTCGTCACGCCGAGCCGGCGCACTTCTTCCGGCAAGCGTGGCTCGGCTTGCGAGACACGGTTTTGCACCAGTTGCTGGGCCTTGTCGGGGTCGGTGCCGAGCTTGAAGGTGACGGTCAGCGTCATCACGCCATCGGTCGTAGCCTGGCTGCCCATGTAGAGCATGCCTTCCACGCCGTTGATGCTTTCCTCCAGCGGCGTGGCCACGGTTTCGGCGATCACCTTGGGGTTGGCGCCCGGGTACTGGGCGCGCACCACCACGGACGGTGGCGCGACCTCGGGGTATTCCGAAATCGGCAGGCTGCGCAGCGCGATCAGCCCGGCGATCAGCATCAGCAGCGACAGCACACCGGCAAAGATCGGCCGGTCGATAAAAAATTTGGATAGATTCATTTGGTTGTTCTCACAAAGTCCGGATCAGGACTGCGCCGCGCCTTCGCGCTTGGCCTGGGCTTCAGGTTTGCCATCCATCGGCACCAACTCGGGGGCCACCAGGGCACCGGGGCGCACGCGCTGCAGGCCGTTGACCACGAGCGTCTCCCCGGCCACCAGGCCTTTGCTGACCACCCGCAGGCCGTTGACCGACGCGCCCAAAGTCACCTCGCGGTAGGCCACGGTGTTGTCTTTGCCGACCACCAACACAAACTTCTTGTCCTGGTCGGTGCCCACCGCGCGCTCGTTGACCAGCAGGGCCGTTTGCGCCTGGGTCTGGCCCATGCGCAGGCGGGCAAACTGGCCGGGCATCAGGCTGCCGTCGGCGTTGTCGAACACGGCGCGGGCGCGCACCGTGCCGCTCTTGGCATCTACCTGGTTGTCCACCAGCTGCAGATGGCCCTTGAACGGCGTGTCGTTGCTGGCGGCGGTGCCCATTTGCACCGGAATGCCGTCCAGGCCCTTGACGCTGTCCTTGCCGTGCAGACCTTTCAAGGCGCGGGCGATGACCTGCTCGTCGGCATCAAAGCTGGCGTAGATGGGGCTGATGGAGACCAGTGTGGTCAGCACCTGCGCGCCGGGGCCCGCGGCCACCAGGTTGCCCACCGTCACTTCCAGCTTGCCGACGCGGCCCGCCACCGGGGCCCGCACCTGGGTGTAGCCCAGGCTCAGGCGGGTGGTTTGCAGGGCGGCCTGGGCGGCGCGCAGATTGGCCTCGGCTTCGCGCAGGGTGTTCAGGCTTTCGTCCAGCTCGCGCTGGGCAATGGCGTGCTCGTCCCACAGGCGGCGCGAGCGCTCGTGCTCGCTGGTGGAATGGGAGACGCGGGCCTGGGCCGCTGCCACCTGGGCTTCGCTGCGGTCCACCTCGGCGGCGTAGGGCGCGGGGTCGATGCTGATGAGCAGGTCGCCCTGCTTGACCAGCGCCCCCTCGCGGAAGTGCACAGCCTGCACGGCACCGGCCACGCGGGAGCGGATGTCTACGCGCTGCACGGCTTCCAGGCGGCCCGAGAACTCGTCCCAGGCGTTGACCTGGCTCTCGGCCACCGTGGCCACCGACACGGGCGTGGCCTGCGGTGCCACCGGGCCAGGGCCCGCCTCGGCCGGGCTTTGCAGGCCAAACACGATAGTGGCGGCGGCCGCCACGGCGGCTAGCGAAGCGGCAGCGGTCCAAATGGCGCTGCGGTAGGCAAAGGAAGGGATACGGGTCATGGTGGTCTTTCAGAAAGCAAAAAAATAAAAAGGCAATGCAGCGGCCCAGCCGGTTGCTATAGCAGCCGGAAAAGCGGTGAATCAGGAAGGGTTAAAAAGAACTATTGGCTGTGGATCAACAACTGCCCGCGCCGTCCGCAGCGGGCTTCAGCACCGGGCGGGTGGCATCAAAAAATGCGCGGAACTGCTGTTGCACGGCGCTGGCGCAGGCGCATTCGCTGTTGGCCGGGAGCAGCAGCGCATCCGGCCAACCCTGGGCGGTGGGCAACACGTGGTAGGTCACGGCCACACCGGCGCTGCGCAGGCGCTCGGCGTAGGCGCGGGCCTCGTCGCGCAGCGGATCGTCGGCCCCGCTGAGCACCAGAGTCGGTGCCAGGCCCACCAGACGGCGCGAGATGCCGGGCACGGCGTACGGGTGCTCGGCGTCCATCGGGCAGCGCAGGTACTGGTGCCAGCCGTCAGCAAATTTGCAGGCATTGGCATCGGTGCAGCCGGTGGCCAGGCGCTCGGCGGCGGCGGCGCGCAACGAGGCCGTGCCCACACAGGGGTCAAGCATGGGCGATAGCAAAATCTGCCCGGCCAGCGGCGGGTGGGCCCGGTCGCGCGACATCACGGCCACGGCGGCGGCCAGGTTGCCCCCAGCCTCTTCACCCGCCAAAAACACCCGTGCGCCCTGCCCGGCCAGCCGCACCCGGTGCTTGTGCACCCAGGCCAGCACGTCGTACCCGGCCTCTACGCCTTCGGGGAACGGGTGCGCCGGTGCCAGCGGATAGGCCAGCGACACCACCACCGCGCCCGCACCGGCCAGCAGCCGGGCCACGGTGGAGCCGTTGTCCAGCCCGCCTGCCACAAAGGCGCCGCCGTGGAAATGCACCACCAGCGGTGCCGCGCCGCCCGGCACACGCTTGCCGTACATGCGCACGTCCACCGCCGCGCGCTGGGGCAGCGCAATGCAGGTGTTGGTTTCTTCGATGGCAGAGGTGGCAGCAGAACGGGGCGACATAGGGGGAACCTGTAGAAGGTGCGGGAATGTAATGGAATGTAGTACCTTGCCCACCATGGATAAAGAGGGGGTATTGCGAGTTCTCTGTTTCCAAATCACCAACAATGGCTCTTCTTTTGCGTGCGAAGATCCGGCACCGCGCCAGACTGGAAGAAAGCCGGGGCGCAAACCATGCGCCTGCAGATCGCAAAGCACCGTGGAACCGGCTCCGCCGGGCCACTGGTGCGGCCCCCTGCAAGAGGGCGGGTGCAAGGCGCGAAGCGCTGCAGCCTGGGGGTATGCCAACCGAACGAAGTGAGGAACTATGGATCAGATACTGACCATGCGCGTGTTTGCAAGGGTGGTGGAAGCAGGCACGTTTACCAAGGCCGCCGATTCACTGGCGCTGCCCAAAGCCACCGTCACCAAGCAAATCCAGCACCTGGAAGCACGCCTGCGCGTCAAATTGCTGAACCGCACCACCCGCCGCGTGACGGTGACCGCCGACGGTGCCGCTTATTACGAGCGCACCGCCCGCCTGCTGGCCGACCTGGACGAGCTGGAAGCCAGCATGGGCAATGCCCAGACCAACCCGCAGGGCCGCTTACGGGTGGACGTGGGCTCGTCCATGGCCAGCCTGCTGATCATCCCGGCCCTGTCCACCTTTTTCGACCGCTACCCCGACATCCAGCTGGACCTGGGCGTGAGCGACCGGCCGGTGGACTTGATCGGCGACAACGTGGACTGCGTGATCCGCGGCGGCGAGCTGACCGACCAGTCGCTGGTGGCGCGGCGCATCGGCAACCTGCCGCTCATCACCGTGGCCTCGCCCAGCTACCTGCGCCGCTTTGGCACGCCGCCCGACCCGCAGGCCCTGGAGCACAACCACCGCATGGTGAACTTCTTTTCGCCGCGCACGGGGCGCATGTTTACCAACGAGTTTGCCAAAGACGGTGTAGCGCTCGCCCTGGACAGCAGCTACCGCATCGCCGTGAACGACAGCAATGCCTACATGGCCGCCGCGCTGGCCGGCTTGGGTATCTCGCAGATGACCACCTTTATGGCCGCGCCGCACCTGGCAGATGGCACCCTGGTGCAGCTCTTGCCCGACTGGGCCATACCGTCCATCCCCATCTATGTGGTGTACCCGCCGAACCGGCACCTGAGCGCCAAGGTGCGCTCGTTTGTAGACTGGGCGGCGGATTTGTTCACCCGGCACGCGCATCTGCAGTGAGGCGGCGTAGACTAGAAAATAACTATCTTTTAGGCCTTTAGCGCATATTTAATCTACGCGAGTAGCTATTAAAAGCAGAGCAAATTAATCTTCCGAGGCGGAAAAGAAGCGGTAGCCATCGCGCCCGGCCAGTTTGGCGCTGTACATGGCCTGGTCGGCAGTGGCCAGGATCTCGGTGGCGGTCTGGCCGTCTTGCGGGTAGCGGCTGATGCCGATACTGGCGCTAAGCTGCAGAATCTTGGCTTGCACTGGAATGGGCTCCTTGGTGGAGGCGAGCAGCTTGCAGGCAATGGCCGCCAGGTCGCTGTGCGATACCGACGCGCCCAGCAGCACCACAAACTCGTCGCCGCCCAGGCGGGCCACGGTATCCACCTCGCGCACCATGTGCTGCATGCGCAAGGCCACGGTTTTGAGCACTTCGTCGCCTGCATCGTGGCCGTATTCGTCGTTGATGGCTTTGAAGGCATCCAGGTCGATGAACAGCAGGCAGACCTGTTCGCCGTAGCGGCGGGCATGGGCCAGGGCCTGCTCCAACCGCTCCTGGAACAGGCGGCGGTTGGGCAGACCGGTCAGCATGTCGTGCTGGGCCAGGTGCTCCAGCTCCTCCTGGTTGTCGTGCAGGTCGGCCAGTTGCTGGGTGATCTGCCGGTGCATCTGCTGAAAGCTGCGCGCCAGGCTGCCAATTTCATCCTGCCGCAGCAGCGGCAGATCGCCGGGTGGCAGGCCGTTGGCGAAGCGCTGGGCGGCGGTGGTCACGGCGTTGATCGGCCGGGTCAGAGCGCGGGCCAGCAGCACGGCCAGCAGCAGACACAGCAAGGACAGGCCCACGACGATCTGCACAATGGTGCTACCCAGTTGCTGCGACTGGGCCAGCACCTCGTCCAGCGGCTGTGCCAGACCCAGAATCAGGCGGCTTTCGCTGCTGGACATCTGGATCTTGGGCGCGATGAAGGCCGCCACCACCTGCGTATCGGCATATCCATCGGCCTGGGCCTCGAACACCGCACGGTCTTGTCTGCCTTCGACCAGCCCGCGCAGGGGCTCGAATTCGTCTTGCACCAGCACACGCCGGCCTTTGTCGAAGCCAAAGGTTTTGCTGCTGTCCGGGTGGATCAGGATGTCGCCTTCTGCATTTGCCAGAAACAGCTTGAAGGCGGGCGGCAAGTCGGCCGCCAGCAGGGCAAACATGCCGTTCAGATCCAGGTTCACCACCACCACGCCGATGGCCGTGTTCTGGGCATCCATCACCGGCATCGCCAGTTGCAGCATGGGCTGCTCCAGGCCGGCCAGAGAGCCGCCTTCATGGTTGATGGTGATGCGCGACATATAGGTCGTGCGGGCCGGTAATTTCAGGGTATCGAACACGTAGGGGTAATGGCCTTTTTCCTGCAGATCATCGCCCTGTATGCGCAGTGTGGACGGCCCGACGCGGTCTACCCGCACGCGCTCCGATCCGTAGTCACTGGCAGAGATCAGACGCAACTGCAGATATCCGGGGTTGGCCTCGATCAGCAGGCCGAACAGCTTGGCCAATTGTTCGCTGTCGTCCCCATTTTTAGCGGAGTTTGCATGCTGCAGCACGGAGATGGTGATCGGCATGCCCGCCAGCACCTGCAGATTGCGCGAAACCTCTTCACGGGTCAGGGTGATACGCCGGGCCAATACCTGGGTGGAGGTGAGCAGCTTGTTTTTGGCCGAATCCACCAGCAGGCTGCGGCTGGCCTGGTAGGCATAGAAGCCGGTCAGACCAGCGGCCAAAAACCCCACCGAGGCCAGCAGCAGGACCAGCTTGGCGACGATGCCCCACCTCATGGAATGCCTATGCCCATGGAATGCCCCGCTTCATGGGGCCAGGACCTTGCTGGCACGGTCACCCGACACGATGCGGCTCCACAGCAGGTTGCGGCGCTCTTCGCTTTCCACCGGCTCCAGCCAGACTAAGCGGTCTTCGGCGCGGTATTCGGGCAAGGCCATGGTCGTATTGGCTAGGCCTTGGCGGCTCGCCAGCACCTGGCCAGGCGCAGGCTCCAGCAGGTAGTTGATCCAGGCTGCAGCCAGGGCCAGGTTGCGCACCCCGCGGGTGATCGCCCAGCAGTCTAGCCAGGCCAGCGCGCCCTCTTTGGGGATGGCGTAGCCCACGTCCAGCCCGGCCGCGCGGAACATCACCTCCTGCTGGCGGCCATAGTTGGCAAACAGCAGCGCGGCCTGGCGGCTTTTGAACAGGGCCAGCGACTCCTCCGGCTGGGTGTAGAAACCGCCCGCGTTGCGGCGCAGGGCAATCAGCCGGTCCACCGCCTGCGGCCACTGGCTGTCGGCCAGGCGAAATGGCGACTTCAGGCCCAGCGACAGGGCCGCCAACGCAAAGTTGTGCGTGCCCGCGTTGTAGGCAATGACCTTGCCCTGGTAGCGGGTGTCCCACAGGGCCGCGATGGAGTTGGGCGGCTGCTTGATTTGCTGGCGGTCGTAGACCAGACCCATCTCGGCATAGGTGTAGGGAATGGCGTAGGTGCTACCTGCATGCACCAGGCCAGGAATGGCCGCCCGGTTTTGAAACCGTGGCAGCTGACGGGACAGGTTGGGCACGGTGGCCAGGTCAATCGGCTGCACCAAACTGTCACGGATGTAGCGCTGCAACTCGGCGGTATTAACCGCAAACACATCAAAATCCTGCGCCTGGCGCTCGCTGATTTTTTGCCACAGGTCCACGTCGGAATCGATCACCGTCAGCTCAACCTGGCACGCCATGCGCTGCTCAAAGGTTTTAACGATATCGGCATCCGCATACCCCGGCCAGGCCAGCACACGCAAAACCTCGGGTGCCGCCGCACGCGCCTGCACTGCGGCGGCCAAAGGCAGAGACGCCGCAGCGGCCAGCGCAAACTGCCGTCTATTCAGCAAGGGGCACGGTATGCAAAGAGGTGTGGGGTGGCGCATCAATTTCACTCTAGCCAGACTCCATTACAACAGCCTCACCCCCAGGGTGAAAGCTCTGGTTAATGGCTATTGACGGTTGGAAGGACTGTGCAGGCGATCACCGGTGAAGCAAATAATTGTAGGACACGTAAAAGCATCCAAAACAAGTCCAAGCTCAGATGCGCAATACACAAGAAGCTGCTGTGTCCATGGCCATTGGCATACGCCTGGGCTGTCAGTCCAGCATGGGCTCCATGCCCGGGTCGCCCTTGTGCATGGCGCTGCGGTAGGCCGCACGGGCACCGATGCGCTGCAAGTAGGCGCGGATATGCGGGTACGGGGCCAGGTCAAACGGCATGAAGATACGCATGGTGGTGAGCGAGAACACGGTCATGATGTCGGCCGCGGTAAACACTGGCCCGGCCAGGTAGTCGGCCTCGCCCAGCCGCGCCTCCACCAAGTCAAGCACACGGTCCAGACGGCCCTGGGTGGCCAGCAGAGTGGCATCGTCCGCCGCCAGCTTGAGCCGCCGCAAAACCATGTTGCGCCCCAGGTTGGGCTGCAGATTGCCATTGGCAAAGTGCAGCCAGTACAGGTACTGCGCAAAGTCTGGATGGTCTGGAGCCAATACCAGGCGGCCACCGCCGTATTTGGCCAGGATGTAGTCCACGATGGCCCCAGATTCGGCCAGCAGCAGATCGCCATCGACGATCACCGGTGCCGCGCCCAGCGGGTGCAAGGCCTTCAGTGCGGGCGGCGACAGCATGGTCACCGCGTCGCGGGTGTGGTGCTGCAGCGTGAACGGCAGACCCAGCTCTTCGCACAGCCAAACAATGCGCTCCGACTGCGATTTACCGAGATGGTGGATGGTCAACATGGGGGCAATCTCGCTTGGGTAGATGGGTGAGGCCGTCAGTGGCTGCGCGCAGATTCTGCCAGCAAGGACCGTACCCGTGTGCGCAAGGGTTTTGTGCCATTTTGGGCATAAAAACAGGCTCTAGCGCATGTTCTACCTAAACTATCCGCTACATAAAAGATAGTCCCCGTTCAGACTATCATTTTGCGGTACTGCACAAATCCGCTCTTGTCGGCGATGCGGTCGTAGAGCTGCATCGCGTCCAGATTGCTCTCGTGCGTCAGCCACCACACGCGGGCGGCGGCCTTATGGGCGGCGCTGGCGTACACATGCTCGATCAAGGCGCGCCCTACCCCCTTGCCGCGCAGGTTGGACAGGGTAAACAAGTCCTGCAGGTACACATAGTCGCCCGCCGTCCAGCAGCTGCGGTGGTAGATGTAATGCACCATGCCCACCAGCGCACCGTCGATCTCGGCCACCGCGCAGTGCATGGGCTCGGCCGGGTCCAGAAAGCGCTGCCAGGTCAGCGCGGTGACCGACTCGGGGATGGCGGTCTTGTAAAACGTCTGGTAGCCCTGCCACAGCGGCAACCACTGGGCGAAGTCGGTGTCTTTAGCGAGTCGAATCTGCATGCGTGTGCTCCTGTTGAAACACTCCAGCTTAGCTCCGACGTGGCACCCTGGAGAGTGCCAAGCAGAGACAAAAACAGGGCTCCACGAAGTAAAAAGCTTTTTAGACATTTAGGGCTTATGGAATGAGCGTGAGAAGCTATATTTTTTGCATCACCCTACTCCGCCCCGTGCATCTGCCCGTCGATGTAAAACCAGCGCCCGTCCTGCCGTACAAACCGGCTGGTTGCGTGCATGTGCTGGCTGAGAAGATTGTGGGGCTGGGTTGGCTGGAAAGCACATACCAAAAGTACCTCCAGCGCTTACGTAATTTGCACAGGATGCTACATATTTTGCGGAAAAAATCTGTAGCGTTTGGCGGAGTTCGGCCCCACTCTCTTAGCCAAGCCAAATGGCAAGCTTGGGCTGAACCTATGGGTCAAGTGCGCTTTTCAAAAGACGGCTTACTCCTCAATCCTTGAGACCCACACCTAGGGCATCCAGCTTCTTTGCATACGAGTCCCTGCGTTTTGCCGCCTTTGCAGCTGCGTCAACGGCTGCCTGGATGGCCTTGGGTCCCTTTTTGGCAGCAGCTTTGATCAATTCGAACTTGTGGGCAGCATCTGACTCCGCCCGCTTGAAAGTGGCGATGATTTCGGCATGGGTATCAGATGGTTTCACAGGTTTCCTTGAACACGTTCTTAAAGCTTTATGTGAGTGCGAAGCAACGCTGTTCTTAATTCGCGGTTAGCGGGTTGTGAAACATCTACGCCTTGAACCGCCAGGTCGAACGATGAGCCAGGTTTGATGCTGGTGGGGAGTATTTTTTTGACGGGATTCGTAGCGGGGTACTTGCCATCCGCAGCGCACATGCGAACGGAAAACCCGAATTCGTCGAGTACACCTTTCGCGTACAACTCCGCCAAATGCTGAAACGACACGAATGTCGAACATTTCACTTCTTTAACCTCTGGCTCGCGGATGCTGCGAACGATCTCAAATTTACCAAAGGTATCCCGTTGTGTATTCGTAAAGGGATGCACCAAAAACGTCGCACGAAGTCCTCCCTTTTGGGACGCCAGCGTATGCTCGACGGCGATATCAGTTAACAGCATGTTGTTTTCCTTGTGATTCCATAAGCTAGGACTGGACGCAGCGCCCCTGTATCGCCCTTCGGGCTTACAGGGGGAACTTGCGTAAGTCCTGTAATCCACAGCGGGTCCAGCCACATTGGCCTACATCACACCCCGAAGTTCCTTACTCCGCCCCGTGCATCTGCCCGTCGATGTAGTACCAGCGCCCGTCCTGCCGCACAAACCGGCTGGTTTCGTGCATGCGCTGGGCTTTGCCGCTGTCGCGGCAGCGGGCGACGAATTCGACGATGCCGGCGTCACCCGCTTCTACCGCGCTACGCACTTCCAGGCCCAGCCATTTCACCGGAGCCAGCTCCAGATCGCCCGGCGCAGTGGACGGGTGCCAGGTGAACAGCAGGTAGTCCAGCAGGCCCAGCACGTAGCCGCTGTAGCGCGAACGCATCAGGGCCTCGGGCGTGGGGGCGTAGATGCCTGCATCCATGCCTTTGTGCCACGGGCCGCAGCAGTCGGCATAAGTCTGGCCGCTGTCACAGGGGCACGGGGCGTGGGGGGGATGCAGGTTTTTCTTCATGCTGGAATGGCTTACTTTTTACGGGCAGCGATAGATTTCTCGGCGGTGGCGACCAGGTCGGTGCCGATCGTCTTTTTCCACTTTTCGAACACCGGGCGGGTGGCGGCAACAAACGCGGCGCGCTCTTCGGGGGTGAGCTTGGTGACGGTAGTGCCCAAGGCGGCCAGGTCTTTCAGCAAGGGCTGGTCGGCCTCGACCAGGCCCTTGCGGGAGATGGCGATTTGCTCGCGGGCGGCATCCTGGGCGGCTTGTTGGACGATGGCGCGGTCGGCTTCTGTCCAGCTGGCCCAGATCTCCTTGTTGACCACAAACACCAGCGGATCGGCCACGTAGCCCCACAGGGTGATGTATTTTTGCGCCACGTTGTGCAGCTTGGCGGCGGTGTAAATGGACAGCGGGTTTTCCTGCCCGTCCACCGCGCCGGTGGCCAGGGCGGGCTGCGCATCGGCCCAGCTCATTTGCGTGGGATTCGCGCCCAGGGCGGTGAAGGTGTCCTGGAACAGCGGCGAGCCGACGACGCGGATTTTCATGCCCTTGAGGTCGGCGGGGCTGTGGATGGCGCGCTTGGAATTGCTGATTTCGCGGTAGCCGTTTTCACCAAAAGCCAGGGGTTGCACCCCGGCTTTGTCGATGATCTTGAAGATGTCTTTGCCCACCTGGCCCTGGGTGAGCGAGTCGATGGCGGCGTAGTCGGGCATCAAGAACGGCAGCGAGAACAGGTTCAGCTCTTTCACCTGTGGCGACCAGTTGATGGTGGAGCCGATGGCCAGGTCGATCACGCCCTGGCGCAGGGCCGAGAACTCGCGCGTCTGGTCGCCCTGGATCAGCGACACGCCTGGGTACAGCTTGATGTTGATGCGGCCCTGGGTGCGCTCGCGGACCATATTGGCCCAGATCTCGCCGCCCTTGCCCCAGGGGAAGGCGGTGCCCAGCACCAGCGACATCTTGTATTCGGGCTTGTAAGCGGCTTGGGCGATGCTGCCGGTGGTGGCCAGCATGGCGGCAGTGGCAACCGCCAAAGCGAGGAACGAGCGAACTTTCATTTGTTGTCTCCTGAAAAAATCAATAACCCAGATAGTGCGGCAGCCACAGAGCCAACTGCGGGAACGCAATCACCAGCACCATCACGCAGAACATCGAAAACAGCATCCAGCCGACCCACGGCACGGTTTCTTCCATGCGCACCTTGGCAATCCGGCACGACACCATCAAATTCACGGCCAGCGGCGGCGTGAACTGGCCCAGCGCCACCTTGAGCGTCAAGATCACGCCGAACCACACCAGGTCCCAGTGGTAAAAATTGGCAATCGGCAGCAGCAGCGGCACAAAGATCAAAAAGATCGACACACCGTCGAGAAACATGCCCACGGTGACCAGCATCACGATCAGCAGGGCCAGCACGCCGTACTCGCCCAGGCCAGAGTTGACGATGGCGTGGGTGATGGGGTCAATCACACCCAAGGTGGACAGCGAATAGGCAAAAATGCCCGCCAGCGACACCACGATCAAGATCACGGCAGACAACTCACCCGACTCGCGCAGGATGGGGAACAGGTCGCGCACGGTCATGGTGCGGTGGATGAACATGCCCACAAACAGGCCGTAGAACACCGCCACCACGGCCGCCTCGGTGGGCGTGAACCAGCCCGCGCGCATGCCGCCCAGAATCAGCACCGGCGCGGCCAGGCCCCAGACGGCACCGCGCAGGCTGGCCCAAAACGGAGGCCTTGGCAGCGTAGATTCCAGCGCGCCCATCTTGTGTTTGCGCGACAGCCACACCGCGGGCACGATCAGCGCCAGCCCGGCCAGTACGCCGGGAACCATCCCCGCCGCAAACAGCGCAGGCACCGACGCGCCGGGCACCAGGATGGAATAGACGATGAAGGCAATCGACGGTGGAATCAAAATGTCGGTGGCCGCCGCAGCGCCTACCACGCTGGCCGAAAACGCAGGAGGGTAACCCGCCTTGTTCATGGCGCTGATCATCACCGCGCCCACCGCCGCCGCGCAGGCCGGGCCGGAGCCGGAGATACCGCCCAAAAACATGGCCACCGCAATCGCCACCAGCGGCAGCATGCCGGGGCCGCGCCCCACCACCGCCACCGCAAAGTTCACCAGCCGCGCGGCCACACCCGAGCGGTCAAAGATCGAGCCCACCAGCACAAACATGGGGATGGCCAGCAGCGGGTACTTGCCCAGCCCGGCGTAGAAGTTTTGCGGCACGGCCAGCAGGCCAAACCACTGGCTGCTGCTATTGGCAACGGCAATCGCCGCCGCGCCCGCCAGGCCCAGGGCCACGCCGATCGGCACGCCCATCAGCATCATCACGATGAAGGTCAAAAACAGCAGGGTCGTGATCATGCTTCGCGCCCCCGGCGGATGAACAGGCCCACGGCGCGCAGCGCGATCCCTAACGACAAGATGGGCAGCCACATCGAGTACCACCAAGCCGGAACCCCAATGCCCGGCGTGGTTTCGTCAAACCGAAAGTCGTCCCACACCATGCGGATGCTCAAAGTGCCGATCAGCGTGAACAGAATCGCCACCATCACCGCGCCAAAGCGCGACAAGCCCTTACGCCGCGCCATGCTGCCACTGTCTGAGAAGTATTCGATGCGGATGTGCCGGTCGCGTGCCACGGCGGCCGAGGCGGCCACCAGGGTCAGCGCAATCATCAGGAACACCGAGATTTCTTCGGTCCAGGCAAAGGACTCGTTGGTGAAATAGCGCGCCAGCACGTTGGCAAAGGTGATCAACGCCAGCGCGCCCATCACCAGCACAGTGAGCCAGTCTTCGATCTTCAGCGGGACTTTGGTGGCGGGATCGGCTTCGGAAGCCTCTGAATCGGGTTGGAGGTCGGTGGACATACGGATAGCAAAATGGGCGGGGGTTGCCAAAGGCGGCAAAGGGGGCGAAGGGGGCTAAATCAGCGCGCATCATAGCTGCGCCCAACGCAGGGTTTGCCCCACATCAGACAACAGACCAGCCCATATATCTGCTCGTAAAGTCGGTGCGCGGGGCAGCAATACGCCCCTCTTTTTTGCTATTTATTCAATAGCTACCAGCCTAATCACTGTATCCGCTAGAGGCTGATTTCTTATAAATTTCAACTCAGGCCTTGGGGGCCCGCAAGGCTTGGCTCAGCTGGTCCACCGGCTCGGCCCAGTCGGAATCCTGCTGCAGGGCTTCGCGCAAAAACGTGGCCTGTGCGGGCGACCAGAACGGCGCGTCTGGCAGCAGCACATTGCCCGGCAGCGGTGCGTTCATAGCCAGAAAATAGGCGATGTCCGGTGCGTCCGAGGGCAGGCCCAGCTGGGCGAACAGGGCGTGGAAGGGGTGTGAAGGTGTGTCCATGCCCCACCTTACCGCATTTGCCGGGCCAGCAGCTTGCCCTGCCGCACGGCGACCAGCTCGCCCTCGGCCAGGGGCCGCCAGGCCTCGTCGGTCAGCGCTACGCTGGCGATCAGCAGGGCATCGTGCTCCTCAGCCTCGGCTTCAATCGCCACACCGTCCTGGTGCGCGGGCGGTGGTGCGGCCGACACGCACACCCGCTCCAGCAGCCATAGCCCGGGCGGCTCGGCGGGTTCGCCGTCGGCGTGGATGCGCCGGTGGCCGTGGGCAAACAGGGTGTCGCCGTCGGAATACAAAAAGTTGGCCGGGCCCAGCGCCCGCATGTCGGCGGCAAATGCCACCAGCACGGCCATGCGCGCCTCTAGCGGGGGCGGGCTGGAAGCACCGTTCCACAGCGTGTGCAGGCGGGCTAGCAGTGCGCAAAACGCATGCTCCGAATCGGTCTGCCCCACCGGGCGGTACGCACCCAGCGCCATGCTGGGGCTGGTGTGGAAGTTGACCAGCGTGCCGTTATGGGCGAACACATGGGTATGGCCGCCCAGCTCGCGCATGAAGGGCTGGGTGTTGACAAACTGCACCTCGCCCAGGGTGGCGTGGCGGATGTGCGAGATGCCCAGGGTGGTGCTGGGGCCCTCGGTTTCGAGGTAGCGCACCAGCGCACTGTCGCCCGCCGCCCGAGGCTCCCGGAACAGCGCCACATCCACCCCCTGGTAAAAAGCCACGCCCCAGCCATCGTGCACCCCGCCCTGGGCGCTGCCGCGCGAAGCCAGGGTCTGCAGCGAAAACGTGAGTTGCGCAGGCTCGGAGGTCGACAGGGCTAGAAGTTCGCACATGGTGGGCCTGCGTGCTCAGTGGTCTGATGCTTGTGGATTGGCCTCGTACCGCAGCCAGCCCGCCACCACTTCCCGCCCTCCAGGGCGGTCCTTGGGGTGCAGGCGGCCCTCAGACACCGGCACCTCGGCAAAATCAAAGGGCCCCATGCCTTCTATGCAGGCCACATTGACACCGTACTGGTGTGGCGAAGAACGGCGTTGGTGAAAGGTGTAGATGCCGCAGCGGGCACAAAAGTAGTGCTTGGCCTGGCCGGTGTTGAACTGGTAGAGCGTCAGCGCGTGTTGGCCTTGCAGCACCTGCAGGTCGGCTAGGTTGACCGACACCGTGACCGCCCCCCGCATGCTGCAAAACGAGCAATTGCAACGGTGGGCTTGGGGCAGACCGTCGGCCCACTGCAACGCAAAACGGACCGTTCCACAGTGGCAGGCGGCCTGGCACACCGTCACTGGGTCTAGATGGTTAGCTGTCATAGTGAGCCCTTTTCAGGATGTCCACAGGTCATGGATCGCAGTTTAGCGGCCGTTGCCGCACCGATCTAATTATAGAAGAATGAGTCACTTTTTATAGCATCTTAGGCCTATGAAATAAGCACAGGCTGCCGATTCTTCCTCCTAAAAATATCCATAAATTCATAGCAACCCACACCAACCTGTCCAGCGGGCGCAAGATCGCGGCTATAGCATGCCATCCAGTACACCCACCCTACAGCTCTGTCTTAAAGGAAACCCACCATGCGTCTCTTTATCCAAGCCCTGTTGTCCGCTCTGCTCTTCGCGCTGGCGGGTTGCACCACCGTCGCGCCTGGCATGAGTCGCGAAGAAGTACTGTCGTCCCTAGGCCGCCCCACGGCAGAGCTGGAGCGTGGCAGCGTACACAGGCTGCAGTATTCGCGCCAACCGTTGGGTCGGTCGGTGGTGATGGTGGACCTGGATGCCAGCGGCCGCGTCGTGCAGTCGGGCGAGGTGATGAACCCCGCCAACTTCTACAAGATCGACGTGTCTGGCACCACCACCCAGGCCGACATTCTCTGGGCCTTCGGCCCGCCCGCAACGGTAGACGGCGTGATGGCCTGGAACGGCGACATCTGGGCTTACCGCTGGCGTGACGTGCAGGACATGTGGTTCTGGGTGTACTTCGATCCCGCAGGCGTGGTGCGGCGCATCCAGCAGGGGCCGGATGTGCCGTTTTTTCGGTTAATGCGTTGATCCTGACGGGCAGGGGAAGAGTTTGGCCACTGGAGCAGTGCGCAGCGATGCGTCAAGCCTATCCCCGACGCTCACCACGCCAGGTATGGCTGTACCGGGCAGTTGCTTCGAAGCAGTGAATGGCCATTCCAGCCTGCATTTCAAGTCCTAAAAACGGTCCAAGCCATTGCCTATTTGTGGCATTCAGCCAATAGCGCTGTAAGTGCCGGTACCCTCCGGCCAAGGTGTGAGGATTTCGAACCCGGTTTCGGTTACGGCGACCATGTGCTCCCACTGGGCGGACAGCGAATGGTCTTTGGTGACGACGGTCCAGCCATCGGGGAGTTCCTTGGTGTCTCGCTTGCCGGCGTTGACCATGGGTTCGATGGTGAAAATCATGCCGACCTCCAACCGCAGCCCTTCGCCGCGTTGTCCGTAATGCAAGACCTGGGGCGTATCGTGGTAAATCTGGCCAATGCCATGTCCGCAGTATTCCCGCACCACACTGAAATGCGCACGGTGCGCCACGCTTTGGATGGCATGGCCCACGTCGCCCAAGGTGGCACCGGGCTTGACCTGCAAAATGCCCGCGCGCATGGCCTCGTACGTGGTCTCGACCAGGCGCTTGGCCAGAGGACTGGGTTCGCCCACAAAGTACATCCGGCTGCAGTCGCCAAACCAGCCGTCCTTGATGATGGCCACGTCGATGTTCAGGATATCGCCCCGCTTGAGCACTTTGGCCGACGGGATGCCGTGGCAAATGACGTGGTTGACCGAGGTGCACACCGTCTTGGGGTAGCCGTGGTAGCCGATATTGGCGGGCACCGCATCCAGCACATCGACGATGTAGTCGTGGCATATCTGGTCCAGCGCCTCGGTGGTGATGCCCGCCACCACGTGCGGGGTGATCATGTGCAGCACGTCGGCCGCCAGATGTCCGGCGCGGCGGGCAAACGCCACTTCCGCGGGCGTGCGAATGGTCACCGTTTCGCCGGTCATGCCCGCACCTTCTGCGGGAGTTCGGTGACTTGCGCCTCGGCACGGATTTCATCGTGGATCAGCAGGCGGCAAAGTTCGCCGTACTGGAGCTCCGGGTTCAATTCGCACATCATGCCAATGCGCAGCCAGTGCTCGGCTTGCGCGTTGATAGACCTGTTTAATGCACCACTGGCGACACGCAGGTTGTCATGCATCGGTTCTGAAATTTTGACGAGGCCCAAGGCAGCTCCTATATACAAAACGTATATGTTGCGTATATAGCGATATCCTTGTGGCACGTGGGTCTTTTCAAGCGCTGTGCCGACTGCAGGGGCAAAAATAGCCACTTTTCAATAGCACCTTGTGCAGCTAGCCATTGCGCTATTGGCCCATTAAGCCACTGAAAATCTATCCTAAATCCATAGCAGCCATTCCGTACGGCTTTCACGCCAACGCAGGCCGGCCCAGCGCCGCCGCCGAGTGCAGCTGTACGCCCCGGTTCACCCGCCAAGCCATCACTGCTGCCACCAGCGTAGACGCAGCCACCACATAGCCCACCACGGGAAAGTGCAGCAGTTTGCCGTCGGCTCCGAGCGAGACGATATGGCCTGCCACCAGCGAGGCGATTCCGCCCGACAGCTGCTGGGTGGCGGCGCTGATGGCATTGAACGATCCGCGTTGCGTGGGATCGGGCACCGAAGTCACCAGCGCCTGGAACGGAATCATGCGGGAGAAAATACCAACGAACATCACCACGTTGACCACCACCACGGTGGCAAACGGCACAGTGTCCAGGTGCGTATAGACCAGCACCATGACGATGGTGAGCGCACTGCCCGCCATGAAGACCGGCAGCTTGCCCCAGGCATCGGCCGCCTTGCCCACCAGCGGGCCGACAAAGATGGTGCACAGGCCGGTGATCAGGTAGATGGTGGGCAGCCGCTCCAGCGCCACGCCCAGGTTGTGCACGGTAAAGGCGCTGCCAAAGGGCATCAGCATGAAGCCACCGGTGGTCAGCAAGGCCGTGGTGGCAAAGGCTGTGAGGTAGCGCGGCTCGGTCACGGTGTGCAGCAGGTGCATGAAGGCGCTTTTTTCCTGCTTGATCCGCAGATGGTCGGCCACCGGCTGCATGCGCCAGGCAATCACCAGCCCGCCCACGGCCCCGAAGATGGCCATGGCGATAAACGGGGCATGCCAGTTCCAGTGGTTCGACAGGTATAAGCCCATGGGCAAGCCCAGCACCTGGCTGGCGGCAAAGGCAGTTTGGATCACGCCCATCACCCGCCCGCGCAGCTGGGGCGCAAACAAATCGGTGGCAATGGCCAGTACTACCGAGCCAATCACCCCACCAAAAATGCCGGTGACCACCCGGGCCAGCAGCAGCATCTCAAAGGTCGGCGCCAGGCCGCACCACAGCGTGGCCAGCACAAAGCCGGCATAGAAAAACAGCAACAGTTTCTTGCGGTCGAAACGGTCTGCGAAGCCCGCCGTGAGCAGGCCAGACAGGCCCGCACTGAAGGCGTAGGCCGAGACGATCAGGCCGAACTGGCGCGGCGTGATCTGCAGCGCGGGCATGATCAGCGCGCCCAAAGGCGACATGATCATGAAGTCCAGGATGACGGCAAACTGCAAAAACGCCAGCAGCCCGGCCACAAAGGCCTGGTAGCGGGTGAACTTGGCTGGAGGGGTGCCGGCGCTGGGGGGAGTGGTTTGCATGGTGCGAAGGTAAAGAGGGAAACAGTGGCAAGGCCCAGGCTTTAACATAGGCTCCTATTGATATTAATATAGCATCCTATGTATAGTCAAGCCCTGTGCACGATCCCCACCAGCCTCCCCACCCCATGAAACTCATGGGCCGCGCCATGCGGGGGTTTGGCCGCATCGCCGACGCGGCCCTACGCGACCTGGGTTTTGCCACCGGGCAGTTGCCGGTGTTAGTAAGCCTGAAACACAGCCAAGCGCTGTCGCAGGCCGAACTGGCCCGCATCGCCCAGGTGGAGCAGCCCAGCATGGCGCAACTGCTGAACCGCATGGAGCGCGACGGCCTGGTCCAGCGCGTGGCCGACCCGGCCGACAAGCGCAGCCGCCTGATCTCGCTCACCCCCGACGCGGGCCAGCGCATGCCCCAGGCGCGGGCAGTGATGGAGTCGCTCACAGAGCAGGCGCTGGCGGGCTTTACACCCGAAGAAGTGGCGCAACTGACAGCGCTAGTGGGCCGACTGAACGAGAACATAGACCGCATGGGGGATGCGGCCGATAGCCCTTGACTTTCAGCGGCGGTCCACCTGCGGCAACATCGACGCGAGAACGCCGTCTTTCAGCACCACCTGGTGGAAGATGGCCGCGGCCGCGTGCAAACCGGCTAGCCACATGATGGCATCGCCCAGCAGTTGGTGCACGTCGCCCCAGTCGGCCAGCGGCGCGATAGCGGAGTTGGCGATAAAGGGCATCTGGTCAACACGCACACCGCCCAGCAAGGTCAGCGGGTGGCCTTCGCTGCCCAGGGCCAAGAGCGCGGTGGTGGGCAGCGCCAGCAGCAGTACCCACAGCACACCGTGCGCCAGCTTGGATGCCATGTGCATCCAGCCCGCCATGGCAATTTGGGGCGCAGCCGGGCGAAATGCCAGCCAGACCAGGCGCAGCACGGTCAACACAAAAACCAAGATGCCCAAAGACTCGTGCCACACGATGTCGCTATGGGTCGCCGGGTCCACGCCCTGCCGCATCAGCCGACCAAAGCCTCCTGGGCCGAGAATGAAGGCGATGGTGACGGCGATGGCGGTCAGCCAATGGAAAACCCGGCTCAAGACATCGTAGTGGGCGGTGGAGTGCGGGTTCATCGGGTGTCCTGAAAAAAGAAATGGATTCTGCAAGCCTGTGATGAACGGAACATTAAGACACCGCCACTGCACCGGCGGCAAGGGATTGGTTGCGGGCGAACGGCGCAAACGTGTATTGCGCGCAAAACGCAAGAACCCAAGTACCTGTTTATGGTTGATGGGTATGCGTGCCATGCCCACAACGGAGTACCCTAATAAGCGCGCAGTCACCATAGAAGCCATTCCGCAAACCTATCGACAATGACCCAACCTGCACCACTTGCCGCCAATGAATCGGACCGTTTGGCAGCATTGCGAGCGCTGCTGGTATTGGACAGCGGCCCTGAGCCCGTCTTCGACAGTATTGCCAGCATGGCCTCGCAGATCTGTGGCACACCCATTGCCCTGATGAGCCTGGTCGATGAAGAGCGCCAATGGTTCAAAGCTAAGTTCGGGCTGCACGGTGTCAGCCAAACCCCGCGGGATATCGCCTTCTGCGCGCACGCGATCCTCCACGACTCCGTCTTCGAGGTGCCCGATGCCACCCTGGACAGCCGCTTCGCGGACAACCCTCTGGTAACGTCCAGCCCCGACATCCGTTTCTACGCGGGGGCACCAATGGTGCTCTCCGGCGGCGAGCGTGTGGGCACCCTGTGCGTCATCGACCAGCAAACCCGCAAGCTGACCGACTTGCAACTGCAGATGCTCCACTCGCTGGCCGCCGTCGCAAGCGATGCGCTGGCCATGCGGCGCGACCTGATCCACAAGTCGCTGTCAGTGCGCAGCGAATACGAACGCGCACTCAGCCACAGCGAATCCCATTACCGGGCCATCGTCGAAGACCAGGCCGAGCTGATTTCGCTGGCCAGACCCAACGGCGAACTGACCTACGTCAACCCGGCCTATGCAAAGCACTTCGGCAAGCGCCCCAGCGACATGGTGGGCCAAAGCCTTTTCGACTTTGTAAAACCCGCAGACCACAGCTTCGTCCACCAACTGCTGGAACAAGTGGTGCGCACGGGGCACAGCGTCTCCAGCGAGAACCGCATGCTCGCCGCCGACGGGACCGACCGGTGGGTCGCATGGACCAACGGGATACAACGGGACACGCATGGCGATGTGCTGCTGCACTCCGTAGGCCGCGACATCAGCGAGCGCAAGCGGGCAGAAGAAGATTTGCGCGCAAGCCAATCCTTCCTGTACCGCACCGGCCGCGCGGCCGGTGTTGGCGGCTGGGAGGTGGACCTGGCCAGCGGCAAGGTGACCTGGTCTGACGAGACCCGGCGCATCCATGGGGTGGCTCCGGATTACCAGCCCACGCTCGACAGCGCCATCACTTTCTATGCGCCCGATGCACGCACCGCTATTGAAGCTGCGGTCGCGACCGCGATGGAACGTGGTGTTCCGTGGGACCTGGAGCTGCCACTGGTAACCGCTGCAGGCAAAAACATCTGGGTGCGGGCCATTGGCGTGGTCGAGTACACCGCGGACAAGCCAGTTCGGTTGATCGGCGCGCTGCAAGATATCACGCAACGCAAGCAGCTGGAGCACAGCGTTGCAGCCCAGACCACCACTCTGCGCTTGGTCACCGAGGCCATTCCCGCGACGGTGGCCGTGGTGGGCCTGGACGGCCGCTACCGTTTTGTGAACAGCGCATTCGAGCGCTCCTGCGGCCGCACGCGCGACCGTATCGTCGGTCTCACGGCGCGCGAGGTGTTGGGCGACCTGGAGTTTCAGCGCCGCTGGCCATGGGTGCAACGGGTTTTTGCGGGGGAGTCGGTGGTGTTTGAGCTTGAATACTCTGGTATCGACAGCCCCAGGCATGTGTCGATCAGCTACGTGCCGCTGCAGCTGGACACGGCTGCTTTGGACGGGTTTGTGGTGGTGACCCAAGACGTGACACAGCAAAAAAGTGAGGTGTCGCGGCTGCGCGAGCTGTCGCAGCACGACCCGCTGACCGGACTGCTGAACCGGGCTGGTTTTGAGCAGTATCTGGAGCAGCACCTGCACGACGGAGGCGGAGCCGCGTTGGCGCTGCTGTACATCGACCTTGACGGATTCAAGTCTGTCAATGACCAGCATGGCCACGCCACCGGGGATGGCGTTCTGAAGGCATTTGCAGAACGGCTGCTGCATCTGGTCCGTCCAATGGATGCCGTTGCCCGCCTGGGCGGAGATGAATTTGCGATTGTGCTTGCGGGCGTGCGGGAGCTGGCCCACGCGGGCACGGTTGCCGATAAGGTGGTCAACGCGGCCAAAACTCCGTTTAAAGTCAACGGCATCGTGGTGGATATCGGTGCCAGTGTGGGCGTTTCGTTCAGCGCGGACCCTGCCAGCGGTTGGGCAGACCTTGTCGAACGCGCGGATGCCAAACTGCTGGATGCCAAGGCCGCCGGCAAAGGGCAGCAATTGGGAGGGTGACGGCTATCCAGGCCGGGAGCTTGCAGGCCCTGTCTCACCAGGGCCTGCAAGCTCCCGTGGTGCCAACCCATACCACTTGAGCAACGCCCGCTCCACACTATGCACTGCCTTGATACCTCTTGAACGGCAAGAACTCGCCTGACAACACCACGCAGCAGCCCACGGCTACCCTATTTCTCGACCACCGTCGGGTGGGCCTTCCAATGTGCAAAGCTCTGCTTGACCAGCCCGTCAAGCACACCGGATTTGGCCAACTGGGCAAGCTTGCCATTAATGGCTTCGAGTTTGTCGCTGCAATTGCCTTTTTGGGTGAGCGCGAGGTAGTTGGGCGTGTCCACCACATAAGGCGACATGGCAGTAAAACGTTGCTCCTCGCCACGTTTGATCAGGTAGGCCATGCCAACGTAGTAGCCGGTGATGAAGTAGTCGATGCGCCCCAGCTTCAGTTTGCTGAAATTGTTTTCCGGGTTGTCTGCGGGCTCCACATTGAGCTTGGTGTTGAGAAAATTGTCAAAGTCATCGCCAAACATATTGCCGCGGGTGATGCCGCCTTTGCGGCCCACCAGGTCACCCCGACCTTGAAAGGAAAAAGGGTGCTCGCGCGACTGGAAAACCGCCACCGGATTGGACAATGCAGGCAGCTTGGTATACAGCAGAAACTTTTCGCGCTCCGGTGTTTTTTTAAGGGTGGCAACCATATCAACCTCGCCGCGCTCGGCGAGTTTGATGAGCCGCGCGAAAGGGCCGACATACCGCACTTCGTAAGGTATTTTCAATTCGCCCAGGACCCGTTTGGCAATTTCTATGCTGGCACCTTGCAGCTGCTCGCCGTCGTACCAATGCATGGGCGGATAGGCAGGATCGGCCGTGACGATCAGCTTGCTGCAGCTGGCCTCCACTGCCGCGGCATGGCACAGCAGCAAGAAGGCTAGCCCGCTACAGCGGGAGAACAAGCTGCTCATTTTGGTGACCTTGTTTTTTCGATAGATGTTCGATCGACAGACATGGACAAACCCTTTCAATTTGTACCACCGTAGCTGCGATAGATGCGGTCCAGGGTGCCATTTTTTTTGAGTTTGGCCAACACGGTATCCAGCTTTTGAAACACAGCAGGATCCACCTGCCTACCCACCCACAGGTAGCTTTGGGTTCGACCCATCACGACCGGTAGCAGATAGAGTTTGTCCCCCAGATCTTCGGCCTTGATGTAGTAGACGGCCGTGAGTTCATTGGCGTAGAAATAGCGAACCCGCTGCCTGACAATATTGTGCAAAGCCACGGCGCTGCTGGTTTCGTCCACCTTGACCTGGTGCTCTCGCAACTTGTCGGCATAGCTGGCACCGGTCTGGGTTGCCACCAAGCCTCCCGAGCGGGCAAGATCGTCAAATCCGAAGATGGTCTGCCCATCGCTGCGTAAACCGACCAGGCGTTCACGCAGGGTAAATAAAGGGGTGGACACCCGCCGGGCAATCTCATTACGGGTTGGGGAGTCGAGCAACGCACACATGATGTCAAGCGTCCCCGCTCGGATCTCTTTTTCAATCCGTTTGATCGGCATGGCGCTGGGAGAAATTACGAAACGCAAGTCTGGATCGGCCATTTCGATCGCACGCAAAATATCGGGGCAATGCCCGGTTGCGGCTCTATTCGACACCATAAATTTGGGGGCCGATCCCTCTTGGGCTGCGGTACGCAAAACCCAGGGTGCGCACTCGCCTGCGATGCTGGCGGCAAAAATAGCCAGCGAAAAAAAATGCTTCTGGTAGGTATTCATGCAGCTATCCCATTAAAACTACCAATATCAAAGGATATTCCAAAGCCCGCTTTTATTGAACGCGTGGGTCGGCGTTTTGGCAAGGCAGGATAAACCAGTATTCCAATTGACCCCGGCTTGCGGGTGCCTGACAATTTGCCTATGCACCCAAACCAGAATCCGACGACTGTTAAAAATATGGTTAAAAGCATCCGCACCGAGTGCGGCTGCTGACATGGGCTTGACACCGCCGTTCGTGGTAGCCAGCACGCCCACCAGCAGCCTTCGGCGCGATTTGTTGATCGTCCTGCTGCTGGCCTTGGTGATTCCAGGTGTGATTGCCATCCTGGTTTTATTGACTCTCAATTGGCAAAAAGCCATTGACATAGATGCACGGGCCAAGGCGGAGAAGTTTGCCGATCTTTTGCAAGCGGGCCTGGTATTGCCGCTTTGGAATGTGGCGCTGGATACCGCGCATCCTTTGCTGCAGGCCGTGGTCGCTGATACCTCGGTGAGTTGGGTGGAAGTGCATGACACCACGGGCGCGATGCTGCTGGAGTTTCATAGACCGCAGAACGCCAGCACCACCACCATCAAAGTCAGCCGGCAGGTTGCCAAAGAGGGTACGCCGCTGGGCGAAGTCAGCCTCGCCTATGCCACCGATTCGGCCCAAAGCGAGGCACTCTATTCTTCCTGGTTGCTGGCGGCTGTAGTGGGGTGTCAATTTGCGGCATCGCTGTTGCTGATCAGCGTATGGTTGAACCGGCGGGTTCACCAGCCGCTGAACCTACTGCGCTCCAGTGCCGCATCGATTTCCACAGGCGACCTCAAAACCGCGGTACCCGTACTGCGCCAGGACGAGTTCGGGGTACTGAGCTACCAACTCGACTGCATGCGCGTGGCGCTGGCGCAGTCGGTAGACGCACTGGAAGAACGGGTGCTTCAGCGCACCACCGAAGTACGCCTGGCCAACACCCATTTGGAGGAAGCCCTGCAACATTTGAAACAGGCCCAAGATCGCCTGATCCAGTCCGAGAAGCTGGCATCCCTGGGCTCGTTGGTGGCCGGCGTGGCCCATGAACTGAACACCCCCATCGGCAATGGCTTGCTGGTGATGAGCACTATCGCGGCGCAAACCCAGGAGTTTCGTGCAAGCATGGCGCAGGGCATCACCAAAACCCAGCTTAACCAGTACCTGGAACAGGTGGCGCAAGGCGCCGAAATTGCAGTCCACAGCCTCAGCCGGGCGGCAAGTCTGATCCAGGACTTCAAGCAAATTGCAGTAGACCAGACCAGCCTACGCCGTCGGCGCTTCGACCTGAAGGAAGTGATCCGAGAAACTTTGGCATCCGTGTCGGTAATCCGAAAATACGCGTCGGTACAACTCCATATGGATGTACCCGAAGGTATCGAGATGGAAAGCTACCCCGGTGCGGTGAGACAGATCATCAGCAATTTGTTTGACAACGCCGTGCTGCATGCTTTCTCTGAACACCATGCCGGTACCGTGCGCATCAGCGCGGCGCAGGCCGACGGGCATATCTTGCTGACCGTATCGGATGACGGCGCGGGCATCGCGCCCGAAAACGTATCCCGGATTTTTGACCCGTTCTACACCACCCGCATGGGTGCCGGAGGGTCGGGCCTGGGGCTGAGTATTGTGTTTAGCCTGCTGTCCGGCCTTTTGGGGGGCACCGTTGATGTGCAATCCAACCTGGGGCAAGGCACCGTCTTCAAGCTGCGGATGCCCAGGGTGGCGGCGTACCGTGGCCCCGCATCTGCTTAGCGGGGCCAGAAGCCGGTCATATCCATACCCAATAAGCCAGGCCCAATACGTCTTGTACGGCAGGAACTTGCCCGACAACACTACCTTGATCTACCACTTGCCGCCACTTTTGCTCGTCGCTGGTCAGGCCGAAGATCTTGCCGATAGCCTTGGCCTGGGCGGCACCGCAGGTTATCTGGCCCAGGCAGGCGGCCGAGGTCCACTCTTTGGGTTAGCTGACTTTCTTGGCCGCGTCGGCCCACTGGATGCCTTTGGCGACTTTGGCAGCGATGATGTTTTCGGTGATTTCATTGCAGTTCATTTCAAGCTCCTCGGGTTAAAAATAAATAGTCAGTGCGCAGCATTTGACAGGGCTTTGCCCACCAGAAAATCAACGCTGTGGTTGCGTAGCGGGTAGTAGCCGCCCAGGTGGAGCAGCCCAGCATGGCGCAGCTGCTGAACGCGCTGGTAGGCCGACTAAACGAGAACATAGACCGCATGGGGGATGCGGCCGATAGCCCTTGACTTTCAGCGGCGGTCCACCTGCGGCAACATCGACGCGAGAACGCCGTCTTTCAGCACCACCTGGTGGAAGATGGCCGCGGCCGCGTGCAAACCGGCTAGCCACATGATGGCATCGCCCAGCAGTTGGTGCACGTCGCCCCAGTCGGCCAGCGGCGCGATAGCGGAGTTGGCGATAAAGGGCATCTGGTCAACACGCACACCGCCCAGCAAGGTCAGCGGATGGCCTTCGCTGCCCAGGGCCAAGAGCGCGGTGGTGGGCAGCGCCAGCAGCAGCACCCACAGCACACCGTGCGCCAGCTTGGATGCCATGTGCATCCAGCCCGCCATGGCAATTTGGGGCGCAGCCGGGCGAAATGCCAGCCAAACCAGGCGCAGCACGGTCAACACAAAAACCAAGATGCCCAAAGACTCGTGCCACACGATGTCGCTATGGGTCGCCGGGTCCACGCCCTGCCGCATCAGCCGACCAAAGCCTCCTGGGCCGAGAATGAAGGCGATGGTGACGGCGATGGCGGTCATCCAATGGAAAGCCCGGCTCAAGACATCGTAGTGGGCGGTGGAATGCGGGTTCATCGGGTGTCCTGAAAAAAGAAATGGATTCTGCAAGCCTGTGATGAACGGAACATTAAGACACCGCGCCAACCATCACGCAAACCGCACCACTGCCACCGGCGGCAAATCGTTTGACAAGCCCACCCAGCGCTCGCCCGCATCGCTGCTGACCCACAGCCCGCCAGTGGTGGAGGCCATGGCCAGAGTCTGGCCATCGGCGCTGATGTCCAGGCCGTGGCGGTAGACCAGGTGGTAGGCGTGGGCGTTGGGCAAACCCTGGCCAAAGCTGTGGAAGGTCTGGCCGCCGTCGTCGGTGCGGTTGACCAGCATCTGGCCGTCCACCGGGATGCGGCAGCCGTCGCTGTGCGCGGGCACGAACCAGGCGCGCAGTGGGTTGTGCGGGTCGCAGGCCACGGGGAAACCGAAGTCGCTGGGTGCGGGCGCGGCGATGGTGTGCCACTGCTGGCCGCCGTCCACCGAGCGGTACATGCCGCCGTGGTGCTGCACCCACAGCGCGTCGGGCTGGGCGGCGCACTGCACCAGGCAATGCGGGTCTTGCACATTACCGTCTTCCTGCAGGCCCTCGGGCATGTAACGGGCCAGCATGCCGCGCGAGGTGAGTTGCCAGCTCTCGCCGCCGTCTCCGCTTTGCCACACGCCGCCGCTGGACACCGCCAGTGTGATGTGCTGCGCATCGCGCGGATCGACCAGGATGGAGTGGATGCCCGCGTGGTCGTAACCGCCGCCGCCCCAGCTCTTGCGCGGCGGCTGGTTCCACAGCGCGGTGTTCAGCGCCCAGCTCTGGCCGCCGTCGTCTGAGCGAAACAGCCCCGCGGGCAGGCAGCCCGCCCACACGGTGCCGGGCTGGTCGGCGCCGCCCGCCGTCAGGCACCACACCATGTCCACGCTCCAGGGCGTGGGATCGTCGGCGTCTGGGCCATTTACGTCGCTCGTGGGTTTGGGAGGAAAAGCAGGTGCAGCCACTTCGACCCAGTTCGCGCCCTTGTCAACGCTTTTGCGCAGTTTCACCCCGAAATGCCCCATGCGCAGCGCCGCCAGCCAGCTACCGTCGCGCGGGTCGGCCAGCACCTGGGTGACGGGCTCGCCCGCAAAATGGTGGGCGGCGATATGCCAGTCGGCCCCCTGCCCTTGCACGGTGAACAGGCCCTTGCGGGTACCAACAAGGAGTGTGTGCATAACGCGCTTTCTATAAGGTATTTAGCCGCTCTTAACCGCCCCTAACCGCCCTTAACCGCCGGACAGAGCCTGAACCACCAGCACCTTGTCCCCCGCCGCCACCGCACGGTCCAGCCGCACGCGGTCATGCACCAGGGTTTGGTTGACGAACACCGCCACATGCTTGCGCACCGCGTGCTGGTCGTCAAACACGTAATGCGCCAGGGCCGGGGTGGCCAGCAAAGCCGCCTGCAGCACCTGCCGCAACGGACCGGCGGGCACCTGCTGGAGGGGCACGTCGATGTGGCGGCGCAGGCTGGGGGCGAATTCGACGGTAACCATGGGGGCATTGTGCGAACCGGAGGGTCGCTGCGTCAATGGAGGGGAATCCCGCAGGAACTGCGAAACTCCATTCCGACAGCTACTTCTGCAGGCGAAACAGGCGCCAGCAGCCTAAAACCTTGCACTCGTCAATATGTCTTGTACGGCAAAAATTTCCCCGACAGCACCACCTTGACCCGGTCGCCCTTGGGGTCGGGCTGGCGCTCGATGTCCATGCTGAAGTCGATGGCGCTCATGATGCCGTCGCCAAACTCTTCGTGGATCAGCTCTTTGATGGTCGTGCCGTAGACGTTGACCATTTCGTACCAGCGGTAGATCAGCGGGTCGGTAGGCACGGCGGTGGGCAGCGAGCCTTTGTAGGGCACCACCTGCAGCCACTTTTGCTCGTCGCTGGTCAGGCCGAAAATCTTGCCGATGGCCTTGGCCTGCACGGCATCGCAGGTCATCTGGCCCAGACAGGCTGCCGTGGTCCATTCCTTGGACTGGCCGACCTTCTTGGCCACGTCAGCCCACTGGATGCCTTTGGAGACTTTCACGGTGATGATTTTTTCGGTGATCTCTAAACGGTTCATACAAACTCCTTTTTTTGAAAAAACGGTATCTTTTTTATAGCTTCTAGCGTAGATAGCATCTTCGCTAGAAGCCAAAAAACTCCTTGAAATTTCTCTATAAATCCATAGCACTTAACGATGGGTGCTCGTCTGGGCGGCGGCCCAGCGGCCAGTGGAATTTACGCTCGGCTTCGGTAATGGCCAGGTCGTTGATGCTGGCAAAGCGCCAGGCCATCAGGCCGTGCTCGGTAAATTCCCAGTTCTCGTTGCCGTAGCTGCGGAACCACTGGCCAGCCGCGTCGTGCCACTCGTAGGCAAAGCGCACGGCGATGCGGTTGCCCGCGTGCGCCCACAGCTCCTTGATCAGGCGGTAGTCCAGCTCTTTGGCCCATTTGCGGGTCAGGAACTGGTGCACTTCGGCTCGGCCCACAGGGAAGTCGGCGCGGTTGCGCCAGCGCGTGTCCTCTGTGTAGACCTGCACCACGCGGTCGGGGTCGCGGCTGTTCCAGGCATCTTCGGCCATGCGGACTTTTTGGGTGGCCGATTCAAATGTGAACGGCGGCAGCGGGGGTTTGGTTTCCATGGTGTCTCCTCGGGTTATAGATTGGTAGCGTGGTGGTGAACCGGGTGCAAAAGCGTATCGGCAACCAGGTGCATGCCACGCTCGCATTCGTCCAGGGTGGTGGGGCCGCCCAGGCAGATGCGCACGGCATCGGGCGGGTCGCCGTCGGTGGAAAACGCAGCGCTGGCCACCACGCCCACGCCCTGGCTGCGCAGGTGGGCGGCCAGTTCCACGGGGCTCCAGCCCTCATTCACAGGCAGCCACAGGTGGAAGGCCTCGGGCTGGCCCAACATGCCGTACGGCGCGAGATAGCGCTCGGCAATAGCCTGGCGGGCAGCGCATTCGCTGCGGATGGCCTGCAGCATCGCGTCGACCGTGCCGTCTTCGACCCAGAAGGTGGCGAGTGCGTTGGTGAACGGCGAGGCCATCACTGTGGTGGCGCGCAGGGCTCCGGCCAGCCGCTGCGATTGCCGGTCGCCGGGCGAGCACACATAGGCATTGCGCAGTCCCGCACCAAAGCATTTGGAGAAGCCGGTGATGTAGTAGGTGAGGCCCGGTGCCAGCGTGGCCATCGCGGGCGGCATCGGGGATGACGGGGTTGCACGGGACAACATCGCATACGCATCGTCTTCAATGATCGGAATCGCGTAGCGTAAGGCGACATCGGCCAGGGCTTCGCGGCGGGAGCGGCTGACGGTGGCGGTGGTGGGGTTGAGCAGCGTGGGGTTGCAGTACAGCGCCTTGGGGTGCAGGGTTTTGCAAGCGTGCTCGAAGGCCTCGGCGCTGGGGCCGTCGTCGTCCAGCGGCAGCGCGTGCAGCTGGATGCCGAGCTGAGCCGCAATCGCTTTCACGCCGGGGTAGGTCAGCGCTTCTACGCAGACCAACTCGCCGGGGCGCGCCAGCTGCGAGAACAGCGCCGTCAGCACGCTGTGGATGCCTGGGCAGACCAGCACCTGCTCCACCCGGCAGGTGGGCACGCGGCGGCGCAGCCACTGGGCGGCCACCTCGCGGTCGTGCAGGGTGCCGCCAAAGTCCTGGTAGCGCAGCAGGGCGTACAGGTCGGCGCTGGCCATCACACCGGCGGCGGTTTCGTGCATATGGGCCAGCAGGGCCGGGTCTTGCGGCTCGGGCGGCAGGTTCATGGTCATCTCGGCCGCGCTGCCGCCGCGCAGGGGCAGGCTGGGGCTAGAGCCGCGGATGTAGGTACCCATGCCCGCATGGCTGTCGATCAGGCCACGTTTGCGCGCCTCGCTGTAGCCGCGCGCCACGGTGGTGTAGTTGAGCTGCAGGTCCTCGGCCAGCTCGCGCAGCGTGGGCAGGCGGTCGCGGGCCACCAATCTGCCGGTGCGCACGTCGTCGGCAATCAGGTCGGCCATCAAGAGGTAGGCCGGTTTGTCGCTCTTGTGCAGCTTCTTGATCCAGTGGGCGGGGGTTTTGTTCATAGGATGACCGGGTCGTTCAACTTGATCGCATGACTTGATTGCATAGACATCCAATCATTGATGCAAGTTCCAAGCCCGCTACACACGCAGATTGTGCATCCTGCTGGTGCACAAAAACGCTTTATCGGGTGCATTGATCGCATGAGAAATGCATTAAACCTGTGCGGAAAAACCATCGTCACCAGGTGGTTTCAGGGTCTGAAAAAAAGTTTTTAAACCGCTGGGGCACGTCCGGCGGGTTTGATGGCAACTTGATCGCATGGTAGGGTCGTTTCCGTGGCATGGAGCGTGCGGAATGGTGAAGGCGCTTTCCTTCATTCATCCACCTCTACCGGAGATTCCCCATGCCAAAAGTTACCAAGCCCGCCAACGCCAAAGGCGACTACCTTGTCGATTACGAAGAAAAAGTGTTTGAGGACGTGAAGGCCGAACCGGGCGAGAAAGCCCTGGTCACCTTCCACACCGTGGCCTTTGAGGGCTCGATTGGCTTTGTGAACCTGCTGCAAGCCACCCGTATCCAGCGCAAAGGTTTCGAAACCTCCATCTTGCTCTATGGCCCGGGGGTCACGCTGGGCGTGCAGCGCGGCTTCCCCACACTGGGCGACGAGGCCTTTCCCGGCCACCAGAACTTCAACAACCAGATCGTCAAGTTCATGGCCGAGGGTGGCAAGGTGTACTGCTGCCGCTTTGCCCTGCAAGCGCTGTACGGCCACGGCGAAGGCTCGCTGATACCCGGCATCATCCCCATCAGCCCGTTAGATGTGCTGGACATTGTGCTGATCCACCGAAAGGCAAACGCCTTCATTTTGGACACCTGGACTTTGTAAATGGCAGCCACACCCACCACAGTACGTGCAGCGGCGGTGCAGATCGCCCCGGACTTCGACCGCCCCGAGGGCACGCTGGAGCGGGTGTGCGCGGCAATAGCCGAAGGTGCTAGCAAGGGCGTGCAGATCATGGTCTTCCCGGAGACCTTTCTGCCCTACTACCCTTACTTTTCGTTTGTGTTGCCGCCAGTGCTGCAGGGCGCGCCGCACCTCAAGCTGTACGAGCGGGCGGTGGTGGTGCCCGGCCCGGTAACGGCGGCGGTGGCCGAGCAGGCCCGCGCCCACGGTATGGTGGTGGTGCTGGGCGTGAACGAGCGCGACCATGGCAGCCTGTACAACACCCAGCTGGTGTTCGATGCCGACGGCAGCCTGGCGCTGAAGCGCCGCAAAATCACCCCCACTTACCACGAGCGCATGGTCTGGGGCATGGGGGATGGCGCCGGTCTCAAGGTGGTGGACACGGCGGTCGGCCGCGTCGGCGCGCTGGCCTGCTGGGAGCACTACAACCCGCTGGCCCGCTACAGCCTGATGGCGCAGCACGAGCAAATCCACTGCGCCCAGTTCCCAGGCTCGCTGGTCGGGCCGATTTTTGCCGAGCAGATGGAAGTCACCATCCGCCACCACGCGCTGGAATCCGGCTGCTTCGTCATCAACGCCACCGGCTGGCTAACGGATACGCAAATCCAGGCCATCACGCCCGACGCCAGCCTGCAAAAAGCCCTGCGCGGCGGCTGCCACACCGCGATCATTTCGCCCGAAGGCAAGCACCTGGCGCCGCCGCTCACCGAGGGCGAAGGCATGGTGATTGCCGACCTGGACATGGCGCTCATCACCAAGCGCAAACGCATGATGGATTCGGTGGGCCACTACGCCCGCCCCGAGCTGCTGGGCCTGGTGCTGAACGACCGCCCCGCCGTGCCCCTGCAGCGCATGGCCGCCACCCCTTCCCCTTCTGAAAGCCTGTATGAACCCCAGCCTCCAGCCCCCATCGCAGCCAATCAACCGTGAGTTGATGACCGAACTGCAGTCCTTCGGGCTGCGGCTGGTGGACCCCAGCGCCGGTGTCGCCAGCCGCAAGGGCGGCGCGGGCCCCAGCGACCATAAGGCGGTGACGGTAGACGGCCACACCATCATGGTGCCGGTGCACACCTCCACCGCCTGGAACTCGCCGTACACCGCGCTGGCCCCCGATGCCCAAGGCCGCAGCGTGGTGACACGCGGCAGCATCCCGATCGCCAGCATCAGCTTTCCCAAGCAGCCACGCTTTTATGCAATGCAAACGATGGACGGCGTGCCCTACTCGCACATCGCCACGCTGCACGGCGCGGATGTGCTGGCCACCACGGTGCTGCAAACCTGCATACGCTACGAGAGCCGCAAAAAGACCTGCAAGTTCTGCGCAATCGGCCAGTCGCTCGCGGCAGGCCGCACCATTGCCCACAAGACCCCGCAGCAACTGGCCGAAGTGGCCCGCGCCGCCGTGCTGCTGGACGGTGTGAAGCACATGGTGATGACCACCGGCACGCCCAACGCCACCGACCGCGGTGCCCAGGTGCTGTGCGACAGCGCGTTTGCTATTCGTGCGGCGGTCGACATCCCCATCCAGGGGCAGTGCGAGCCGCCGGACAAAAATGTGTGGTTTGAGCGCATGCGGGCCTCGGGTATCGACACCCTGGGCATGCACCTGGAGGTGGTCACCCCCGCGCTGCGCGAAAAAATCATGCCCGGCAAGGCCCAGGTGCCCATCAGCCGCTACATGGAGGCATTTGAAGCTGCCGTGCGCGTGTTTGGCCGGGGCCAGGTCAGCACCTACATCCTGGCCGGGCTGGGCGATACGCGGGAAGTCATTTTGCAGATCTGCGACCAGCTTCTGGCGCTGGGCGTGTACCCGTTTGTGGTGCCGTTTGTGCCCATCAGCGGCACGCCGCTGGAAGACCACGCAGCCCCCTCGCCCGAGTTCATGCGGTCCATCCTGCAGCCCCTGGGCCGCAGCGTGGCCGAGGCCAATTTGCGCTCCAGCGACATCAAGGCCGGGTGCGGCAAGTGCGGCGCGTGCTCGTCCTTGTCCGTCTACGAAACGTAAGGGGAACGCCATGCTCTGCATCGACAACATCCTGGAAACCCCGCCCGCCTGGGCTCCGGTCGAGTTCCTGGTGCGTGCCGCCTGCCAGGACTGGGAGCGGCGCGAGGCCTTTGCGCTGCGCCGGGCGGTGTTTTGCATCGAGCAAGGCATCTTCACCGGCGACGACCGCGACAGCATCGACGACGATGTCCACCTGCTGGTAGCGATGTCGTGCCGTGGCGGCATGCCCGACCAGGTGGTGGGCACGGTGCGCATCCATGAAAAATCGCCCGGGCTGTGGTGGGGTTCGCGGCTGGCAGTGCACCCTTCGTTCCGCAGCCAGGGCCACCTGGGGGCCACGCTGATCCGCCTGGCGGTAGGCCGCGCCCACGCACTGGGCTGCCACACCTTCCTGGCCCATGTGCAGGCGCAAAACGCACCGATGTTTCGCAAGCTGAACTGGGAGCCACTGGGCGAACTTAGCATCCATGGCCGCCCGCACTGCGAGATGCAGGCGGATCTGGCCGCCTACCCGCCCTGCTTCGACCCGGTCAGCGGCTATGTGACCCGTGCCAGGGCTGCGCGATGAGCGCCGAGCAGCTTTGCAACTTTCTGCGCGATAGCCGGGGCTTTGCCCATAAGCGCGACATCAGCGACATCGTCACCGCACTCGGTGCCGCGCTGCCCGGCGGCAGCGCCGCATTGGCCCAGGCCGTGCCAGTGGGTGACGACTGCGCCGCCATCCCCGACGGCCAGGGCGGCTACCTGCTGTTGGCCATCGAGGGCCTGGTGGAAGACTTCATCACCCGCATGCCCTGGTTTGCAGGCTACTGCAGCGTGATGGTGAATGTGAGCGACATCTACGCCATGGGGGGCCGCCCGACGGCGGTGGTCAATGCGCTGTGGAGCCAAGGCATGGACCCGGCAGGCGCGATGCTGCAAGGCATGGCCCGCGCCTCCCAAACCTACGGCGTGCCCATCGTGGGCGGCCACAGCAACAACCGCAGCGAACGGCCCCAGTTGGCCGTGGCCATCCTCGGGCAGGCCAAGGCACTGCTGACCAGCTTCAACGCCTACCCTGGCGACAAACTGGTGATGGCGATAGACCTGCGCGGCGCGTTCGAGGAGCCGTTTCCCTACTGGAACGCATCCACCACCGCCCCGGCAGCTCGGCTGCGCGGCGACCTGGAGCTGCTGCCGCGTTTCGCCGAAGACCGCCTTTGCGATGCCGCCAAAGACATTAGCATGGCGGGCGCGGTGGGCACGGCCATGATGCTGCTGGAATGCTCGCGGGTGGGTGCCGTGATCGACGCAGATGCCATCCCCCGGCCCCTTGGTGTGCCGCTGCAGCGCTGGCTCACCGCCTTCCCTAGCTATGGCTTTGTGCTGAGCGTGCGGCCCCAGCACCTGGGCGAGGTGCTGACGCGCTTTGCCGTGCGCGACATCGCCTGTGGCGTGGTGGGCGAAGTCACCGCGCGCCGCCAGGTGCACCTGCGCCACGGCGGCAGCCAGGCCCTGCTGTGGGACTTTGCAGAACAGGCTTTCATCGGCGAAGCCACCGGAGTCGCCGCGTGAAAATTGGCCTGCTCACCCATTCGGTGAACCCGCGCGGCGGCGTGGTCCACGCCATTGAACTCGCCCATGCCCTGCAGGATGACGGGCACGATGTGACGGTGATGGCCCCGGCCATGCCCAGCCAGCAGTTCTTTCGCCCAGTGCGCTGCGCCACCGCGCTAGTGCCGGTGGCCAGCACACCTACCGACATGGTGGCGATGGTGGGCAGCCGCATCGACGCGTATGTGGCCCACCTCACACCCCAGCTGGAGCGCGAACCGTTTGACGTACTGCACTGCCACGACGGCATTGGCGGCAATGCCCTGGCCACCTTGCAAGAGCGGGGCCTGATCGACGGCTTTGTGCGCACCGTGCACCACCTGGACCATTTCGCCCAGCCGCAGCTCATGGCCTGGCAGCACCGCTCGGTCCACCAGGCCCGCCAGGTGCTGTGCGTCAGCCGGGTCTGGCAAGCTGCATTGGCCGGGCAAGGCATTGCGGCGCTGGAAGTGCCCAACGGCGTGGATGCCGCCCGCTACAGCCCGCTGGCACAGGCCACCGACACGGCATTGGCCCACCGCCTGGGCATCCGCACCGAGGGGCTGGTGCTGCTGTGCGTGGGCGGTGTGGAGGAGCGCAAGAACACCGTGCGCGTGCTGCAGGCCTTTTTGCAACTGCGCGCGCAAATGCCGGACCTGCAATTGGTCATAGCCGGTGGGGCCAGCCTGCTGGACCACAGCGGCTACGCAAGAGAATTCCACGCCCTGTTGCAATCCAGCGGTGCGGCCCCTGACGTGCTACTGACCGGTCCCCTGCTTGACGCCGACATGCCAGGCCTGTTCCGCCTGGCCGATGTGGTCGCCATGCCGTCCTTGAGCGAAGGCTTTGGCCTGGTGGTGCTGGAGGCGCTGTGCAGTGGCGTGCCGGTGGTGGTGTCCCACATCGCGCCGTTTACCGAATACCTGCAGCCCCAGGATGCCAGTTGGGCCGATCCGCTGGATGCCGCCTCCATCGCCCGCGCCATCCAGCACGCCTTACTGGGGCGCGACGCACACCGCATCCAAGCATCGGCGACACGGCTGGCATCGCAGTTCAGTTGGCAGCGCAGCGCCGGGCTGCACGCAGAGATTTATTTAAAAATGAGAGCACCTTCCCTATGCCAGTAATGCACTTCCACGTTGTCTGGCCCGATAACACGCAAACGCGCTGCTACTCACCGTCACTAGTGGTGCAGGAGTATTTACAGGTCGGCCAGAGCTACCCGCTCACTGACTTTGTGCAGCGCTGCCGCGAGGCGCTGCACATAGCGTCCGAGCGGGTGCGGGCCAAGTACGGCTTTGCCTGTTCGCAGGCCATGGACCAACTGGCCGAGATCGAGCACTTGGCGGCCCCCTTCCAAACCCAGGCCGACGCGCAGGTGTTGGTCACCGCCTTTAGCTAAACACCGAGTACCCACCATGGCCCACATCGCACCCCACACCACCCACTACGCCGTTGCCATCGTCGGGGGCGGCCAGGCAGGCCTTTCGCTCAGCGTCTACCTGCAACAGCGCGGCATCAGCCACCTGGTGCTGGAGAAAAACAAGCTGGTCCACAGCTGGCGCAGCCAGCGCTGGGACTCGTTTTGCCTGGTCACCCCCAACTGGCAATGCAACCTGCCAGGCTGGAGCTACGCGGGGGACGACCCGCACGGCTTCATGGTGAAGGACCAGATCAACGCCTGGCTGGAGGGCTTTGTGGCCCACGTGGATGCGCCCGCGCTGGAGGGGGTGACGGTGCACAAGATCGCCCGGCCCCACGCCCACAAGCCGTTTGCAGTAAGCACCAGCCAGGGCGACTTCACGGCCGACCAGGTGGTAGTAGCCTCGGGCGGCTACCACAAGCCCATCGTGCCGCGCCTGGCCGAGCGCCTGCCAGCACACATCACGCAAATGCATTCGGCCGAGTACCGCAACCCGCAGGCCTTGCCCGAGGGCGCGGTGCTGGTGGTGGGCTGCGGACAGTCGGGCTCCCAAATCGCCGAAGACCTGCACCTGGCGGGCCGCAAGGTGTTTGTGGCCACCGGCGATGCCCCACGCTGCGCCCGCTTCTACCGCGGCAAAGACGTGGTGGACTGGCTGGCCGACATGGACTACTACAACCTGCCCGTCACCCAGCACCCGCTGCGCGAGGGCGTGCGCGACAACACCAACCACTACGTCACAGGTCGCGACGGCGGGCGCGACATCGACCTGCGCCGCTTTGCGCTGGAGGGTATGGAGCTGTACGGCCTGCTCACCGATTTGCAGGGCGACAGCCTGCAGTTCCAGCCCAACCTGCAGGCCCACCTGGACCATGCCGACGGCATTTACAACGGCATCAACGCCAGCATCGACAGGTACATCGCCGCCCACAATATCGACGCACCGCCCGGCGGCCCGTACGTACCCGTGTGGCAGCCCACCGAGGAGCGCACCACGCTGGACCTGGCCGCCAGCGGCATCACCACGGTGGTGTGGTGCATCGGCTTTTTGCCCGACTTCGCCTGGGTGGATGCCCCGGTGTTCAATGGGCGTGGCGAGCCGGTGCATGTGCGCGGCGTAACCCACCAGCCCGGCCTGTACTTTCTGGGTCTGCCTTGGCTGCACACCTGGGGTTCGGGCCGTTTCTCCGGCGTGGCGCGCGACGCAGCGTTTGTGGCCGAGCAGATTGCGGCACAGCTGGATGTGCCCGCAGTGCAACTATCTGAAAAAATGGAAACATTTTCATAGCTACTTGCCTATGCAAAACATGCGCAACCTGCTGATTTAACGCCTTAAAAATGGCAATAAATCTATAGCACCCCTCAACCCCGGGGGTGGTGCGCCGCATGCAGGTCGTGCAGGCGCTGGCGGGCCACGTGGGTGTAGATGGTGGTGGTGGAAATGTCGGCATGGCCCAGCAGCATCTGCACCGCCCGCAGGTCGGCCCCGTGGTTCAGCAAATGCGTGGCAAAGGCGTGGCGCAGCGTGTGCGGCGATAGGGCAACAACGATGTCGGCGGCCAGCGCGTATTTGCGCACCAGCATCCAGAACATCACCCGCGACATCGCGCGCCCGGCTTTTTCGCCGCGCGAGCTGATGAACAAATCATTGGTCTGCTTGCCGTCCAGAATGTCCGGGCGGGCCTCGGCCAGGTAGCGCTCCAGCCAGATGCGGGCGACCTGGCCGAACGGCACCAGGCGCTCTTTGCTGCCCTTGCCCACCACCCGCAGCACGCCGTCGTTCAGGCTGAGCTGAAAGGTTTTGAGCAGCACCAGCTCGCTCACCCGCAGGCCGCTGGCGTACATCAGCTCCAGCATGGCGCGGTCGCGCAGGCCCAGGGGGGTGTCTACGTCGGGTGCGGTCAGCAGGGCTTCGACCTGGGCCTCGGTCAGGGTTTTGATGGCGCGGGGCTGCTGGCGGGCAGCTTGCAGTTTGAGCGTGGGGTCGGCGTGCACCACCCGCTCGCGCAGCGCCCAGCGGAAGTAGCGCTTGAACACCGTCAGCCGCCGGTTCGCCGAGGTGGCCTTGGTCTGGGCGTGGCGGGCGGCAAAGTAGGCCTGGATGTCGTGCTCTTGCGTGGCATCCAGGGCTTTGGGAATGTCGGCCAGCCAGGCGCTGAACAGGCTCAGGTCGCGCCGGTAGGCCGCCAGGGTGTTTTTGGACAGGCCTTGTTCCAGCCACAGGGCATCAATGAAGGCGTCGATTCGGTCGATGGTCACGGTGGAGGGCGGTGGAGGGCGGAGGAATGTGGGGTGAAAAATGGAAGCCAAGCGGCTGGTATTCTCAAGCGCATGAACTATGTGCAGCTCTTGTTTCCTGATTTTTCGCTGATTTTGTGCGGTTACCTGGTGTGCCGTTATACCGGGCTGAACCGCACGGTGTGGGAGCAGGTAGAGAGTCTGACCTACTATTTTTTGCTGCCGGTGCTGCTGTTCCAGTCGATTGTGAAAAACCCGCTGGACCTGCTGGCCGCCTCCAGCCTGATCTTGGCCGGGCTGGGCTTGAGCCTGTGCGCCATCGGCCTGGCCTACGCCCTGCCCTACCTGCCGTGGTTCCGCACCCATATTGATGCCCGTGAGCACGCAGCCAACGCGCAAATCGCCTTCCGCTTCAACTCCTTCATCGCCCTGGCCTTGGCCGAGCGCCTGGCCGGTCCGCAGGGGCCGCAGCTGATTGCGGTGCTGATCGGCGTATGCGTGCCACTGATGAACGTGGCCGCCGTGTGGCCCATGGTGCGGCACGCGCAGGGCGGGTTTGGGGCGGCGCTGCTGCGCAACCCGCTGATTTTGGCCATCGCCGCCGGGCTGGCCGCCAATTTGCTGGGCCTGGCGATTCCGCCCTGGCTGGAGCCCACCACCAGCCGCATCGGCGCGTCGTCCATCACCCTGGGCCTGCTGGCGGCGGGGGCGGGCATGCGCTTTGGCCCGCTGGCACGGGCCAAAGTGCTCGCGGTGTCGGTGCTGGGCATTCGGCATGGTGTATTGCCTGTAGTGGCGCTGGGCCTGGCCTGGGCGCTGGGCCTGAGCCCCTTGCACACCACCGTGCTGCTGGCGTTTTCGGCCCTGCCCACCGCGTCCAGCGCCTACGTGCTGGCGACCAAGATGGGCTACAACGGAGCACTCACCGCCAGCCTGGTCAGCCTGTCCACGCTGCTGGGCATGGCGAGTTTGCCGTTTGCCTTGGGCATGCTACGGTAAATATAGCTACTGGCGTAGGCAGAATATGCGCTAGAGCGCTAAAACACGCTTAATTCTCTAGGGCCCAGGCGACGTGCTCTCGCACCAGCGGGCTGGGATCCTCAACACGCTGCTGCAAGGCCTGGCGGATAACCGCATCCTCCCCCGCCCGCAGCGCATTCCCCATAGCCACCGCCACATTGCGCAGCCAGCGCTCATGGCCGATGCGGCGGATCGGGCCACCTTCGGTGTACCGCAAGAACTCGTCCTCAGTCCACCCGAACAGCGTGCCCAGCTGCTGGCCGCTGAGGCCCCGGCGCTCGTCAAAGTCGGGCAAGGCGCTGCGCTGGGCAAACTTGTTCCAAGGGCAGGCCAGTTGGCAGTCGTCGCAGCCGTAGATGCGATTGGCTATCAGCGGGCGAAATTCCAGCGGGATAGGCCCCGCATGTTCGATGGTCAGGTAGGAGATGCACCGGCGCGCATCCAGCCGGTGCGGGGCCACGATGGCCTGGGTCGGGCACACGTCGATACAAGCGCTGCAACTGCCGCAGTGGCCGGTGGTGGGCTCCGTCGATGGCAAGGCCCGGTCCACATAGATTTCGCCCAAGAAGAACATCGACCCCGCCTCGCGGTTCAGCACCAGGGTGTGCTTGCCACGCCAGCCCTGACCACTGCGGTGGGCCAGTTCGGCCTCCAGCACCGGGGCCGAGTCGGTAAACACGCGGTAGCCCAGCGGGCCCAGCTCGGCGGCGATGCGGTCGCTTAAGCGTTGCAGCCGCGCGCGCAACACCTTGTGGTAGTCCCGCCCCCGGGCGTAGACCGACACAATGCCCTCTCCGGGACGCTGTAACCGGTCAAATTCCATTGCCTGCCAACCCTCGGACGTGCTGCGCGGCAGATAATCCATGCGGGCGGTGATCACGCTGACGGTGCCCGGCACCAGCTCCGCCGGGCGGGCCCGTTTCAGGCCGTGGCTTTGCATATAGGCCATGCTGCCGTGGAACCCAAGGGCCAACCAGGCAGTCAGACCCGCCTCGGCGGACGTTAAATCCACCGGGGCCACGCCAATTTGGGAAAATCCCAGCTCGCGCGCCCATTCCTGTATCCGAGACACCTGTTGGAGATTTTCAAACTGAGCACTGTTCAACACCATCTGCCGATTGTAGAAACACGCCTACTGTGGCCCAGCGAAGCTGCTACCGAGGCCTTCGCCCAGTCGCTGGCCGCCCGGCCGGAGATCCGCCACGCCTTTATCACTCTGCACGGCGACCTGGGCGCGGGCAAAACCACGCTGGTGCGCCACCTGCTGCGCGCCCTGGGCGTGCAGGGCCGCATCAAAAGCCCGACCTACGCCGTGGTCGAACCGTATGAGTTACCGGCGCTGAATCCACCTCTGAACATCTGGCACTTCGACTTCTACCGCTTCAGCGACCCGCGTGAATGGGAAGATGCAGGCTTTCGCGACATCTTCGCCAGCCCCGGCTTAAAAGTAGCCGAATGGCCGCAGAACGCCGGGGCGCTGCTGCCCACACCCGACATTGCTATCTTTATTGACACCATGCCCGACGAATCCCGTATAGCCACCCTCATCGCCGCCACCGCCACCGGCCAAGCCCTGTTGAACGGGCTGGCCGCATGAAGCGCCGCAGCATCTTGCAAAGCGGCACGGTGGTGCTGCTGCTCGGCATCAACGAGCTGGCCCGCGGTGCCAGCATCGTCGCCGTGCGGGTCTGGCCCGCGCCTGAGTACTCGCGCGTCACCATCGAATCGGACACTGCGCTCACCGTGAAGCACAGCTTCGTCGCCAGCCCGCCGCGCCTGGCGGTGGACATCGAGGGCATCGACCTGAACCCGGCGCTGCGCGAACTGGTGGGCCGGGTGCAGGCCGACGACCCCAACATCGCAGGCATCCGCGTAGGCCAAAACGCACCCGGCGTGGTGCGGCTGGTGATTGACCTCAAACGCGCCGCCCGGCCCCAGGTGTTCACCCTGAACCCGGTGGCCGCCTACCAGCACCGCCTGGTGTTCGACCTGTACCCGGCGCAAGAAGAAGACCCCCTGGAGGCACTGATTGCCGAGCGGCTGACCGACCCGGCCCCCACCGCACTACCACCAACGGCACCACCGGCGCCACCACCCATGGCGATGGACGCGCCCGACCCGCTGGCCGAGCTGATTGCCAAGCAAAACACCAAACCGGCTCCCCGCCCCTACGGTGCCCCCAGCCCAGCCCCCGCACCCAGCGCCGCGCCCAAAGACCCTGCTATCGTTGCAATAGCACCTCCCGCACGTCCAGCAATCGCTGGCGGCCCAAATGATGTAAAAAACACCGCCCAGCGCACCGACCGCCTGATCATCATCGCCCTGGACCCCGGCCACGGCGGCGAAGACCCCGGTGCCATCGGCCCCGGCGGCACGCGCGAGAAAGACATCGTGCTGATGGTCGCCCACCTGCTGCGCGAGCGGATCAACGCCACCACCGTCAACGGCAACCCGATGCGCGCCTTTTTGACCCGCGATGCCGACTTCTTCGTGCCGCTGCAGGTGCGGGTGCAAAAGGCCCGCCGGGTGCAGGCGGACCTGTTCGTCAGCATCCACGCCGACGCGTTTTTGACTCCGGCCGCACGCGGGGCCAGCGTGTTTGCGCTCAGCCAGGGCGGGGCCTCCAGCAGCGCCGCCCGCTGGATGGCCAACAAGGAAAACGCCGCCGACGTGATTGGTGGCATCAACGTACAGGCCAAAGACGTGCAGGTGCAAAAAGCCCTGCTTGACATGAGCACCACCGCCCAGATCAACGACAGCCTGAAACTGGGCAGCGCGGTGCTGGGCGAGGTGGGCCGGGTGGGCAGGCTGCACAAACCGAATGTGGAACAGGCCGGCTTTGCCGTGCTCAAAGCCCCCGACATCCCCAGCGTGCTGATCGAAACCGCCTTCATCAGCAACCCCGAAGAAGAAGCCAAGCTCAACAGTGGCGACTACCGCGAGCAACTCGCCGATGCCATCCTGCGCGGCATCCGTGGCTACTTCGCCAAAAACCCGCCGCTGGCCCGCAACCGCGAGGTGTAGGTCGCAATACGCTTTTGATAGCTGCCTACGCCGATGGAATAAGCACCGGGGGCATAGAAGGTACTCAACGGACGTAGTGGCAACCGGTCCAGAAACAGCGCAGAACTGGCTTTGCCAGGCTGCTGCTGTTGCCCCCTGCAAGGGGGTTGGCGAAAGATGCGAAGCACTGCAGCCTGGGGGTGTTTAACAACTCACAACTTGGTTGCGGCCCTGGGCTTTGGCGGCATAGAGGGCCAGATCGGCGCGGTCGATGGTTTGTTCGATGGAATCGCCCGCCTGGTACTGGGTCACGCCGATCGACACGGTGATGCGGATTTCGCTCTCGCCCACCGCCACCACGGCCTGTTCCACCTGGGCCCGCACCCGCTCCAGGCAGGCCAGCGCCAGCGCAAAATCGGTGTCGCTCAGCAGAATCAAAAACTCCTCGCCGCCCCAGCGGGCCAAGCGGTCGGTGGTGCGGATGCTGGACTGCACCACCCGGGCAAAGGCTTGCAGGCAGCGGTCACCTGCTTGGTGGCCATAGCTGTCGTTGACGCGCTTGAAGTAATCGATATCCAGAATCGCCACCATCAAGGTCGCGCGGCTGCGGTCGGCCCGCTGGACTTCCTCACGCATCAGTTCCAGCATGTAGCGGCGGTTGGCCGTGCCAGTGAGTTCGTCGCGGGTGGCAATCTGCTGGATTGTCTCCAGTGCGTGGGTAAGTTGGACTTTTTGGTTGCGGATATGAGTCCGCATTAAGGCCAGACGGCGGGTCAAAACCGTGGTGCTGGTCAACACGATGACCACCATCAAAAAGTAGGCCAGATACAGTATGGCAGGTTCGTCGGTGAGTGCCTGGTCCATCGCCACCAGTATGGCCAAACCAAATAACAACAAGGCATATAGCGCCACGATTACTACCTGGCGCATCGACATACCAAACATGCCAAACATCAAGATCACGGCCAGCAGTGGCAAGCTGATCCCCCGGCCATGCCCGGCCAGCACAAAGGCCGTGGCATTGCAGGCAATGGCGTACAGCATCTGCACAAACGCCAGCGAAGGATCGGCCCAGCGCAGCGAGATGCCACTGCGGATCAGCCCAAAAAAAAGAATCAGCCCTGCGGCACTAAATACCGACCACAGCGCCGCATAGCGTATATCCGCCACGCCATACAAAACCAGCAGATACAGGTTACCTATGCTGGCCACTATCACCACCGAGGCCAACGCAGACTGGCTGGTACGGATGCGCATTGCCTTCTCCGTGCCCAGCAATCTGTCCAGAGCGTATTGAAGCCACGTCTTCCTGGGGTTATCCATGCACAGCTCTCCGGCGCGGCGCGCCAAATTCACCGAAATGGTCGATGGCCAATGGTGGCAAGGCTAACAGCTGGCAGCTAGCAGGGAACACCCGGGTTTCCTGCAACGCCACTAAGGCCAAAAATGCCAGTCCTGCGTGATAAATGCATACGGTTTGTTACCACTACGGGGGTGCCAAGCCTGCCGAAAAAGCGCAACATGTACGCATTATTACAATTCGTAACCAAGTAAGCACAGCCGAAACCTTCAAAGGATGACCGGAACCATGCCCACTCCCATGCCCCACCGCAAAAGCTTGCCGCCCCGCGTCGTCATCTGCCTAGGCTGTCTGTTGGTGTCTAGCTTGTGCGGCGCAGCGCAGGCTGCCGACTTCCTCTACACCGTACAAATCGGCGACCACCCCTGGAATCTGGCCGAGCGTTATTTGAAGAGCCCGTCGCTGGCCCTGGCTCTGCGCCAACGCAACCACATTGCCGACGACCACCGCATCCCGCCCGGCACGCAGTTGCGCATCCCCAAAGAATGGCTGAAGCTGGAATCCACCCAAGTGACCCTGCTGGCCGTGGCAGGCGACACCACCCTGCGCCAGGGCAGCACCCCGGCCCGCGCGGCCGTTGCGGGCGAGCGGCTGCAAGCCCCGTCGGGCCTGCGCACGGGTCCTGACGGCAGCGCCACCCTGCAGTTTGCCGACGGCAGCCGCGTGCTGGTGCGCCGCGACAGCGAACTCCAACTGCAAACCACCCAGAAAACCCTGCTGGGCCAGGCCAGCATCGTGGCCTTGTCGCTGGTACAAGGCAGTGTGGAAAACCAGGTCACTCCGGTGGGCGACAGCGGTGGCCGGTTTGAAATTCACACCCCGGCCGCCATTGCCGCCGTGCGCGGCACCCAATACCGTGTCACCACAGACGGCCAGAGCATGCGCACCGAGGTGGTGACAGGTGCGGTGCAGATCGCCAACCCCACTGGCCAGGTGACGGCCCAGGCTGCCCAGGGCACCCTCGCCCAAAGCGGTCGCAGCCCTGCCACCCCCATTCCGTTATTACCTCCGCCCAGCCTGGACGGACTGCCCGACACCCTTGAGCGCCTACCCATCGCCTGGCCTGTTCCCGCCCTGGCCGGGGCCAGCCGCTACCGCACCCAGCTGGCCGCTACATCCGAATTTAGCGCCATGCTGTCGGACGAGGTGACCGATGCCGCCCGCATCCGCGTGCGCGACATCGAAGACGGCCGCTACGCCGTGCGGGTGCGTGGCATCGACGCGCAAGGCCTGGAGGGCCTGTCGGCTGAGCGCACCCTGGTTATCCACACCCAGCCCGAGCCGCCGCTGCTGATCGACCCGGCCCCTGAAGCCGCCACCACCGCCACCCGCCCCAACCTGCGCTGGACCCAGGGCGATGCCAGCCTGCAATACCGGGTACAGCTCAGCACCGACGGCACGGCGGTAGACGAGCAAGTCGTCGGCAGCGCCAGCGCCCAGCCGCCGCAAGACCTGCCCCCCGGTATCTACCAATGGCGGGTGGCCGCCATCCACCCCGCCAAGGGCCAAGGCCCCTGGGGCGATGCCCAGCCGTTTCGCCGTGTGCTGCCCGGCCCGGGTGTCGATATTCCCCAGCCCCAGGACGGCAGCCTGACCCTGCGCTGGACAGCCCAGCCCCAAACCGCCCACTACCACCTGCAGGTCGCGCGCGACGGCAGCTTCACCAGCCCCCTGGCCGATGCCGACACCGACAGCCCCCAGTTCAGCCTGAAAGACCTGCAGCCCGGCCCCCACCATGTGCGGGTGCAAGCCACCGGCACCGATGGCTATACCGGCCCTTGGGGCAGCACGCAAACCTTTGTCGTCCCGCCTCCCCGCCCCAGCCGCTGGGGGGCCTTGATTCTGCTGATCATCCCTGCCATGGCGATTTTCTGACCCCTCTGCCTGCGCCCACCGGAGGCAGTGCCTCCCACCGGCTCCCGCCCCGCTGGGAGCATGGGGTGCTGCGCGCCCGCTGGTGGTTGGCAGGCATCGCCACGGCCTTGCTGCTGACCTGGCTCAATCCGGCCAGCGTACAGCGGCTGGACCTGCTGGCCTATGACCTGCTGCTGCCGACCCACAGCGCCAGCGCCCAGCCACCGGTAGTCGTGGCGATTGACGATGCCAGCCTGGCCGCACTGGGCCGCTGGCCCTGGCCGCGCGCAGTGCATGCCCAGATGATCGACCGCCTGCGCGAGGCCGGGGCCAGCGCCATCGGCATGGCGGTGCTGTTCTCCGAACCCGACACCCGCAACCCCGCCAGCGATGCAGCCCTGGCCACCGCCATGGCCCGCTACGGCCACGTGGTACTGGCCGTAGCCCCGGCGCAGCAGCCCGACGGCCGCATCGCCGCCGTGCCGCTGCTGCCCACACTGCTCCTGGCCGATGGCAAAACCCCACCCATCTTGGGCCACGTCGATGTAGAAACCGACCTGGACGGCCAGTCGCGCTGCCTCCACCTGATGGCCGGCAACGGCCAGGCCGACACGCCTGCGCTGGCACTGGCGGTGCTGCAACAGGCCGCCCCCGATCCGGTGTGGGAACGGCTGGTCCCCGTGGACACCGTCACCCGCCCGGCCACCACCTGGGTGCGCGCGCACGAAGTCATGCTGCCCCGCATGCGCGGCCTGCCCACACTTTCGTTTGCCAGCGTGTTGCAATCCCCCCAGGCCCTGGAGTTGGTGCGCGGCCGGGCGGTGTTTATCGGCATCACCGCCAGCGGTCTGGGCGGTGAGCTGGCCACGCCGCTGGCAGGCAGCCACACCACCTTGCCCTCGGTCATGTTCCACGCCCAGGCTTTTGAGGCACTGCGCAGCCAGCTCTGGATAGACGCCACGCCCGCGCCGCTGGCGCTGTTGTTTGCACTGCTGTCTGTCAGCAGCCTGGCGCTGGTGCCGGTGTGGCAGAGCCGCCTGCCGATAAAAGGCGGGCTGCTGGCCGTGGGCCTGCTGGCACTGCCGCTACTGGTCAGCGCCGGGCTGCTGCTGGCCACCCGCACCTGGCTGCCACCGGCTACCGCCACATTGGCCCTGGCCGTGGCGCTGGGGTTTTGGCTGGCAGGCACGCTACGGGCCTTGAACCGCACGCTGTCGCGCACCCGCCAGCACGCCCAGGCCACATTGCAGGCCATTGACGATGCCGTCATCACCATCGATGCGCGGCTGCACACCATCCGCTTCGCCAACCCCACCGCCCAGTTGCAAGCCCCTGGCCACAGCCTGCAGGGCCAACCCCTGCATACCGCCTACCCACTGACCGAAGACAGCATGGAGCGCCTGGTGGCCGCAGTATTCGAATGCCTGGGCCGCGGCAGCCGGGTTTATGTGCGCGAACTGCTGCACCTGCCGGGCCCCAGTGGCCTGCGCGTGCTGCGAGCAACTGCCAGCCCCCTGCACAGCCCCGAAGGTACGCTGGATGGCGCGGTGCTGGTGTTTGCCGACGTGACCGATGCCGTAGCCGCCGCCCGCGCACTGGACTTTGCGGCCAACCACGATGCCCTCACCGGCCTGCCCAACCGGGTACTGCTGCACGAGCGGCTGAACCTGGCCCTGTCGCGGGTGCAGCGGCGCGGCGGTAGCGTGGCGGTGCTGTTTCTGGACCTGAACCGTTTCAAGCACATCAACGACAGCCTGGGCCACCGCGCTGGTGACGAAGTGCTGCGCGTCATCGCCGAGCGCCTGCGCGCCCTGTGCCGCGACACTGACACCGTGGCCCGCTGGGGCGGTGACGAATTTGTGCTGCTGCTGGAAGAGGTAAGCGGCCAAGACGGTGCCGCAGCAGCAGCCGCCAAGGTGGTCGATGCGCTGACACAAGACATCGTGCTGAACGAGAACTTTGGCCATATCACCCTGCCCAGCGCGGGCAGCGTGGGGGTGGTGATGGCGCCGCAGGACGGCATTGACATCGACAGCCTGCTGTCCAAGGCCGACATGGCCATGTACCGCGCCAAAGCCCAACCCCAGGCTAGCTTCCAGTTCTGGTCGAACGACCTCAACACCCGCCTGCACGAGCGCCTGGCGCTGGAGATGGACCTGCGCCAGGCCCTGCGTGATGACCTGTTTGTGCTGCATTACCAGCCGCAGTTCTCACTCCACGATTACGCCGTCAGCCAGCGCATGGTCGGCATGGAAGCCCTGATGCGCTGGCAACGCACACCCGGGCAGTTGGTCATGCCCATCGGCTTTATCGAAGTGGCCGAAGAATGCGGGCTGATCGTCGATATGGGGGCCTGGGCCGTGCTGCACGCCGCCCGCCAGGTGGCGCTGTGGCTGCGCGCCGGGCTCCAACCCGTGCCCATCGCCGTCAACATCTCGGCCCGCCAGTGCCTGAACCGCGACCTGGTGCAGGTAGTGCGACTGGCCCTGCAAGAGACCGGCATTCCCCCACACCTGCTGCGCCTGGAGATCACCGAAACCACCGCCATGTCCGATGCAGACCAGGTCATCGGCCTGCTGCACGATATCCGCGCCCTGGGCGTGCGCCTGGCGGTGGACGACTTTGGCACCGGCTATTCGTCGCTGTCCTACCTGAAGCGTTTTCCCATCGAAGAACTCAAAATCGACCGCTCCTTTGTGAACGACATCGCCACCGACAAGGACAACGCGGCCATCGTGCGCGCCACCATCGCCCTGGCCCACGGGCTGGGCCTGCAGGTGGTGGCCGAAGGCGTAGAAACCGAAGAACAAAGTCGCTTCCTGGCCGACCTGCACTGCGACATCGTGCAAGGCTACCTGTATGGCCGTCCGCAGCCGCTGGATACCGTAACGCGGTGGCTGTAGAGAGATACTACATTTTTGATAGCGTCTAGCGCATGTTTTATATGCGCCAGAGGCACTTTTTATATATAAATAGCGGAGTACGCTGGATGGTATGGACCAGCGCCGACAATACCGCGCATGCACACCCTTTCCCAACTCCGCTCTGGCCAACTGCAGGGCATCCGGCGGTTGGACCTCTCCGACGGACTGACCCACTTCCCACGCGAAATTTTTGACCTGGCCGACACGCTGGAGGTGCTGAACCTCTCTGGCAACACCCTCACCGCCCTGCCCGACGACCTGCCCCGGCTGCACCGCTTGCGGGTGATTTTTTGCTCCGGCAACCCTTTCGCCGAGCTGCCCGCCGTGCTGGGCCAGTGCGCACAGTTGGAAATGGTGGGCTTCAAGTCCTGCCAGATCCGCCATGTGCCCGCCGCCGCCCTGCCGTCCCGGCTGCGCTGGCTGGTATTGACCGACAACCACATCCACGCCCTGCCCGCCGAGATCGGCCAGTGCCCGCAGCTGCAAAAGCTGATGCTGGCGGGCAACCAGTTGCAGCACTTACCGCCCGAGCTGGCGCAGTGCCAGCAGCTGGAGCTGCTGCGCATCTCGGCCAACCCCCTGGCAGATGCAGGCACCCTACCCGACTGGCTGCTGCAAATGCCACGGCTGGCCTGGCTGGCGCGGGCAGGCATACCGCACATGGCCCCTTCCACCACGCCCATCCGCTGGACGGACTTGGCGGTACAACAGCCCTTGGGCGAAGGTGCGTCCGGCGTGATCCACCAGGCCCAATGGCGCGGCGACACCGTGGCGGTAAAGCTGTTCAAGGGTGCCGTCACCAGCGACGGCTGGCCGCAGAGCGAGCTGGCTGCCTGCCTGGCGGTGAACGCACACCCGCACCTGATCGGCACTCTGGGCCCGCTGACAGCGCACCCGCAAGGCACGGCCGGGCTGGTGATGCCCTGTATTCCGCCGCACTTCACCACCCTGGCCGGGCCACCCAGCCTGATTAGTTGCACCCGCGACGTGTACCCGGTGGGCACGGTGTACGCACTGGACAAAGTACTGCGCATCGCCCAGGGCGTGGCCTCGGCCGCTGCCCATCTGCACGCCAGCGGCTTGCTGCACGGCGACCTGTACGCGCACAACCTGCAGTGCAGTGCCGACGGCCACTGCCTGCTGGGCGACATGGGCGCAGCCTCTTTCTTGCCCGCCGATGCAGCACAGGCTGAGGCTTTGCAGCGCCTGGAAGTGCGGGCGTTTGGCTGCCTGCTGGAAGAGTTGCTGGCGCACTGCCCGGAAAATTCCGCCGACCTCAGCCTGCTACGGAACGATTGCCTGCAAACGGCATTCGCACCAAGGCCCCTGTTTGCGCAGATCGTGCAGCGTCTACATTCCATCGAACTTCACAAGGATCTGGCCGATGCTGCATAGCACCCCTCTCATCACCACCATCGCCACCGCACTCGGGCTGGCGCTGGTCTTTGGCTTTCTGGCCGTGCGGTTCAAGCTACCGGCATTGGTGGGCTACCTGCTGGCCGGGGTGTTGATTGGTCCGTTCACGCCCGGCTTTGTGGCCGATGCACAAATCGCCGCCGAGCTGGCCGAAATCGGCGTAATGCTCCTGATGTTTGGCGTGGGCATGCACTTTTCGATGGACGACCTGATGTCGGTGCGCAAGATCGCCGTGCCGGGCGCGGTACTGCAGATCGCCGTGGCCACCGCCATGGGCGCAGGCGTGGCCCATTTCTGGGGCTGGCCGCTGGGCGAAGGCCTGGTATTTGGCCTGGCCTTGTCGGTGGCCAGCACCGTGGTACTGCTGCGGGCGCTGGAGGCACGCGGCGCGCTGGATTCGCTGAACGGCAAGATCGCGGTGGGCTGGCTGGTGGTGGAAGACCTGGCCATGGTGCTGGTGCTGGTGCTGTTGCCCCCGCTGGCGGGCTGGCTGGGCGGCAAGGTGCCGGGCGAAGCCGAAGGCGGTGGCGGCAATTTGTGGCTGACGCTGGGGATCACGCTGCTCAAGGTGTCGGCCTTTGTGGCCCTGATGCTGGTGGTGGGCCGCCGCGTCTTTCCCAAGCTGCTGTGGCTGGTGGCCCGCACTGGTTCGCGCGAACTGTTCACCCTGTGCGTGATCGCCGCTGCGGTCAGCATTGCCTACGGTGCGGCCATGCTGTTTGGCGTGTCATTTGCGCTGGGCGCGTTTTTTGCGGGCATGGTGATGCGCGAATCCGAGTTCAGCCACCGCGCTGCCGAAGATTCGCTGCCACTGCGCGAAGCCTTTGCGGTGCTGTTCTTTGTGTCGGTGGGTATGCTGTTTGACCCGATGGTCATCGTCAAGCAACCGCTGCAGGTGCTGGCCGTGCTGGCCATCATCATCGTTGGCAAGTCCATCGCCGCCGCCGCGCTGGTGCTGGTGTTTCGCTATCCGCTCAACACCGCCCTGAACGTGTCTGCCAGCCTGGGCCAGATTGGCGAGTTCTCGTTCATCCTGGCCGGGCTGGGGGCAAGCCTGGGCCTGCTGCGGCCCGAAGGGCAGAGCCTGATTTTGGCCGGTGCCTTGCTGTCTATTGCGGTGAATCCGCTGGTCTTCAAAGCCGCCGACTGGCTGGAGCTGTGGCTACAGGCCCACCCCGCGCTGGCCACCAAATTCGCCCGCAGCACCGACCCGCTGTCCGAGCTACCCATGGCCACCGACGAAAAATACCTGTCCCAGCAGGTGGTGCTGGTGGGTTACGGCCGCGTGGGCAAGCGCCTGGCTGTGGAGATGGACGCGCAAGACATCCCCTTCGTGGTGGTCGAGCAAAACCGCGAACGCGTGGAGCAGCTGCGCGCCAGCGGCATCACCGCCGTGTCGGGCGATGCCGCCGATGCCGCTGTACTTATCCAGGCGCACATCGCCCGCGCCAGCATGCTGCTGATCGCCACGCCCGATGCCTTCAACGTGCGCCAAATGGTGGCCCACGCCCGCATGCTGAATCCGCACATTGAAACCGTGGTACGCACCCACAACGAGGCAGAAGCCGCCCTGCTAACGCAAGAAAATATTAGCCGTGTGTTTCTGGGCGAAGACGAGCTGGCACACAACATGGGGCGCCATGTGCTGGAGCGGTTTGGCAAGGCGGGGTAACCCCCCCCCCCACAAGACTTTTAGACGATGACGGTCAGATCGGTAGAGTTCACCAGACTGGAGCCTGCACGGGGCCATTCGACCAGCACGCCCTTGTCGGTCTGTGCCAGTACGTAGCCGTCGGTACGCTCAATGCTGCCGCGGCGCACCAGGTTCACGCGCTCGCCGGGATTGAACTGGATCTGGGCAACGGCGAACAGGGATTTGATGAAATACAGAACTTGCATGGTGAAACTCCAAAAAGAATCAGGCGCTGTGCCTGGTATTAAAAATAGCGTGAGCAGATAACAGAGCCAGAGCGCAAGCCCCCCAGAAACACCGCAGAACTGGCTTTGCCAGGCTGCTGGTGTTGCCCCCTGCAAGGGGGTTGGCGAAAAGTGCGCAGCACTGTAGCCTGGGGGTGAGCCAGACCTATTGCGACTGCAGCCAGTGGCGTTCGCGGGATTCAAGGTCGGCAAACGACTGGGATTTGCCGAGGTAACTGTCCACATCGCGCTGGTCTTGCTGGTCCAGATGGCGGCCCACTGCGTGGGCGGCGTTGCGTGCGGAGAACCAAAATAAATAAAGAATATGCATAGCCAAAGTGTCCTGGGGTAAAAACGTTCCCTGTTTTTCAGGGTTAACCCTAGTATCGCACAAGGCCGGTGCGCGGGCGCACGAAAAAATGCACATTAGTTACTCTTGTTTGGTATAAGACACGGTTTTGCCTCAACTTGGTGCATTACCTAAGTGCCTCGCCAGTACACATGGCTTTTGAAAATTTATAAGAAATAGGATTCCAGCGCATACTCCATATACGCTAGTAGCTATTTATTTAATAGCAATCACCACAATTGCTCCAACTGCCCCGCAGCCAGCCGCATGCCGCGCGTAGCCATGGCTTGGGCTTCGGCTTCGTCGTGGGTTACCAACACCGTGGCCATACCTGCGGCGGCGATGCGCTGGCGGAACTCGGCCTGCAGGTCCCGGCGCAGGGCGGCATCCAGGGCAGAAAAAGGCTCGTCCAGCAGCAGCGCACGCGGCGCGGTGATGAGCGCGCGGGCCAGGGCCACACGCTGTTGCTCACCACCCGACAGCGTCCAGACCCGGTGGCGGGCGTGGTTGGCCAGACCGAAGCGCTCTAGCAGGGCCTCGGCGCGCTGGCGTGCTGTGGCTTTGGCGACCCGCTGCTCGACCAGGCCAAAGGCCACGTTGTCGCGCACGTCCAGATGCGGAAACAGCGCAAAGTCCTGGAACATCAGCGCAAAACCGCGCCGTTCGGGCGGCTGGCGGCTGATGTCTTCGCTGTCGAACCAGACGCTACCTGCCTCGGCGGCTTCCAGCCCAGCGGCGATTTTCAGCAAGGTGCTTTTGCCGCTGCCCGAGGGGCCGAGCAAAGCGACTATTTCGCCCTCGGCGACTTGCAGGCTGAGCCGGTCTGCCAGTAGGCGCGAACCGTAGTGTTTGGTAATAGAGCGCAGTTCAAGCATGGGAAGATTCTGTCCGGCGTGGGCCTTCGATCAACGCGAATGCGGCCAGTGCCAGCGCCATCAGCACGCAGGCCAGCACCAGCGCCGCGTCGCCATTGGCCGCCCCTGGACGGCCCAGGCGCTGGTAGATCAGCGTGGTCAGCGTGGCCCATTCGGGACGGGATAAAAACAGGGTCACGGCGAATTCGCCCAGCGCCGTGGCCGCCGCGAAGGCCATGCCCCGGCGCAGTGCGGGGGCTACCAGCGGCAGGGTGACGCGCCAGAACACCCGCCAGGGCGTGGCACCCAGACTGCGGGCGGCCTGGGGCAGGTGTTCGGGCAGGCTGTCCAGTGCGGATGCCAGTGATTTGGCAACGAACGGGTAGGCCAGCACGGCATAGGCGCAGAGCAGCAGCGGCAGGCTGGCGGTCCACTGCGGGTACAGCAGCAGCAGGCCGAAAGCCACGGTGATGGGCGACACCACGAACGGCAAAAACGCGGCAGCACGCATCGCCACCGAGCTTTGGGCGGCCAGCGCGTGCAGCACGCCCAGCACGGTGGCCAGCAGCAGCGCAACGAAAGAAAAGCGCAAGGTGTTCCACAGCGCGGCCAAGGTCTCTTCATCGGCCACCAGCGCCCAGGTATCCCAGCCTGCATGGGCGGCCCGCCAGACAATCGCCACCAGCGGCGCAGCGCAGAAAAAAGCCAGCACGCCGAGCGCCGCAGCCACCCTCAGCCAGTGCGCCGGGCGGCTGGGGCGCTGGGGGGCGATGGGCTGCACGCGGGTGGGCGTGGCCAGGCGCTTTTCAATCAGTGCATAGCCCCAAGCCACCGCACCGGTCAGCAGCAGCATCCACAGCGCCAACAGGCTGGCCGGGACCAGTTGCAGCTCATGGGCCACCAGGGTGTAGATCTCGACTTCCACCGTGGCGTAACGCTGGCCGCCCAGCACCAGGGCCAGCCCAAACCCGGCAAAGCAGTACAAAAAGACGAGGCACAGGCTGGACGCGAGCCAAGGCAGGATGGCGGGCCATTCGACCCGCCAGAACGCCCGCCACGGCGTGGCACCCAGGGTGCGTGCCGCCGCCACGCGCGGCGCGCTGACATGCTCCAGCGCATCCACCCCGGCGCGCACCACTACGCACAGGTTGAAGAACAGATTGCCGTACAGCAGCAGCCAGGGCGTGTCTTGCAGGTGCAAGTCCAGCCAGCCGCTGAACACACCACGCGGACCCCACAGCGCCAGCACGCCCAGCGCGGCGACCAGGGTAGGCACTACAAACGGCAGCATCAAAAGGCGTAGCACCAGGCCGCGGCCCGCAAACTCCCAACGCGCAAGCACCCAGGCCACGGGCAGACCCAGCAGCAGCGCGGCAACACAGGTGGCAGCCGCCTGCAGCACCGACCACAGCACCCGCCAGCGCAGGTAGGGGTCGGTCCACAGCGCCCAGAGGGAGGTGGGAGTTTGCGTAGCCAGTTCGCCCCACCAGCCCTCGCCCGCCAACCGCAGCACCGGGGCCACCAGCAGCACGGCCAGGGCCAGCAGCGGCACCAGCGCCAGCAGCCAACGGCGCATTTATTTCAGAACGATTTGCGTCCAGCGTGCGACCCAAACGCTGCCTTTTTCGGCAATCGTCTCGGCAGGCAGGCTGTCAAAAGCGGTGGGCTCCACGGCGTGCTTCATCACATCGGCCAAGGGGGTGTGGGCTTCGATCGGGTACATCCACATGCTGGTTTGCAAAGCCTCTTGCACACCGCCGGAACGCATGAAGCGGATGAACTTGGCTGCAGCCTCGCGCTGGCCACCACCGGCCACCAAAGCTACGCCCTCCACCTGGCGGAACACGCCGCCCTTGAGGAACAGGTTGCCGGTGGGCGATTCGCTGATTTTTTCCTTGCTGTAGAACACCTCGGCCGCCGGGCTGCTGGCGTAGCTGACGACCAGCGGGCGGGTGCCGCCGTTGCGGCTGAATTCGGTGTAGTAGGCCTCGGTCCAGCCCTTGACGGCCTTCACGCCGTTGCCACGCATGCGGGCCCACCAGTCAAAAGCTTTTTCTTCGCCCATGCCCGCAATGGTGGCCAGCAAGAACGCGTAGCCGGGGCTGGAGGTGGCGGGGTTGGGCACCACCAGCAGATTGCGGTACGCGGGCTGGGCGAGGTCTTCCAGGCTTTTGGGCAGCGCGAGGCCGCTCTTGGCGAAGGCAGCCTTGTCGAAGTTCAGGTTAACGAAGCCGTAGTCCACCGGCACCACATTGGCACCGATCTGGGCCGTGGCCGAGCCCTGGGTGTATTGCAATGGCTCCAGCACCTTGGCGGCCTGGGCCTTGGCGACCAGGGCGTTGTCCAGGCCAAACACCAGGTCGGCGATGGGCTGTGCACGGGTGAGGATGAGCTTGTTCAGCATCTCGCCCGCATCACCGGCCTTGATGATGCTGAGCTTGACACCGGATTCGGCTTCAAACTGGGCCAGCAGCGGCTTGGGCAGCGAGAACGAGCTGTGCACCAGCACCCGCAGCGTGTTGTCTTGGGCCCATGCGGGAAGAGATACGAGTACGGCCAGCGCGGTGGCGGCCAGGGTAAAAGCGCGACGGTGCAGCATGAGTGTCTTTCAATGCGCCAGCGGCGGGCGCATGAAAGGGCCAAAAGGGTGACCCATCACGCTCCCTACGCTGGCATGACCCAGATCAGGTAGTGGGGTATTTCTCAGTCCGCTACGGCGCAGCAGACACCCCCGGTGAAGGCGCAAATTGTAGTGCTTGGCGCAGGGCTCCAAGTTCTCCCTGCCAACACTGGATAAACATGTGGATAACCCGGACAAGCACTTGTATAGGGCGGTTAAGTGCTTGATTTACAAAGACAAAGCTTATGGCGCTTAAAATTTAAGCATCATACGCTGGGCAGCTTGCGGGACATGCGCCCCTTCAGCGCGCCCAGCACGATGATGGCGCCGGGAATCAAAATCATGGCCCAGATGATTTTGTCCAGGTGCTGCTTCACCCAGGGGAAATTACCAAAGAAGTAGCCAATGGTCACGATGCCCACCACCCACAGCAGGCCGCCCAGCACGTCAAAAAATGCGAACTTGGCCCGGCTCATCTGCGCCACCCCGGCCACAAAGGGCGCAAAGGTGCGCAAAAACGGCATGAACCGCGCAGCCACCAATGTCACGCCACCATAACGTTCGTAAAACGCATGGGCCTGGTTAAAAGCCTGTTTGTTGAAGAGTTTGGAGTTTTCCCACTGGAACACCTTGGGGCCACAAAAGCGGCCAATCGCGTAGTTGCACTGGTTGCCCATGATGGCTGCTGCCAGCAGCAGGCCTACCGCGATGGGGTAGGACATCAGCCCCACGCCGCACATGGCACCCACCACAAACAGCAGCGAATCGCCGGGCAGAAATGGCATCACCACCACCCCGGTCTCCACAAAAATGATCAGAAACAGCAGCGCATAGACCCAGGGGCCGTAGCTGATCACAAAGGCCTCCAGGTGTTTGTCAATGTGCAGGATGAAATCGAGAAGTTGCATAAGAATGTCCATGGGGCGCGATTATCACGGGTGGCTGCTGTCATCATGTGACATTGCCTCCACCTACCCGAGTTGAAACATGAGCCTGCTCTGCCCCGCCTGCAAAACCGACAACGACAGCGACGCGACCGTGTGCACACACTGTGCCGCCGTCCTGCCCGTGCCCCAACGCCTGTCTCGGCTGGAACAGGCCATGGCGAAACCCGCCGCCACACCTTTCGCGAAACCTGCAACGCCTCCGCCCCCACTCCCACTCCCACTCCCACCTACCCCTGCGCCGCAACCTGCTCCGGCACCCGCGCCAGCAGCCACCAAACCACCACCAACACCCCTCCCCGCACCGCCCCCCACCATGCCGCCCCAGCGACTGGTGCACCGGGCCCGCCGCCGCAGCCGCGCGCCCTGGATTCTGGCCGCGGTGCTGTTGCTGGCCTTGCTGGGGGCACTGGCTTACGAACAATTACAAATTCGTGGCCTGTCTCTCCCATTCCTGCCCACCGCCCGCCCCTGATAGAGACCGAAGCCGCCATGACGCACCACACCCACCTGCTCATCATCGACCCGCAAAATGACTTTTGCGATTTGCCAGGCTCCGCCCTGCCCGTGGCCGGTGCCGATGCCGACATGCAGCGCCTGGCGGCCTTCATACGCTGCCACGGGCCACAGCTGACCGACATCACCCTCACCCTGGATTCGCACCACCGCATCGACATTGCCCACCCCACCTTCTGGCAGCAAGCCGATGGCAGCGCGGTGGCACCGTTCACCACCATCACCGCCGCCGCCGTGCACGCAGGCCAGTACCTGCCGCGCCAGCCCCCGGCGCTGGGCCGCACCCTGGCCTACCTGGACGCGCTGGAAGCCCGGGGCCGCTACACGCTGATGGTCTGGCCGGTGCACTGCGAAATCGGCACCTGGGGCCACAACGTGCACGCCGATGTACGCGCTGCCTACAACGCCTGGGAAGACCAGCAAGGCCGCAACGTGACCAAGCTCACCAAAGGCAGCAATCCCTGGACCGAACACTACAGCGCCGTCATGGCCGAGGTGCCCGATGCGCATGACGAAGCCACCCAACTCAACCACGCGCTGATGACCGCCATGGACCAGGCCGACGTGCTGCTGATCGCGGGCGAGGCCAGCAGCCACTGCGTACGCGCCACCACTGAGCACATCACCCTGCACCTGGCCCGCCAGAAGCTCCAGCGCATCGTGCTGCTCACCGACTGCATGAGCCCGGTGGCCGGTTTCCAGACCCAGCACGACGCGTTTTTGCAAACCATGCAGGCCCAGGGCCTGGAGCTGGCAACCAGCAAACAGGTCCAACTATAGATTTTTTAAATGCGAACGGTTATCATTTAAAGGCCTGAATACGCAAAACTCCATTCAACGCAAAGGGCCCGGTGCTGCCACCTGTGGCACCGGCTCCATGGATGTTTTGCATGACCAATTCTTCAGCATCTTCAGCATCTTCAGCGCCTTCCCAGCCTAAACGCACGCCACGCCTGCTGCGCAAACTGCTCGGCGGCTGCATCGCGCTGCTGGGCGCGGGCGTGCTGGTCGGCGACTTCTGGCACTACTGCCTGGCCCATCCCGTGGTGCTGAACGCGCTGATCGGCGGCTCGGTGGCGGCGCTGGCCACCGCGCTGGGCACACTGCCGGTGGTGTTCTCGCACAAGCTCTCCGGGCGCACCCAAGACACGCTCTTTGGCTTTGGTGCCGGGGTGATGCTGGCGGCCAGCGCGTTTTCGCTGATCATCCCCGGCCTGGCCGCGGCCCGCGCCACCGGGGCCAGCGGCTGGGGCGCCGGCGGCATGCTGGGCGCATCCATCTTGTTGGGCGGGGCGGTGCTGCTGGCCATGGAACGCTTGCTGCCGCATGAGCACTTCATCAAGGGCGTGGAAGGCCCGCAAGGCCCGCGCTCTCGGGTGCTGCGGCGCACCTGGCTGTTTGTGTTTGCCATCACCCTGCACAACCTGCCCGAGGGCCTGGCGATTGGCGTGGCCTACGCCGCTGCTGACCCGCTGCGCGCCACTGCGCTGGCCACCGGCATCGCCATCCAGGACGTGCCCGAAGGCCTGGTGGTCGCTGTGGCGCTGCTGGCTGCGGGCTACAAACGCCGCTTTGCGGTGCTGCTGGGCATGGCCTCCGGTCTGGTAGAGCCGCTGGGTGCCGTGCTGGGTGCTGCCGCCATCAGCCAGTCGGCCAGCCTGCTGCCTTGGGGCCTGGGCTTTGCGGCCGGTGCCATGCTGTTTGTGATCAGCCACGAAATCATCCCCGAATCGCACCGCAAAGGCCACGAGGCCTGGGCCACTGGCGGGCTGATGCTGGGCTTTGTGCTGATGATGCTGCTGGACACGGCACTGGCCTGAACAACACCCAGGGCACACCCGCAACACCGCCGTGGGTCTGGAATCACAAAATCACCTGGCAGCTAAAGACTTGATTAAGCGCGCCCGTTCGACTACACCTGCGGTAAGGAAGACGGGGCGCAGGCAGACCGTAAATGGGCCGTGGGATGTACTATATGGTGGAATCACACTCCATTCTTCACACAGCATTTATATGCAATTGACCGAACCGAATGTGAGCCGGAGTAATTTTCATACCAAGGAGTTATGCAAATGGCCACCACCAGAAGTATGGGCAAAAAATCATTGGCAAATTCCAAGTCCAAATCTAGTTCCAAATCTAAATCCATTGCCGATCTCGCGTCAGACAACGAGAAGGTGACAGGCGAACTTCAGGTCGTTGCCGACGAACTCAAAGTCGTCCACACGGTTCTCGATGTAAAGGTGCCCGATACCGCACGCCAGGGAGACGTTAACGCAGCAATTGCGCGTACAGACGAATTGGAAAAGAAATTATCCGACTCGATCGAGGTGTTGGAGGTAACCACAAAGATGCTCAAGAAAAAATCTTGAGTCCAGTGCGCGGGTAGAAACTATATTTTTATAGATATTCTCTAAATTAAAAATTTGTAAATATTTGAGAAAATTAAAACTGCCTGTAAATACCAAGGGCACACATTCCACATAATTCGAGAAAATACAGCGCCTGCATGGCCGCCAAACCTGTGTTCTCGTTAAATGACATTGGCTTTATTCACAGCTTCCCGCATAAGTACGCGGCGTTTTCCTACAGTTGCATGGCCCCATCCCAAGTGAAATTGAAGTTCACAAAGAGGGCTTGCCCATGTTACTTTCAAACCGAAAAATGCCGTCACATGCGCAGCGTGTCACAAGCATTCAAAACTTCACAATTCCTTCAAATCCTTTAGGGCCAGATTACCTGTATTTCTCGGCAGTGTTGGCTCCCAGCACGCAGGTGCAGCCATGATCGGCATCGTGGTTCCGGCGCACGACGAAGAAGACTGCATCGGGCGCTGCGTGCAATCCTTAATCCACGCTGCCCATGATCCGCGTCTGCAAGGCGAGGCCGTGTTTGTGATTGTGGTGCTGGACGCTTGCTCGGACACTACCGAAGCCATTGTGCGTGGGCTCGGGGTGCGCTGCGCAGCGGTGCAGGCCCGCAATGTCGGGGTTGCCCGAGCCAAAGGCGCTGAAATCGCGCTGGGCGAAGGCGCGCGCTGGCTGGCCTTTACCGATGCCGATACCGTGGTGGCACCCGACTGGCTGTATGCCCACGTATCACAGGGTTCAGACGCCGTGTGTGGAACGGTTGGGGTGGATGACTGGGGCGAATACGGCGAGCCCATGCGCACCCACTTTGCCAATACCTATACAGATGCCGATGGGCACCACCACATCCATGGTGCCAATTTAGGAATCAGCGCGGCGGCATACCGCGAGGTGGGTGGCTTCAGTCCGCTGGAAAGCAGCGAAGACGTTGCCTTGGTGGACGCATTGCAGCGCCATGGTGCCTCGATTGCGTGGACTGCTGCACCCCGCGTGATGACCAGCTCACGCCGCAATTACCGCGCTCCCCTGGGCTTTGGTGCCACGCTGGAACGCATTGCCCGTGATGACGGGCATTCACCCGAACGCAAACCCACATGATGCAGCGCTACACGCCACACGGCCCCAGCCTACTGCAACAGGCCTTGGCTGATAGCCTGGACTTGGGCGCGTCCGATCGGCTCAAAAAATTGGTCGATGGGGAACTGGACCGCCTGCCTGCACCCGGCGGTGGTGCCACCCTGCAGCGCTGGCAGGCCTTGGCGGCGGTGGCCCAAAGCGACCTCTCGTTGGTGAAATTGTTTGAAGGCCATACCGATGCTTTAGCCACCATCTTTGAGTTGGGTGGGCCATCGCCGACCCCAGGCGGTGTGTGGGGCATGTGGGCCGCCGAAGTTCCCGGACACCGGGTCACCATAGCGCCTTCAGCCGATGGGCAGATTTATATCGACGGCTCCAAAGCATGGTGCTCTGGCGCGGCCAGCGCAAGCCACGCCCTGCTGACGGCCTGGTACCCCGATGGCCGCGGCCCGCAACTGGTGCAAGTGCCACTCCAGCAGCCGGGGGTGATGGTGTGCAGCGACACATGGCAAGCGGTCGGAATGCAAGCCAGTGCCAGCTTTGGGGTGCGATTTCAGCAGGTCAGGGCTGCGCTGGTGGGCAGCCCGGGCGATTACCTGCAACGGCCAGGCTTTTGGCAAGGGGGTGCAGGCATCGCCGCCTGCTGGTACGGGGGCAGCCTGGCCCTTGCTTCGGCGCTGTGTGCGGCCATGGGCCCACCTGCCGCCACTGGATCGCATCCATTCCGATGGGCGGCCTTGGGCAAGGTCGATCTGGCCCTGCAAGGCACGGCCGCCTTGCTAAGGCAAGCAGCACATGCGATAGATGAACAACCGCGCAGGGATGCCAGTGCCCTGGCTTTGCGTGTGCGCCAATCGGCAGAGGGTACGGCACGCCTGGTACTGGACGAGGTTTCCCGCGCGCTGGGCGCAACGCCACTCTGCCAAAACCGGCACTTCGCCCGTGCGGCCGCCGATTTACCCGTGTTTATCCGGCAAAGCCACGCGGAACGGGATTTCGCCGCCCTGGGTGAGCGTGTCGGTGCCGAGGGGGCCAATGCATGGACGCTATAAATCTGCCACCGCGCTTCATTGCCGCAAGCGGAACCCCCGAATCTGTGTGGAAAGACTCACCACAGCTCGCAGCAGCGCCCTGCCATCCGCTGGACTGGTGGCTTGTCCAGGATGCCCGGCTGGTGGTACTGGCACCCCACCCGGACGACGAAGTTTTGGCCTGTGGCGCGCTATTGCAGCAGCACGCCCAACGAGGGGGCGAATGCCTGGTGATTGCCGTGACCGACGGAGAAGCCAGCCACCCGCCCACGGCCGAGCGCAGCGCTTCGCAACTGGCTTTGACGCGCCAGGCTGAAACACTGAACGGGCTGTACAGGCTGGGATTGCACCCAGAAAACGTGCTGCGGCTGGGCCTGCCAGATGGCCAGGTGCAGGCATATTTTGAGAATCTGTGCAGCGCATTGGAAGTGTGTCTGCGCCCCACAGATTTGCTCGTTACCACCTACCAGCTCGATGGCCATCCCGACCACGAGGCTTGCGGCAACGCCGCGGTGCATGCCAGCCGCAAAGCCGGTTGCCGCCTGGCGCAAGCGCCGGTCTGGCTATGGCATTGGGCGACACCCGGCGAACCTGCAGTGCCGTGGGATCGACTCCATGGCTTTCCTGTTGCGCAGGCCAGCCTGGCGCTCAAGTTACAGGCCCTCGCAGCACACGCTTCACAAACCACAAACCCCGCAAACGATGGCTCCCCCATTTTGGGCGCGTCGATTTTGCAGAGGGCAGAGCGCGCTATTGAATACTTTTTTGTCTGAACCCCATGAACAATTTTGACCTTGCAGCGCCAGCCGCTTATTTTGAAGCCATGTTTTCCAGCACCGAAGATCCTTGGGGATTTCGCACACGTTGGTATGAATCGCGCAAACGGGCATTGACCCTGGCCAGCCTCCCCGCTGCCCGTTACGCAAATGCCTATGAACCCGGCTGCGCCAACGGTGAACTGGCGGCCGAGCTGGCCGCACGCTGCGACCAGTTGCTGGTGTCCGACGGCTCCGCCAGGGCGGTGGAAGCCGCGCGAAAACGCCTGGTCAATCTAGACAACGTCCGCGTGGTGCAAGCATGGCTGCCCGAAGATTGGCCGACAGAGCAATTTGATCTGATCGTCGTAAGTGAGCTGGCCTATTACATGGATGCGCCAGATTTGACCCGGTTGGCAGCAAGAATTTCCATGTCCCTGCGGGATGGTGGCACCGTGCTGGCGTGCCACTGGCGAAAGCACATTGCAGGCTGCACTTTCACTGGCGATGCGGTGCATGAACAACTGCACACCCTTTTAGAAATGCCGCACATCGGCCACACACAAGATGCCGACATGCGCATCGATGTGTGGTGCCAGGATGCCCGCTCCGTAGCCGAGCGGGAATTGATTGCATAAATCGAGCCCTTGCCCCCGCCCCAAGCAGCGCAAGGAAACACCACAAAAAGCCACAAAATAAATAGCAACATGTGCAGGCGGAATATGCGCTACCGCCTTCTTTTCTTTAAATTTTACCCACCTAACGGAAATCTGAAATGACCAAACCCAAAAGCATCCCCTCCCGTACCTCCTCCCGCACCAGCTCCAAGACCGACATGGCCGTAGCCAGTGCGAAAAACACCGACAGTGGCCCAGCCCAAGTCCCTGGGCCCAAAGAGCTGCGGGATGGGGCCGCCCAAAAGATGGCCGAAACGCAGGCCATGGTGGCCGCCGTGCCGTTCAACGCACTGAAAGCCTCGGAGCACGGCTTTGAAAATGGCATCTCGCCCCCGGTGGGCCAGACGGTGGCCGCGCCGTCACAAATGACTACCGCCAGCACCGTATCCGAGTCCTACCACGACAACAAAGTTGGCACGGTGGCCAAGCCAGGGCTGAACGCGGGCAACCGCTCGCTGGACGGCGTGCGCGTCGACTCCAGTGGCCAACAGCTCACCACCAACCAGGGCGTAGCCATCGCCGATAACCAGAATTCGCTGAAGGCCGGCGTGCGTGGCCCGGTGCTGCTGGAAGACTTCATCCTGCGCGAGAAGCTGACGCACTTCGACCACGAGCGCATCCCAGAGCGCATCGTGCACGCGCGCGGCTCGGCGGCGCATGGCTTCTTTGAATGCTACGCACCGCTGACCGAGCACACCAAGGCCGCGCCGTTCAAGGAAGCAGGCAAAGTAACACCGGTGTTTGTGCGCTTTTCTACCGTCGCTGGCGAGCGCGGGTCCAAAGACACGGCGCGCGATGTGCGCGGCTTTGCCGTCAAGTTCTACACCGATGAAGGCAACTGGGACCTGGTGGGTAACAACATGCCGGTCTTCTTCATCCAGGACGCGATGAAGTTTCCGGACCTGGTGCATGCCGTCAAACCCGAGCCGCACCACGGCATGCCACAGGCGGCCAGCGCGCATGACACCTTTTGGGATTTTGTGTCGCTGATGCCTGAATCTACCCACATGCTGATGTGGGTCATGAGCGACCGCGCCATTCCGCGCAGCTACGCCACCATGCAGGGCTTTGGCGTGCACAGCTACCGCTTTGTGAATGACGCCGGTGCGTCCGTATTTGTTAAATTCCACTGGCAGCCCAAGTACGGCACCTGTTCGCTGGTCTGGGACGAAGCCGTCAAAATCTCAGGCGCCGACCCCGACTACCACCGCCGCGATCTGTGGGAACGGATTGAGTCTGGTGTGTTCCCTGAATGGGAGCTGGGTGTGCAGATCTTCACCGAAGAACAAGCCGAAGCCTTCAGCTTTGACATCCTCGACGCCACCAAGCTGATTCCCGAAGAACTGGTGCCGGTGCAGCTGATCGGCCGCATGGTGCTGAACCGCAACCCCGACAACTTCTTTGCCGAAACCGAGCAGGTGGCGTTTTGCACCGCGCATGTGGTGCCGGGCATCGACTTCAGCAACGACCCGCTGCTGGCCGGGCGCATCCACTCGTATGTGGACACGCAAATTTCCCGCCTGGGCGGCCCCAACTTCCACGAGATCCCGATCAACGCCCCCATTGCCCAGGTACACAACAACCAGCGCGACGGCATGCACCGCCAGGCCATTCCGCGCGGACGGGTGTCTTACGAGCCAAATTCGCTGGCGGGCGGCTGCCCGTTCCAGGCCGGTGCGGCACAAGGCTTTGTCAGCGTGCCTGCACGGATGGAAGCCAAGGAAGCGCAGGATAAAGTCCGCGCCAAACCAGAAAAATTTGCCGACCATTACACCCAGGCCACGCTGTTCCTGGACAGCCAGACCGAGGTGGAGCGGGCCCATATTGCCGCAGCATTCCGCTTTGAGCTGAGCAAGGTGACGGTGCCGGCCATCCGCCAGCGTATGGTGGCCTCGCTGCGCAATGTGTCCGAAAACCTGGCGAACACGGTCGCCGCCGGTCTGGGCATGTCGCCACTGCCTGAGCCGCTGCCCCGTGCGATAGAAACGGTGGAAACCCCGGAAGTCACCGTCTCGGCCGCCTTGTCGCTGAAGGCCCGGCCGGGTGACGGCTCGATTGCTGGTCGCAAGGTTGCGCTGCTGGTGGCCGATGGGGTGGACGGCGAAAGCCTGCTGAAGATCCATGCCGCCCTGTTGGCCCAGGATGCTGTGCCCCGCTTTGTGGCACCGCACATTGGCCGGGTGGTCACCAGCGATGGGACCGAGATCGAAGCCGATGCTTCGCTGGAAAACGAGCCCGGTTTCCTGTTCGATGCCTTGGTGCTGCCCAATGGCGCGGCGGGCGTTGAGGCATTAACCAGAGACGGCCACACCGCCGAATTCATCAAAGACCAGTACCGCCATTGCAAGCCGATTCTGGTGCTGCCGGGCTCGCATAAATTGTTCTCGCATGCGGGCGGCTCTGACCTGACGCCCAGCGGTGCACAAGACCCCGGCATTTTCATCGGCGCGTACCGCAACTCCACCGTGCAAGCCTTCCTGAAAGGCATCGGCCAGCACCGCCATCCGGAGCGCGAAACCGATCCGCCGCGGGTGTGATGCGGTGTTGCACTCTGTGCACGTACGGGCAAATCTCTTATTTCTTTAAAAAACGGTGTTCCGATGATTCCAAAAACTCTACCTACCCTGTTGCCGCAGATTCGCCTTTTCGGCAAGGTGAATGAAGGCATGCTGTCTGAATTTCTTCGCCAGCAAGCGGCTTTGCCTTTCGGCGAACCGGTTGTATTTGAACTGAGCACCTCGGGCGGCGATGCCGATGTGGGGCGCCGTATCGCCCAAGAACTTCGGCTATGGCAGGAAAAGGACCACCGCGAGGTGTTCTTCTTTGGCAAGACCTATGTGTTTTCGGCAGGGGTCACCATCATGTCTGTCATACCGCCAAGCCACCGGTTTTTGACGCTGGACTGCGAACTGCTGATCCACGAGCGCAAGATGCAGAAGACACTGACCCTGGAAGGTACGCTTCGCGGGTGCAAGGCCGTGGTGATGGACGCACTGGCCGAAATCGAATCGGGCCAACGCTTGGAGCGGGAAGGATTTGCCACGCTGGTGAAAGGTACCCGGCTCGCCGTCGAGGAGCTGGAACAAAAAGTCTTTCACCAAGACTGGTACGTGAGCGCCCAGGAAGCGGTGGATATAGGTTTGGTGGCGGCAACCGTGTAAGCACCACGGGCAAATGGGACCGCCGCGAAAAATTGGCCCGGCCAGAAAACTTACTGCAACTTTTTATCTTCGCGTTTGGCGTTTTCCATGGCCTCGGGCTCCAGCTCTTCTGCAGAACGGTTCAGGTGAACGAATACGCCCCACGCGGCCAGCATCAAAGCGGTAGCCACCAGTATGCTGGCCGCATAGGGCAGGTGCGTAGGGTCTTCGTGCAGTGCCTTGAACGTGGCCACCAGGCCCTCGATGGCCAGGGCCACAATCACCACCACAAAGAAGCGCGATAGAAATCGCCGCACCCGCGTCGGCGCACTGATATCGGCATCTCGGATCACCTCTTCTTCGGTGATGGTTTCGGCAATTTGCAAAGCCATCACGGCCGCCGCCAGCAGCCCGATCGCCTCAATGACGGCCAGCGCCGCCGCGCCATCCCAGCCGCTGGCAAACGCCAGCCAGCCCATGCGGGCGGCAATGGCAATCAGCATGAGCGCAGCGCAAGCAAACAACAGGGCCAGCAGCGCATGGACCATTCTGAACACGGACAGCAGTAATTTCATGGAACCCATCTTGGCACGGAAGCCATGGCCAGAACCCTGCAGCCAGGGTCTTGCCGGGTTACCAGTTGTTTTTTGTCTGCAATGGGCCGTTGCTTTGTAGAAGGGCTGCAGCAGCCGTTTCCCGGCGCTGGCACTGCGGGAGCCAAGGGCACACCCAGCCCCCTAAAATCAAGCGGTGAACGCACCTATTCCCACTCCTTCATCTCCCAACTCTCCTCGCCGCACTATCCGCGAGCTGCCCGACGAACTCATCAGCCAGATTGCCGCAGGCGAAGTGGTCGAACGCCCCGCCTCTGTCGTGCGCGAACTGGTCGACAACGCGCTGGACGCGGGGGCCACGCAAATCACCCTGCGGCTGCTGGCGGGCGGCGTGCGCCTGATTGCGGTGGAAGACGACGGCGGCGGCATCCCCATGGAAGAACTGCCCATCGCCCTGAAGCGCCACGCCACCAGCAAGATCAGCAACCTGCAAGACCTGGAATCGGTGGGCACCATGGGGTTTCGCGGCGAAGCCCTGGCCGCTATCAACTCGATAGCTGACATGGCAATACTGTCGCGCGCCAGCGGCCAATCTAATGCATTCTTACTGGATGGCCGCAGCGGCGAACTGAAACCCGTAGCCCGCAGCACCGGCACCACGGTGGAGGTGAAAGAGCTGTTTTTCAGCACCCCGGCGCGGCGCAAGTTTTTAAAGACCGATGCCACCGAACTGGCCCACTGCGTGGAAGCGGTACGCCGCCACGCCCTGGCCCGGCCCGACGTGGGCTTTGCCATTTGGCACGAGGGCAAGCTGGTCGAACAATGGCGCGCTTGTTCGGCCCCGAACAACATCGATGCCATCAGCGCTCGCCTGCGCGATGTGCTGGGCGACGACTTTGCCGACCGCTCGGTGGCGGTGGACCACCTGAGCAGCATGCGGGATGACGGCGGCCAGGCGGTGCGCGTCTGGGGCCGGGTCGGCATTCCCGATGCCGCCCGCGCCCGGCCCGACCAGCAGTTTGCCTATGTGAATGGCCGCTTCGTGCGCGACAAGGTCATCACCCACGCCGCCCGCAGCGCCTATGAAGACGTGCTGCACGGCCAGCGCCAGCCGATTTACGCGCTGTACGTGGAAATCGACCCGACCCGGGTGGACGTGAACGTGCACCCCACCAAGATCGAGGTGCGCTTTCGCGACAGCCGCGAAGTGCACCAGGCCGTGCGCCGCGCGGTGGATGCAGCCCTGGCGGCCCCGCGTGCAGCAGCGGCAGCCCTGGCGGCGCCAGCGAGTGCCGTCGCAGCAGCACCCGACTTTTTTAAAGAAAGTAGGCCGCTAGCGCAGGTACTACCTACGCAAGCAGCTATGCAGTTTGTAGCACCCATCACGTCGACAACCCACCGCGTGTCCGACATGGAGGCGCTCTGGCACATCCAGCCCGCTACTGCCGTGCGCCCGCCAGTACCTGTGCCTGCGCAGCCCTTGCCCGCTGCCGCATCTACGGAGGTGTGGCCCCTGGGCCGCGCCATCGCCCAGCTGCAAGGCATTTACATCCTGGCCGAAAACGCCCAGGGCCTGGTCATCGTGGACATGCACGCCGCGCACGAGCGCATCGTCTACGAGCGCCTGAAAACCCAACTGGTGGATGCGCGTATCACCAGCCAGCCGCTGCTGATCCCGGTGACCTTCGCCGCCACGCCGCAAGAGGTGGCTACCGCCGAAGCCCATACCGAGACGCTGGCCACGCTGGGCCTGGAAATCACCCCGTTCTCGCCCAAAACCCTGGCTGTACGGGCCGTGCCTACCAGCCTGGTACAGGGCAACGCCACCGAACTGGCCCGCAGCGTGCTGGCCGAACTTGCCCAACACGAGGCCAGCACCGTGGTCCAACGCGCCCAGAACGAACTGCTCGGCACCATGGCCTGCCACGGCGCGGTGCGCGCCAACCGCCGTCTCACGGTCGATGAAATGAACGCCCTGCTGCGCCAAATGGAAACCACCGACCGCTCCGACCAATGCAACCACGGCCGACCGACGTGGCGGCAAATCACCATCAAGGAACTCGATGCCCTCTTTATGCGTGGACGCTAAACCATGAAACGCGTACGACAACACTTGCTACTGCTGGCCGCGTTGACCTACGGCATTGCCCAGGCCGAAACCGTAGCCTGCCACGTAAGCTACGGTGGTGAAACCCAAATCATCCGCGCCCAACCCGCTGCCAGCCCGTACACCGTGGCACCACTCTCCATCGGCTCGTACTTCATGTTCCGCCTGGTGTTCGAGCGCCAGCCGCCTGGCCTGGCCGCCATCAAAATCTACACCTACGCCGACCGTGAGCCACCGCAAGGCGCGGTGCTGTTGCACCAGGCCGACTACCTGTATCCGCCGCCCAAGAATGGCCCCTACGGCTTCACCGGCCTGCAACGCGTCTATGAACCCATACGCGATGGTGAACTCTATTACTGGTGTGGATGGACAAAATGATGAAAAACACCTTGCTTGCCGCGCTGCTCTGCCTGCCGTTGCTGGCCCACAGCGCCCCGCCCAAATCGCCCACCGTTCAACTCATCTTCGGCGGCGACGTAATGCTGGACGATGGCCCAGGCCGCCTGATTGCTGCGGGCGGTGACCCGCTGGCCCCCATCGCCCCGCTGCTGCAGGCGGCCGACGTGGCCATTGGCAATCTGGAAACGTCCATTGCCAGCACCACCACTGGCACGCCGCTGGACAACAAAATCTACACTTTCCGCGCCGCGCCCAACACCGTCAACGTGCTCAAAGGCCGCTTTGCCGCGATGTCGGTGGCCAACAACCACAGCGGCGACTTTGGCCGCGAGGCCTTCATGGAAACCCTGTCCCACCTGCGCACGGCAGGCATTGCGGGCTTTGGCGGCGGGGCAAACCTGACCGAGGCGCACAAGCCCTATTGGATCGAAAAAAACGGCATCCGCATCGCCCTGCTGGGCTACGACGAATTCAAACCCCGCTCTTTCGAGGCCGGGGCCACCTGGGCCGGCGTGGCCTGGAGCGAAGACAGCCTGGTAGTGGCCGACATCCGCGCCGCCAAAGCCGCCGGCGCCGACGTGGTGATTCCCTTCATGCACTGGGGCTGGGAGCGCGAACCCGAGCCCAGCCAGCGCCAGCGCGACCTGGCAAAAATCATGGTTCAGGCCGGAGCCGACGCTGTGGTGGGCAGCCACCCGCACGTCACCCAGGGTGCCGACATGGTTCTGGGCAAGCCGGTGATCTGGAGCCTGGGCAATCTGGTGTTTGACGGCTTCGAACTGCCTGCTGCCAAGCTGGGCTGGCTGCTGCGTATGGCGGTGGACAAGCAGGGCATTCGCAGTTGGAGCACCGTGGCCGTGCGAATGGACGAGGACGGCACCCCCACGCCCGACCCCAGCACCCGCACGCCCTGCGGTGCACGCGGCAAGGCACTGCGCCATGCCTGCTGATCCGTTAGTGAACGCCACCCTACCCCGCTGCATCGCCCTGGCTGGCCCTACCGCTACTGGCAAAACCGCCGCCGCCCTGGCCATTGCACAGCGCTGGCCGGTGGAGGTCATCAGCGTCGATTCGGCCCTGGTCTACCGGGGCATGGACATTGGCACGGCTAAACCCAGCGTTGCCGAACTGGCCCAGGTGCCGCACCACCTCATCAACATCCGCGACCCGCTGCAGGCCTACAGCGCTGCCGAATTCGTGCGCGATGCAGAAGCTTTGCTGGCCGACATCCACCGCCGGGGCCGCCTGCCACTGCTGGTGGGCGGCACTATGTTGTATTTCAAGGCCTTGTTCGATGGCATTGACCCCATGCCCGGCGCCGACCCGGCACTGCGCGCCGCCATCGAAGCCGAGGCCACCGAGCACGGCTGGCCCGCCATGCATGCCCAGTTGGCGCTGGTAGACCCAATCACTGCCGCCCGCCTGCAGCCTATGGACACCCAGCGCGTCCAACGCGCGCTGGAAGTGTGGCGCGCCTCCGGCCAGCCATTGTCCAGCTTTCATGCTACAAAAGACATAGCTACTCGCGCAGACAGAATAAGCGCTACCACCCTTATTTCCTTGGAACCTGACGATCGCGCCTGGTTGCACGAACGCATCGCCCTGCGCTTTGACCAGATATTGGCAGCAGGTTTTTTGGACGAGGTCCACGCCTTGCGCGCCCGCGGCGACCTGTACGCCGACCTGCCCAGCATGCGCTGCGTCGGCTACCGCCAGGCCTGGGAAGCTTTGGAAGGCACCCTGCCGATGGAAGAGCTGCGCGACCGCGGCATCTTCGCCACCCGCCAACTGGCCAAACGCCAGATCACCTGGCTGCGCTCCATGCCGCAGCGCCACATCGTCGCCTGCGATGCGCCGGATGCGCTGCAGCAGGTCCTTACCCTGGTTGCACAAGCCGTATGAGCCTGCGTATTGAAAATTTGGGCAAACGCTACGGCGACAGCACCGTATTCGCCAATGTCTCGCTGCAGGTGGAGCCCGGCGAGTTCGTCGCCATCGTCGGTGAATCCGGCGTAGGCAAATCCACCTTGCTCAACTGCATGGCCGGGCTGGACAGCTGGGATACCGGCAGCGTGCACATCGGTGGCGTGGATTTGGGCGGCCTCAGCGGCGACCAGCGCGCCCTACTGCGGCGGCAACAGGTGGGCTTTGTGTTCCAGGCCTTCCACGTCTTGCCGCACCTGGACGTAGCCCAAAACGTGGCCCTACCGCTGATGCTGCTGGGTCAGCTAGACGATGCCCGCGTGCAAAGTCTGCTGGCCGCGGTGGGTCTGGAAGGCCTGGGCACGCGCCTGCCCCAGCAGCTCAGCGGCGGCCAGCTCCAGCGCGTCGCCATCGCCCGCGCCCTGGTGCACCGCCCGGCCCTGCTGCTGGCCGACGAACCCACCGGCAACCTGGACCCCACCACCGCGGCCAAGGTGATGGATGCATTACTGGCCCAAACCCGCGCCCAAGGCGCAGCCCTGGTGCTGGTGACGCATTCGCAGGCCGCCGCCGCGCGGGCCGACCGGGTGCTGCAGCTGCGGGTAGATGGAATGCAGGATTAAGAGCGATCCAATACGATGCCGTTTATAGTCTTGGCACTGCACCCAGGAGGCCCCCATGCAAGCCAATCTCCCCTTTGAATTAGCCCAATTGCCCGCCATAGAACGCCGGCAGCTTGCACAAGAACTGCTGGAGAGCGTGGCCAGCGAACAAAGCGGCTTTGCCTTGTCTGCCGCACACCGACACGAGGCGCAAGAGCGACTGGCTGCGCACCGGCGTAACCCCGATGCACCGAGCTACTCACTGGCGCAGATAAAGGCTTCGCTAGGCATTGCATAGTGGCATTACACGCCTACGAGGTCCGCTACACCGCACTGGCAACTTTCGAGCTGACAGAAGCCTATGGCTGGTACCTGGAGCGAGAGCCCGCTGCCGCCATCGGCCTCATGCAAGAGGTCAGCCGTGCGGAGACTTTTCTGGAACGCAACCCCCACCTGTACCAGCGTGTCGCCCCCGACATCCGGCATGTGGTGCCCCGGCACTTCCCCTACGCGCTGATCTACACCGTGTTGGTCCCATCCACCGACGGCGTGGGTACGGTGCTGGACATGGGTTGCTTTCACAGTAGCCGCCAGCCCATCACCCACACCGAATTTGAAGCGCGGATGCGCCGCTGATGGCAACCCACTCCCCCTTGCACACCGTTCGCGCCCTACTGCGCACCTATTCCTGGCAAGAGCTCAAACACCACCCCTGGCGCAACGCAGCCGCCGTGGTGGCGGTGATGCTGGGGGTGGCGCTGGCGTTTTCGGTGCAGCTCATCAACGCGTCGGCGCTGAGTGAATTCTCCAGCGCCGTCAGTGCCGTGGGTGGCCAGCCGGACCTGGAGCTGCGGGCCACGCAGGGCCGGTTCGACGAGACGATTTTTGAACGCGTCGCCACCCACCCCGACGTGGCCGTGGCCAGCCCGGTGCTGGAGGTGGCCACCTTTGCGCTGGACACCGCCGGGCAACGTGTGCCGCTGAAGGTGCTGGGCGTGGATGCCCTGGTGGTGGCGGCTGTGGCCCCTGGCCTGATGCCGGTGCCCAACAAAGATGCCGACCGCCTGGCCTTGTTCGCCCCCGACACGGTGTTTTTGAACCCCGCCGCCCAGCAGGCGCTGGCCCAGCCGGTTCGTTTGCACAAAGGGCCCACCCTGCAAGTAGCAGGCTCAGTGGCGGCCACCGGCCCGGCGCTGGCGGTGATGGACATTGGCGCGGCGCAAGGCGCATTCAACGCGCTGGGCCAGCTCTCGCGCATCGACCTGCGGCTGCGCGCCGGGGTGGACCACGCGGCATTTTTGCAGGCGCTGGCCTTGCCGCCCGGCATCACCGCCGCCGAGCCGGGCGATGCGGCCCAGCGGGTCAGCAATCTGTCGCGGGCCTACCGGGTCAACCTGACGGTGCTGGCCCTGGTGGCGCTGTTCACCGGGGCGTTTTTGGTGTTCTCGGTGCTGTCGCTCAGCGTGGCCAAGAGAGCGCAGCAGTTTGCGCTGCTGGGCGTGCTGGGCCTGACCGGGCGCGAGCGGCTGCAACTGGTGCTGGCCGAGTCGCTGGTGCTGGGCGGCATCGGCAGCCTGGCGGGCATTGCGCTGGGCACGGGGCTGGCGGCGCTGGCCCTGCGCGTACTGGGCGGGGATTTGGGCGGTGGATATTTTGCCGGGGTGGCCCCGCGCCTGCAGTGGGACGCTAGCGCCGCGCTGGTGTACGGGGCCTTGGGCGTGGCGGCCGCGGCTGTGGGCGGCTGGTGGCCGGCACGGGCGGCACAGCGCCTGCCTGCGGCGCAAACTCTCAAAGGACTGGGCGCAGATTTGGGGCGTGCATCTGCAAGCTGGGCCAGCTGGGGTTTGATCGCGCTGGGCCTGCTGTTGGCACTGGCTCCGCCGGTGTTCGGCATACCACTGGGCGCCTACCTGTCGGTGGCCTTGCTGCTGGTGGGTGGCATCACCGCCTTGCCCTGGCTGATCGCCCTGTTGTACGACCGTCTCGCCCCGTTTTTGAACCACCGACTGCTGCCCATGCTGGCGATAGAGCGGGCGCGCCGGGTGCGGCAGAGTGCCGCCGTGGCCGTGAGCGGCGTGGTGGCATCGCTGAGCCTGGCAGTGGCGCTGACGGTGATGGTGGCCAGCTTTCGCGATTCCATGGTGCAGTGGCTGGACGTGGTGCTGCCCGCCGACCTGTATGTGCGCAGCCCCACCGCCAGCGCGGGCAATGACGCGCTGACGCTGCCGCCCACATTCGTGCGGGCCGTGGGCCAGATTCCCGGCGTGCAGCGCGTGGCCACCCAGCGCAGCCGCGCCCTGCTGCTCGACCCCGGCAAACCCAGCGTAGCGCTGATCGCCCGGCAGATCGGCGACCCGGCCCGCAGCCTGCCGCTGGTGGGAGCCGCGCTGCCCGTGCCACCGGGGCAGATCGGCATTTACGTGAGCGAGCCGATGGTGGATTTGTACGGTGCACGGCCCGGCACCACCTTTGCCCCACTTTTTAAGGCTTTTATGCCTCTAGCGCAGACAGTATCTACGCAACCCGCTACTTTTTTTGTAGCAGGCGTATGGCGTGACTACGCCCGGCAGTTTGGTGCCATCAGCATGGAGCAGGCGGATTTTGAGCGGCTCACGGGCGACGCGCAGGTGAACGACATGGCGCTGTGGCTGCAAGACGGCGCGCAAGAAGCCGAGGTGCAAACTGCCATCCGCGCCCTTAGCGATGCGCCGCTGGAGTTCTCTTCGGTGGGCCAGATCCGCGCCATCTCCTTGAAGATTTTTGACCGCAGCTTCGCCGTAACCTACTGGCTGCAGGCCATCGCCATCGCCATCGGCCTGTTTGGCGTGGCGGCCAGCTTCAGCGCCCAGGTGCTGGCGCGGCGCAAGGAATTCGGCCTGCTGGCCCACCTGGGGCTGACGCGGCGGCAGATCTTGACCGTGGTGGCTGGTGAGGGTGCCGCATGGACGCTGATCGGCTCCATAGCCGGGCTGGCGCTGGGCCTGGCCGTGTCCATGGTGCTGGTGTTTGTGGTGAACCCGCAAAGCTTTCACTGGACCATGGACCTGCATCTACCCTGGCCCCGCCTGCTGCTGCTGTGTGCTGCGGTGGTGCTGGCGGGCACGGTGACGGCCTGGCTGGCCGGGCGGGCAGCGGCGGGGCAAGATGCCGTGCTGGCGGTGAAGGAGGATTGGTGATGCAACCTTACTCCGCACACCCCCAGGCTGCAGTGCTTCGCATCTTTCGCCACCCCCCTTGCAGGGGGCCACACCAGCAGCCGGGCAAAGCCCGTTCTGCGGTGTGCCTGGAAGGCTTGCTATCAACTTGCGTGGAACCTGAGCAATGACGATGCAACGGCGCAACTACTTAATCCTGGCCTTGTCCAGCTTGGGCGGAAGTGCGTTCGGCTTGTCTCCTGCTGCCATGCGCTTCCCAAGCGACCTGGGCAGCCACCCGGACTTCGGCACCGAGTGGTGGTACGTCACCGGGCGGGCACTTAGCGCCAATGACAGCGGCAGCCGCGAGTTCGGCTTTCAGCTCACCTTCTTCCGCAGCCGCGTGGCCGCCACCCAGGCCATGGCCTCGCGCTTCGCCGCCAAGCAACTGTTGTTCGCCCACGCCGCCATCACCGACGTGCAGGGTAAAAAACTCTGGCACGACCAGCGCATTGCCCGCGCCGGTTTTGGCGTGGCCGAGGCTAGCGAGACCGACACGGCGGTGCGCCTGCGCGACTGGTCGCTGGTGCGCACGGGCACCACCTACACCGCAGACCTGCCCGCCCAAGACTTCGGCCTGCACCTGCAGCTCGCCCCCACCCAGCCGCTGGTGCTGCAGGGCCAGCAAGGCCTGTCGCGCAAAGGCCCCCAAATCGACCAGGCCAGCTACTACCTGAGCCAGCCGCAACTGGCGGTCAGCGGCCATTTGCAACTGCAAGGCCAGCGCTTCGAGATCGCCCCCGACACCAGCCGCGCCTGGCTGGACCACGAATGGAGCAACGCCTACCTGCACCCCGAAGCCGTGGGCTGGGACTGGCTGGGCATGAACCTGCAAGACGGCAGCGCCCTGATGGCCTTCCGCATCCGCCGCAAGGACGGCAGCACCCTGTGGGACGGCGGCTCGCACCGCACTGCCCAGGGCGCACTCACCATCTTCCCGCCTGGTGCAACCCGTTTCACCCCCGGCCGCGTCTGGACCAGCCCGGCCAACCAGGCGCGCTACCCGGTCGAATGGGCGCTGGAAACGCCGATGGGCCGGTTCAGCGTGCTGGCCGTGCTGGACAACCAGGAGCTGGACAGTCGGGGGTCCACGGGTGCCGTGTACTGGGAAGGCCTTAGCCGCCTGCTGGACGCGCAGGGGCTTTTGATCGGGCATGGGTATCTGGAGATGACGGGGTATGCGGGGGCGTTGCGGATGTGAGAAGTGGATTTTCAGGTTTTGGGTCTGTTTTTAGGCACTAAAACGGCTGCCACCGCTTATGGCATGGGCGCAAGCCGCTGCGGTTTTTTACTGTCAAAAGAGAAGCATCTCTGACGGTTGCACGGACGCTAGCCAATGGGGTCGGATCGCGATTGCGCGCTGAGAAGTCTGCTGCCACGCCGCCTGTCAACCCGCATTCGTGTCCGACCCCTTTGGCGGATTGGCGTTGCCGCACGCCCTCCAGCCCCCACGAACCCCAGCCCGATTGCGTGCATTGAATTTGTTGCACTTGGGGTTGAAACCGCCCCCTCAACCATGGTGGGCGCGCCAAGCTTGCAGCAGGCCGTTCTCCAACGACTGGGTCAAAGCCCGAGATCTCTGCGTCAGCGAGGAGGCCATGCGCTCCCTGAGCGCAGCCCGCACACCCGCTAATTTTTCGTGGTCTTGCGACAAACGAACGGCTTGTGCAACGTACTGGGGAACATCCTGCGCAATAAAGTCGTGCAGGCCAAACCCACCCATGGTGGCTGCGCCGGCTCTCTCGACCGGCAAGCTCCCTTCCAGTGTCAGCACCGGTATGCCCATCCAGGCCGCGTGCAAAGTGGTGGTTCCGCCGTTGTAGGGAAAGGTGTCCAGGCAGATATCGATGCGGTGGTGCAGCGCCAAATATTCGCCTAACGGCTTTTTCTCGACAAACAGCAGGCGCTCTGTGGCGATCTGTTGCTCGCGGAAGAAGCGCGACAGTGACTCCACGGCATCTTTCGCCACATTGCCCAGCAGCAGCCTGGCCGTTGGCACAAGCCGCAGAATTTCAGCCCACGCGTGCATGACATCGGGGGTAATTTTGGCGGGGTTATTCAAACATCCGAAGGTACAAAATCCGTTGTGCAGGGCCGGTAAAGCATTCACAGCAGGGCTCTCTGCCGCAGGCTGGAAACAGGCGGCACTTTCCAGGCGCAACAGCTTTTCGGAATGGTATTGCTCGGTCATGCCGGGCGGGTCCATGGACGCATCCGTGATCCGGTAGTCGATGGAGGACAGGCCTGTGGTGGACTGGTAGCCCAGCCAGGTCGCCTGCAGCGGCGCAGGTTTGCGCGCAAACGTCAAGAGCCGGTGGTGCCCAGTGTGGCCAGACAGGTCGATCAGGATGTCGATGCGGTCATCGCGTATCTGCTGCGCCAAGGTCTCATCGTCTAGATCGCTACAGGAGCGCCAGTGGTCTGCCAGACCGCGCAACCTGTCCGTTACAGCATCGTGCACCGGATAGGTGTAGTAGCAAAAAACCGTAACCACCGCGCGGTCATGGGCGCGCAACACAGGCTCTATGAAAAAAGCCATGGAGTGGTTACGCAAGTCGCCCGATACGTAACCGATGCGCAAAGCTGCCTGGGCATCCTGCCTGGGGGGATGGGGCAGCCGCTGGGCTAGCAGCGGGGCCTCAAAACGCTGCGCAAACCGCAGATGCTCTTCGAACAAGGCCTGTCGGCTCAACTTGCCTTGGTAGAGCCAGGTGAGCAACAGATTGCTGTGCCAAGCCACGCGGTCTGGCTGCAGCGCAATCGCTTGTTGCAGATGGGTGATGGATGCTTCCACGGCTCCCAAGCTGCGCTCGCAGCCGCCCAGGTTGGCAAGCGCTTCCGGGTGGCCGGGCTGCAAGGACAGGGTTTTTTGAAAACAAGTAACGGCTTCCTGGTAAGCCGCCCCTTCGGCAAAAAGATTCCCCTGGAAAAAATGCAGATCCGCACGGCGAGGGAAATGGAGCAAGCCCTGTGCAACGATGACGTGGGCCTGGGCCAAACGACCCAATCGAAACAGTGACAGGCAGAGATCGGCATAGGCATGCTCGAAGAGGGGGTCAATGTCCAGCGCCGCGCCCATTTCACAGGCCACGCCCGCGTCGTCATTGCGTTGCAGTGCGATATTACCCAGCATGAAGTGCGCATCCACGCTGCGCGGATTGAGCCTGACAGCTTGCTGCAATGCCATTTCAGCGTCATCCAGCAACTGCATTTCCAACAGGGCGTATCCCAGCGCCACATGCGCGTCAGCCTGTTCAGGCTGCAGTGCCACGGCAGTTTTGTAGTGCGACACAGCTTCAGCCAACTTACCCTGTCCAAGCAATGTATTGCCTTGGCTGTGCTCCAGGCGGGCCTGTTCGCGCGTATTCACGGGTGGCGGTGACATCGGCGCTGGTGGAGCAGCCGGTGATGGTCCAAAGGCCTTCTTCAGAAACCCAAACATGCAACTACTCCGTGGTTCAAAATTTGCGCAATACCCAAGCGGTCAATACATCGACGTATTCCGCGTCATACCGTTTTTGGTCGAGCAAAACCCATTTAAAGGCATTTCCCAGCTGCGCCTTGGTGTAGATGTTCAGGGTGTGGTTCTTTCGAAAAGCGGCAATGTGCTTTTCAAGCTGGAACAAAGCCGCCTCATGTTTTTTGCTCAGCTTTTTTTCAGTGAGGGCTTGAGAGCCGGTGGGTGTGCGTTCCAGCACCAATTGCGCCAGGGACGCACCAAATTTCTTGGCCTCGCTGGCATCGAACCATTTCAACATCGGGACTACTCCAGTTTTCAATAAGCTTAGGGTACAGCTGAACAAGCTGATTAAAGCGCCATTTTGGTGTGCGAATGCCGAGAATCCATCAAATCTGGCCAAAGCAATCCTCTTCCTGGCAGCTTACCTCTGCGCAAACCGTCCCGCCGCCTGCTGTCGATACTGCGTCGGCGTCATTCCCTTCACCTCCAAGAACCGCCGGTTGAAATTCGCCACGTTGTTGAACCCCACCGCGTAGCACACGCTGGACACATAGCTGTCGCGCTCCATCAGTAGTTGGCAGGCGCGGTTGACGCGCAGGCGGTTGACGTAATTGGTAAACGTCAAACCCGTGCTCTTGCTGAAAAACCGCGAAAACGCGCTCTCGCCCATGCCGACCAAGTCACCCATCTCGCCCAGCGGCAGGGCCTCGGCGTAGTGGGTGTTCACAAAGGTGACAACCTTGTTGATGGCGGACAGGGTGAGGTCGGGGCCGGTCACCGGCAGGTAGTCGCTGGAGAGCAGGCGGTAGTCGGTGCAGCGGCCCAGCAGGCACAGCAGTTGGGTGAACTCGGCAAAGCGCTCCAGGCCGTGGCTTTGGCGGATGAGGTAGAAGCGTTCTCGCACGGCCTCGCTGATGCCGAAGAATTCAATGCCGTGGCGGGCACGCTCTAGCAGCGGCAGGGCCTCTTCCAGCTCGTGGATTACGCGCATGCCGTCGCGCAACGGCCCTTCGCGGAACTGGACTACCAGGCTGCGCACGGCCAGGCCGTCGGGCGGCAGATCGGTACTGACCCAGTTGTGCGGCAGGCGCGGGCCAGTCAGTACCAGGTGGCCGGGCTCGAAGAAACCCACGTAGTCGCCCACAAAGGCCCGTCCGTGCGCGCCGTTGATAAGCTGTAGCTCGTACTCGTCGTGGCAGTGCCAACGCTCCAGCGGCGTGGGGCTGCCGTGCTCGACGCAACGCACGAACTCACGGTCCACAGGGGCCTCGTAGCCCAGGCGCGGATCGCGCACCAGGTCGTGCTCGATCTCGGGGGCAATGTTGCGGCGCTGGGTAGGTGCTTGTGGCATGGGTGTGAAAAGGTTGTGCTTTTATACGTCGCGGATGCCACTCCGCACACCTCTCGTGCAGACAGAACGCCCCCCATCCAGAAACACCGCAGAACTGGCTTTGCCAGGCTGCAGGTGTTGCTCCCTGCAAGGGGGTTGGCGAAAGATGCGTAGCACTGCAGCCTGGGGGTGAGCCAGTTAGGTAGGTGCGTCGCTGCGTACGAGGCCTGCGGCTTTCAGCTCCGCCCAGAACGCTGCGGGGATGGGCAGCGTCATCCAGCGGGCGTTCTGCTCGGCCTCGGCCCGCGACTTGGCACCTGGGATCACAGTGGCTACCGAGGCGTGGCCCAGCACGAACTGCAGCGCGGCGGCGGCCAGCGGCACTTGGTGGGCGGCACACACTTGCTCGATTTTGGCGACCTTGGCTTTGATCTCATCGGTGGCGGGCAGGTAGTTGTAGCGGGCATCGGGCGTGGCACCGGTGACCAGAATGCCCGAATTGAACGGCGCGCCCAGAATGACGGACACGCCTTCCTTTACGCAGCGCGGCAAAAAGGTGTCGAGCGCGCCCTGCTCCAGCAGCGTGTAGCGCCCGGCCAGCAAGAAGCAGTCGAAGGGCCCCAGGTCCATCAGGTCTTCGCAGGCCTCGAACTGGTTGACACCGGCACCATAGCCGCCGATCAGGCCCGCGCTTTTGAGCTCTTGCAGGGCCTTGAGCGCGCCGGTTTCCACGGTTTTCAGGGCGGTACGGTAGTTAGCACCCTGCGACCATTCGTCGCAGTCGTGGATCAATAGCAGGTCAATGCGGTTCAGACCCAGGCGCTGCAACGAGTCTTCAAACGAGCGCATGGTGGCGCTGTATGAGAAATCGAAGTGCGGCGAAAACGGCAGTTCATCCACAAACAGGCCACCCTCGGACGGCTTGAGGCGGGGCGGCGGCACGCGGCCATGGGGCTTAAGCAAGCGGCCGACCTTGGTGGACAGCACAAACGACTCGCGCGGCAGCGCCCGCAGGGCATCGCCCAGGCGGCGCTCCGACAGGCCGTGGCCGTACAGCGGGGCGGTGTCGAAGCAGTTCACGCCGGACTGCTGGGCGGCCAGCACGGTGTCTTTGGCGGCCTCGTCGGGCACGGCGGCATACAGGTTGCCGAGCACGTTGCCTCCGAAGCCGAGAGTGGTGATGTGTACGTCGGTGGTGCCGACCTGGCGCTGGGGAATGGCGTTTGTCATGGGTTGCATCCTGGAGTGGTGTGTTCAGTGGTGCAACGATAAACACAAACGCCCACGCGCCTGGTACGGAAATGCACGATGCCGATACGCGTTTGTAGCCGCAAATTCAGTAATAACCCGATCTACCGCCTGCAAACCGCCTGCGCCTCAGAGCGTGCCGCCGTAAGGCTACAGCGGGCTGTCGATGCGGATCCAGGTGGTCTTCAGCTCCGTGTACTTGTCAAACGCGTGCAGCGACTTGTCGCGCCCTACACCGCTTTGCTTCACGCCGCCGAAGGGCACGGTGATGTCGTCTTCGTCGTACTGGTTGACGTGCACCGTACCGGCTTTGAGGGCGCGGGCCACGCCATGGGCTTTGTTGATGTCGCGGGTCCACACTGCAGCCTGCAGGCCGTAGATGCTGTCGTTGGCGATGCGCACTGCCTCAGCGGCATCGGTGAACGACAGCACCGACAACACCGGTCCGAAGATTTCTTCCTGGGCGATGCGCATGCGGTTGGTCACGCCGTCAAAAATTGTGGGTTCCACATAAAAACCGCCGCTAGCGCCCATGACCTGTGCGCCACCCGCTATCAATTTTGCACCGTCTTGCTGGCCCGCCGCAATGTAGCCCAGCACGGTGTCCATCTGCGTCTTGTCGACCAGCGCGCCCATGATGGTGTCGGGCAGGAGAGGGTTGCCGGGAGCGTAGCGTGGCACCAGGGCCAGGGCTTTTTCCAGAAAGACATCTTTGATTGAAGCTTCGACCAGCAGGCGCGAGGGGGCGTTGCAGCTTTCGCCCTGGTTGAAGAACACGCTGCCCACAGCCGCCTCTACGGCCCGGTCCAGGTCGGGGCAGTCGGCAAAGACGATGTTGGGCGACTTGCCGCCCAGCTCGGTCCAGGCGCGCTTGAGGTTGCTCAGGCCCGCCATCACGTGGATGCGCCTGCCGACCTTGGTGGAGCCGGTAAAGGCGATGCAGTCCACGTCCATGTGCAGGGCCAGCGGCTCACCGGCTTCCAGGCCAAAGCCGGGCACCACGTTGAACACGCCGGGGGGAATGCCCGCCTCCAGCGCCAGCTCGGCCAGGCGCAGCGCGGTGAGTGGCGACTTTTCGCTAGGCTTCAAGACAATGGAATTGCCCGCGGCCAGGGCCGGGGCGATCTTCCAGGCGGCCATGATCATGGGGTAGTTCCAGGGCACGATAACGCCCACCACCCCCACCGGTTCGCGGGTGATCAAGGCCAGCGACTGGTTGCCGGTGGGCGCGATTTCATCGTAGATCTTGTCTACCGCTTCGCCGTACCAGCGGATGCAGTTGGCGGCGCTGTTCACGTCCACGGCGCGGGCGTAACGCACGGGCTTGCCCATGTCCAGGGTTTCGGTCAGCGCCAGTTCGTCGGCATGGGCCAGCAGCTGGTCGGCAAACTTCACCATCACCCGCTTGCGCTGCGCCGGGGGCAGGCCGCGCCAGCGGGCATCGTCAAAGGCGGCACGGGCGGCCTGCACGGCCAGGTCGATCTCGGCCTCGCCCCCCCGGGTCACCTCGGCCAGCACGCGGCCATCGACCGGCGAGGTTTTGGTGAATGCGGCACTGCCCTGCACGCGCTGGCCGTTGATGAGGGCGCGACCGTCCAGCTTTAAATCAGCGACATTGAACATTCAAATAATCCTTATATGGGCTTAGGCCGCCGTGGCCGCTTGCATCTCACGTGCACGGCGGGTTTGCTGGCGAGCCATGAGGACGCTGTAGACGATGATGCCGATGCTGACCACGGTGATCAAAATGGCTGCCGCAGCATAGATCGAAGGGTTCACGCCGCGCCGGGCGTAGCCAAAAATCACCTGCGGCAACGTGGTCACCCCCGGGCCGGACAAGAATTCCGAGATCACCACGTCGTCGAACGACAGGGTGAAGGTCAGCATCCAAGCCGCCACCAGCGACGGCGCGATATTGGGCAGCGTGACCAGAAAGAACACCTGGAACGGGCGGCAACCCAGGTCCATGGCGGCTTCTTCGATGGAGCGGTCCATTTCGCGCAGGCGACCGGTGATGACCACGGTGGCGTAGGCCATGCCCAGCAGGGTGTGGCCCAGCACGATGGTGATCGCGCCCCGGTCCGGCCAGCCCAGCGCCCGCTGCACAGCCACCATCAGCAGCAGCAAAGACAGGCCAATGATCACCTCGGGCATCACCAGCGGCGCACTGACCAGCCCGGCAAACAGGGTGCGCCCCTTGAATTTGAGGAAGCGCACCAGCACAAAGGCCGCAAATGCGCCCAGGATGGTGGACAGCGTGCCGGTGACCACAGCCACCTTGAGTGACAGGAAGAAGCCCTCCACCAGCCGCGAATCGCCCATCAGCGCGGTGTACCAGCGCAGCGAAAACCCGGTGAACACACCATCTTGCCTCGTGCTGTTAAACGAGAAAACGATCAAAAACAACAGCGGGATGTACAAGAACAAGTACACCGCCGCCAGCCAGAAGCGGCCGAAATATTGCTGGATGAAGCGTGCCATGTCAGCTTTCCTTGGGCGCGTTGGCCGCGTCGCTATACCGGTTATAGATAGCCATAGGAACCAGAATGAACAAAATCATCACGATGGCCAGGGCCGAGGCGCGCGGCCAGTTGTTGCTGCTGAACATTTCGTCCCACACCACGCGGCCGATCATCAGGTTCTCGGCCCCACCCAGCAGGGACGGAATCACAAACTCGCCCACACTGGGGATGAACACCAGCATCGACCCGGCGATGATGCCCGCCTTGCTCAGCGGCACGGTGATCAGCCAAAACGCATGCCAGGGGGAGGCGCCCAGGTCGTGCGCAGCCTCCAGCAGACGAAAGTCCATCTTGGTCAGGTTGGCGTACAGCGGCAGGATCATGAACGGGCAGTACACGTAGGTCATGCCGACCAGCATGGACACATCGGTGTAGAGCATCTGGATCGGCTCGTGGGTAATACCGACCCACATCAGCAGGTTGTTGAGCACACCCTGGTCGGCCAGAATGCCCTTCCAGGCGTAGACGCGCAGCAGAAAAGATGTCCAGAACGGTAGCATCACCAGCATTAGCAGCGCGGGCTGCAAGCTGGCTTTGGCGCGGGCAATGAAATAGGCAAACGGGTAACCGATGACCAGGCACAGCACCGTGGTCCAGAAGGCGTATTTCACCGAGGTGATGTAAGCCTCGATGTAGATAGTCTGGCCCCATACCATCACGCCGTCATCTCCCGGCTCGCCCACGATGGACAGGTAGTTGTGGTATTTCAGCAGGATGTGCCACACGCCGTCCACCGCCGTCATAAGCGGCGCAAACGGGTCTACACCGTTGCCCATGTCGGTCACGCTGATGCGCACCAGAATCAAAAACGGGGCCACAAAGAACAGCACCAGCCACAGGTAGGGCACGCCGATGACGAAGCGCGCGCCGGGAACCAGCCGGGCCCATTTCAAGAAATGCATAGCAAACTCTCCTTACTGGGTGAGCGTGACAGGGGCTACATCGTCCCACCAGAAGAAGACTTTGTCGTCCCAGGTGATGTCGCTGTTGTCGTGGCGGCTCTGGTTGGCCTCGGTCACCTTGACGCGGCGGCCACCGGGCATTTCCACAATAAAACTGCTGTAGCTGCCAAAGTAGGCAATCTCGCGCACCGTGCCGCTAAACAAGTTGTAGCCCACGTCGGCGGGCTTTTCCTTGGAGATGGAGATTTTCTCGGGCCGCACCGCCACCGCCAGCGGCATGCCCAATGTGCCGCTGATGCCGTGGCCCACGCGCACCACGCCCTGCTCGGTGGTGACCTCGCAGCGGTCGGGTTCGTCCAGACTGAGGTGGCCGTCAAACAGATTGATGTTGCCAATGAAGTCCGCCACAAAGCGGTTGGTGGGGTGCTCGTAAATTTCTTTGGGCGTGCCCACCTGCAACACCTTGCCCTTGCTCATCACCGCGATGCGCGAGGCCATGGTCATGGCTTCTTCCTGGTCGTGGGTGACCATCACCACCGTCACACCCACCGATTCGATGATGTTGACCAGCTCGAACTGGGTGCGTTCGCGCAGCTTTTTGTCTAAAGCGCCCAGAGGTTCGTCCAGCAGCAAGAGCTGGGGTTTCTTGGCCAGGCTGCGGGCCAGGGCCACGCGCTGCTGCTGCCCGCCAGAGAGCTGGTGCGGTTTGCGCTTGGCAAAGTCTGTCAGCTGCACCAGGTTCAGCATCTCGTCCACGCGGGTCTTGATCTGCGCGCTGGGCATGCCTTCGCGCTTGAGGCCAAAGGCAATGTTCTCCCAGATATTGAGGTGCGGAAAAAGGGCGTACGACTGGAACATCATGTTGATGGGCCGCTCGTAGGGCGGCATCTTGGCGATGTCCACGCCATTGAGCATCACCGCGCCGGTGGTCGGTGTTTCAAACCCAGCCAGCATGCGCAGCAAGGTGGATTTGCCGCAACCCGAACTGCCCAGCAGCGCAAAGATCTCGCCCTTCTGGATCGACAGCGTCACGTTGTCCACAGCGGCCACGCCATCGAAACGCTTGACCAGGTTTTCGGTGCGCAAGAAGCCTTCAGGGCGGGGTTTCGGCAAGTTCATAAAAATTTTGGCTCACCCCCAGGCTACGCTGCGCTCCTCCAACCCCCTTGCAGGGGGCGATACCAGTGGCCTGGCAAAGCCAGTTCCACGGTATCTCTGGCACTGCACGCTCGGTATCAACCTTGGATGGGTAACGTTGGTTAGGTTAATCAAAAAAAGCCGTGCACCCCCGATAACGACGGTGCACGGCTTGTCGCTCAAACAGTCACGACCGTTTATTTGCTCTTTTTAAACAGCGTGTAGACGTTGCTCATGGACTCGCGGGTTTCGTTGCTCAGGCTGGTGGGCGAAACCATCTTGGCCATGTTGTCGGCATCGACAAAGGTGGTCTTGTCGCCTGCGATTTCAGGCTTGACCTTGTCGATGCTGGCCTTGTTGGCCGTGGGGTAGCTCAGCTCGTTGGTCAGCGAAGCCGACACTTCGGGGCGCAGGAAGTAGTCCATGAAGGCCATGGCGTTTTGCGGGTGCTTGGCATCGGTAGGAATGGCCAGGTTGTCAAAGAAGATCAAGCCGCCATTTTTGGGCAGCAGCACTTCGATGTCGTTGCCGTTTTTGTTCTCGATGGCACGTGCCTTGGCGATGTTCAGGTCACCCGCCCAGCCCAGGCCCACGCAGGCCTTGCCACCGGCCATATCGTCGATCATGGTGCTGGAGAACAAGCGGATGTCCTTGCGCACCTTGGCCAGCATCGCGCCTGCGGCCTTGTGGTCCGCCACATCGGCCGAGTACGGGTTCTTTTCCAGGTAGTGCAGCGCGGGCGGAATCACCTCGGTGGGCGAATCCAGGTAGGCAATGCCGCAGGACTTGAGCTTGGAGGTGTAGGTGGGGTTGAAGACCAGGTCCCAGACGTTGTCTGGCAGTGGTGTGGAGCCCAGGGCCTTGGCCACCTTGCCCTTGTTGATGGCTACGGTGGTGTAGCTCCAGGCCCATGGCACCAGGTGGTCGTTGCCCGCATCGACACCTGCGACCTTGCCCATGATGATGGGGTCGAGGTTGGCCAGGTTGGGGATCTTGCTTTTGTCGAGCTTCATCAGCAGGCCACCGTCGATCTGCGACTTGGCGAACACCGCACCGGGCACCACGATGTCAAAACCACTGTTGCCCGCCACCAGCTTGGCCTGCAGGGCTTCGTTGTTCTCAAAAGTTTGGTAGTTGACCTTGATGCCTGTTTCTTTTTCGAAGTTGGCCACCATGTCGGCCGCGATGTAGTCGGGCCAGTTGTACACATTCAACACCTTTTCCTCGGTGTTGGCAGGCGGTGCAGCCGGGGCCGAAGCCACCGGGGCGGCAGGAGCAGGGGCGGCGGCTGCAGGAGCCTCTTCCTTCTTACCGCAGGCACCCAACATCAGGGCGGACAGTGCAATCACCAGGGCTTGCTGTTTCATGTGTCAAAACTCCAAAAAATGGGGAAACGAAAAATATTGTAGGGATTAATCAAACCCAACTAAACGTGTCCGGCGGCCTTCAGCTCCTGCCAGGTCAGATCCAGACATAGCAAGATCAGCGCCACCATCTCGTCAATCTGGGCGTGTGTCATCACCAGCGGCGGGGCGATGATCATGCGGTCGCCCACGGCGCGCATCACCAGGCCATTGGCAAAGCAGTGCTTGCGGCACAGCATGCCCACCGACAAGCTTTCATCAAAGCGCTCGCCGGTCTGCTTGTTTTTCACCAGCACCAGCCCGGCCACAAAACCGCAGGTTTCGGCATGCGCCACCAGCGGGTGCCTATTGAGTGCGCCGTATTTTTCCGCCAGGTAGGGGCCGATATCGGTGCGTACCCGCTCGGGCAGGTTTTCGTGCTCCATGATGGCGATATTGGCCAGCGCCACCGCGCAGGCCACCGGGTGGCCGCTGTAGGTGTAGCCGTGGTTGAACTCACCGCCCTTCTCAATCAGCACCTTGGCCACGCGGTCGCCCACCAGCACGCCGCCCAGCGGGATGTAGCCGCTGGTCACGCCCTTGGCGAAGGTCACCAGGTCGGGCTTGTAGCCAAACTTTTCATAGGCAAACCAGTGGCCCAGGCGGCCAAAGGCGCAGATCACCTCGTCACTGATTAGCAAGATGCCGTATTTGTCCACGATGCGCTGGATTTCCGGCCAGTAAGTGGCGGGGGGAATGATCACCCCGCCCGCGCCCTGCACCGGCTCGCCGATGAAGGCGGCTACCTTGTCGGGGCCGACCTCCAAAATCTTGGCCTCCAGCCAGCCCGCCGCGCGCAGGCCAAACGCGTCTGCGCTCTCGCCCGGTTCAGCGTTTTCAAAGAAATACGGCTGTTCGATGTGGGTGATGTTGGGAATCGGCAGGTCGCCCTGGGCGTGCATGCCCGACATGCCACTGAGCGAGGCCGCCGCCATGGTGCTGCCGTGGTAGCCGTTGTGGCGGCTGATGATGACCTTGCGCTGCGGCTGGCCCAGCAAATCCCAGTAGCGGCGCACCATGCGCACGTTCGAGTCGTTGCTTTCGCTGCCGCTGCAGGAATAAAACACGTGCTCAAAGCCGGGGGCCAGGCTGGCCAGCTTGGCCGCCAGGGTGGCGGCAGGCACATTGGTGGTCTGGAAGAAGCTGTTGTAGTAGGGCAGCGTCAGCATTTGCTGGTAGGCGGCATCGGCCAGCTCTTTGCGGCCATAGCCCACGCTGACGCACCACAGGCCGCTCATCGCGTCCAGCAGGCGGTTGCCTTCGGAATCCCAGATGTAGATGCCATCGGCACGGGTGATCACCTTGGCACCGCGTGCGTTCAGGTCCTGGAAGTCGGTGAAGGGATGCAGGAAGTGGGCGCTGTCCAGCGCCTGGATTTCGGCGGTATTGATTATGTTTTTCATAGCAGACTATCCAGCCTATACGTGGAGTAACAAGTGTTCGCGCTCCCAAGGCGAAATCACCTTCATGAACTCTTCAAACTCCAGCTCTTTGATCTCTGTGTAGACGGTGATGAACTCCTTGCCCAGGATGTCGTGCAGGTCGGTCTCACCGCGCAGCAGGTCCAGCGCCTCGCCCAGGCTGCGCGGCAGCGAAAACGGGGCCAGGTAGGCATCGCCCTTCATCTCGGCCTTGGGTTTGATCTTCTTTTGCATGCCCAGGTATCCGCAGGCCAGGGTCATGGCCATGGCCACGTAGGGGTTGGCATCCACGCCGATGACGCGGTTTTCTACCCGCCGCGCCTCGGGGCTGGAGATCGGCGAGCGGATGCCGACGGTGCGGTTATCAAAACCCCATTCGGTGTTGATAGGCGCGGCGGTGTTGCGCGACAGGCGGCGGTAGCTGTTGACGTACGGGGCCACCAGGGCCATGGCGGCGGGCTGGTAGCGCTGCAAGCCACCGATGTAGTGGAAGAAGGCCTCGGACGGCGTACCGTCGTCGTTGCTGAAAATGTTCTTGCCCGTGGCTTTGCTGACCAGGCTTTGGTGCACATGCATGGCGCTGCCAGGCTCGCCCTCGATGGGCTTGGCCATAAAGGTGGCATACATGTCGTGGCGCAACGCCACCTCGCGCACCGTGCGCTTGAAGAAAAACACCTCGTCGGCCAGGCCCAGCGGATGGGCGTGGAAGAAGTTGATCTCCATCTGCCCGGCACCGGCTTCGTGGATCAGGGTGTCCACGTTCAGCTCCATCTTGTCGCAGAAGTCGTACAGCTCTTCAAACAGCGGGTCAAATTCATTCACCGCATCAATGCTGTAGGACTGGCGCGAGGTTTCGGCCCGGCCGCTGCGGCCAATCGGCGGGCGCAGCACGGTGTTGGGGTCGGTGTTGCGGGCCACCAGGTAAAACTCCAGCTCGGGTGCCACCACCGGCTCCAGACCCAGCTCGGCGTACAGGTCGCACACGCGGCGCAGCACGCTGCGCGGGGCAAACGGCACCAGCTTGCCTTCGCGGTCGTAACAGTCGTGGATCACCTGCGCCGTGGGGTCGGTGGCCCAGGGGACGATGCGCACGGTGGATGCGTCGGGGCGCAGTTGCATGTCACGGTCGGTGGGGTTGACCACATCGTAGTACGGGCCCTGCGACGGCAACTCGCCGGTTACGCCCATGGCCACCACGGCCTCGGGGATGCGCATGCCGCGGTCTTCGGTGAACTTGGCGCGGGGCAGGATTTTGCCGCGCGCCACACCAGTCAGGTCGGGCACCAGGCATTCGACCTCGGTGACCCGACGCTCGTTGAGCCAATTTTCCAGGTCGTTAAAGGTCATGTGTTCTTTTTTGACATCGGCCATAGGCAATTTCTCCAGTTGGATTAGGTTGGGTTGCTATGACTTACGGAGCGCCCACACTAGGTACTGAGCGCTGCGTAAGCCGTTTTTTCACGCTGACGTGATCTGCACGCGGCCCCGAAGGCCGCAAATATCGCGGTGTAAAAAGGGTTCTCGGACCAGCGCCACTCGGGGTGCCATTGCACCGCGTAGGCAAAGGCCGGTGCGCCGCTGATCTCGAAGGCTTCGATCAGCCCGTCAGGCGCATGGCCGATGGCACGCAAGCCCGGTGCCAGCCGCGCAATGCCTTGGCCGTGCAATGAATTGACGCGGGTCCGTGAGCCACCCGCCCACTGGGCCATGGCGGAATCGGGGACGACCCACAGGTCGTGGCTCAGGCCATATTGGGTGGCCAGGGGGGCGGTCTCGTCTTCGCGGTGGTCCAGCATGCCGGGCACGGTGTGTACGGCCTGGTGCAAACTGCCGCCCAGGGCCACGTTGATTTCCTGGAAGCCCCGGCACACGCCCAGCAGCGGCACGCCCATGGCAACGCAGTGCCGCACCAGGGCAAAGGTCAGGGTGTCGCGGGCCGGGTCCAGCGGCAGGCTGGAGTCGGCCACGGGTTCATTGAAATGGGAGGGATGCACGTTGGAGGGCGAGCCTGTCAGCATCACCCCGTCCACCAGGGCCAGCAGCGCGGGAATGTCGGCCGCATCGGCCAGCGGAAAGCTGACGGGCTGGGTAGTGGCACCGTCGCGCACGGCGCGGGCGTATTTGTCGCCCAGGTACAGGTAGGGCAGCGAGGAGTCGTCCCCACCCCGCTGGCGGTGGTCCATCGGCAGCCATACCAGAGGGCGCGGTGTTACCAAAGGGCTTTGTGCTACCGAAGATTCAGCGGTGATTGCGTCTGAGGTGGAGGTCATGCCAGCCAAGGTCCAGAAGAAAGTGTGGGCTATCCGTGATCACCTTCACTGTAACCCAGGCTTTACGTTCCAGGCGCAGCGCACACTATATTTTTTGTAGCTGGTTGTGTACCTGGAATATGCGCTAGAAGCCTATTTCATGCCTAAAACTGTAGATTTAGCGGGGCACGGCATACAGGGCATTGACCAGCTGCGCCAGCCGCGCCCCGGCCTTGCTGAGTTGGGCTGTTTGCAGGGCATCTTTCCGGGTGCGGTAATCCGCCAGGTCCACAAACGTGGCCGGCCACACCCGGCTGCCCTTGTCCATGTGGGCCGCGCCCACCAACAGCCCCGCAAACGCCGCACCCGACACCGCCACGGTGTCGCTGGCCCAGGTCTGCGCCAGGCGGCCCACGCCCGCGCGGCTCTTGCGCAGCGCCCGTGCCGCCTGGAGCATGCTGGCGGGTACGGCATCGGCGCGCAGCCCGTCGGGTATGTCGTCCCACAGCGCATGCAGGTTGCTGCTTTGGCCGGTGGCTATGCTGTTGCCGCCGCGGGTCTCCAGCACCTCCGTGCTGCCCGGTGCATCGGGGTCCACCGTGTTGCCCGCCGCGTCCAGGTACAGCGCCCCCACGTGCAGCGGCTGGTGCAGGTCGCCAATAAAGTGCGCCAGCAGCCGCAAGGCCTCGCCCCGGCTGGTGATGCTGAAAGGCGGCGGCACCGGTTGGCCTTGCAACTCGGCGATGGCGGCATTGATGGCATGCACCAGATCGTGGTCGTTGGTGCCCACATAGCCCATTTTGTAACGGCCATGCGCGTAAGCCACGTCAGCGTAGTGGTAGGTTTTATGGCAATCGCGCGGCTGGCCGCAGGTGTTCCAGTTACGCGCCACAAAGCTTTGCATGGCCCGCGCGCCCTCGGCGGTCTCGAAGCGGGTGCAGGCGGGCGACGGCCAGCGCTCGTCCGCCGCGTACTCAAAACCCCGCGTACCCAGGCCCACGCCCTTGGTGCAATCCGCCCAGGGTGCCGCCTGCGCCAGCGTCAAACCCATATCGCGCTGCAGCCCGGCCTGGGCCTGCGGGGTCAGCAGTTGGTCGGCAATGGCCCCCACCAGCATGTGGCCCTGGTGGCCCCAGGCCAGGGCGGGCAATGGCAGCAGGCTGGCCGCTGCACACACAACCGTAAGACATCTTTTGATAAACATACAACCTTTTTCTTATTTCACCCATATTCCTACAGCGTGGATCGCCAGCCCCGTCCCACGCTTAGCTCCAGCCAAGGGTTGCCCCAGCCCCTGGTGGACTGGTAAACGTGGACGGCTCTTGTGTCCCCAGCCATCGGCGTGCGAGGGCAACGCCCCTCCAAACCGCATGCTAAACAAAAAAAGGCCGACACATCGCTGTGTCGGCCCGGTTGTCTATCTCTTACGGTCAGAGCGTTCCCGCAGCTGCGGTGCTTCCCGTTGCCGTGCTCCCAGTGGTATTGGTGGTGGTGCCGGTAATCGCTGTGTCGTCTGATCCACGCGCGTGGCGGACGTGGCCTGGTGCATCGTCGGCGCCTCGCGCTTGACGCACATGCCCTGCCGCATCACCGGTCTCGCGGCCACTGCTGGAGTCATCGCTAGTTGTAGAGCGCGATGGTGAGGAGCCTGTCGCAGATGTGCCGGAGGAGCTGCCTGGGGAAGATGCAGCGGAGCCAGACGACGAGGAACCGGATGCAGACGAACCAGAAGACGATTTGCCAGAGGAGCCCGCAGTGCCCCCCTTGCCTGCCATAGCAGGGGCACAGGCCAGTGCGAGGATCAGGCTGGCAATCGTGGCCACGCTGGAGGTGCGAAAAGTGTTCATGGTGTGATTCCTTAAAAAGACCGTTGATACAGCATTTGCGTGTGATTTTTTCCCACACACAAACCGACTATATGCGGTAAATTTTCCCGCAGCAATGTTTTTGTGTAATTTTTTCCCACGAACGGGCTACATTTAGGCTATGGATAGTTTTAGCACCTCACCCGCGGGCCCCCCGCCTTCCCTCGTCCGCGCCTTGCGCAAGGTTCTGCGCCCGGTGGTACGCGTCATGCTGTCGCAAGGCATTACCTACCCCTATCTCGCGGAGCTCTTGAAAAATTTGTTTGTAGACGTCGCCGAAAGCGAATTTCGCCTGGACCACAAGCCGCCCACCGACAGCCGCATCAGCCTGATGACGGGCGTACACCGAAAAGACGTCAGCCGCCTGCGAACCGAATTACAGCGGGCCACAGAAACGGTGCCAGATGTCGTGTCTCTGGGTGCGGAGCTGGTGGCCGTCTGGCTGGGCACGCCGCGTTATCTGCATGCAGACGGCAGCCCCTTGCCGTTGGCACGTTTTGCCAGCGAAGGCGGCGAACTGTCCTTCGAAAGCCTGGTGGCGGGCGTAAACAGCGATATCCGCTCCCGCGTGGTGCTGGACGAGTGGCTACGCCTGGGTGTGGTGCACATCGACGCAGCCAACCGGGTATGCCTGAATGCCGAAGCCTTCATACCGAGCGAGGGTTTTGACGAGAAAGCCTATTACTTCGGCCACAACCTGCATGACCATGCGGCCGCTGCCGCCAGCAACCTGTTGGGAGGCAAGTCACCATTTCTGGAACGCAGCGTGCAGTACGACGCGCTCAGCGAAGCCTCCATCGCCGTACTGGCCAGGCAAAGCACGGATGCCGCCATGAAAGCCCTGCTGGCCGTCAACAAAAATGCACTGCTCCTGGAACAAGCGGATGCCGCAAACGGCACGCCGCGCCACCGCATGACCTTCGGCGTGTACTTTTACGCCGAGCCGGTGGTTGCGGATGCCGACGCCACACCCACCCAGGCACCGGGAGCCACACCATGAACCACCGCTGGTTGGGTCTACCCGCCGCTGCGTTGCTGGCAGCCCTGCTCGGCGCGCCGCATGCCTTTGCCGCCAACGTTTGCGGCAAAAGCGACTCGCCCGTCAACCCCCAGGCCCTTGCGCCAGGTATCGGCGGCACCGGCGACACTGCGCTGCGCCCCGGTATAGGTGGCACGGGTGATGTAGCCATCAAACCTGGCATCGGTGGCACCGGCATCGACCATGCCGGGCTCCATGACAAGGGCGGCATGGGGGGTACCGGCATCGTGGGTGTGATCACCGGTTTTGCCAGCATCTGCGTCAACGGGCTGGAAGTGCACTACGACACCGCGATCCCGATCAACGACAACGGCCTGCCCACCCAAGCCAGCGCGCTGTCCGTGGGCCAGGTGGTCGTCGTGACGGCAGGTAGTCAGGCGGACGCATTACAAGCGCGGCAGATTACGCTGCTGCACTTGGCTATTGGACCCGTGGCATCGGTCAACGCGGCCCGTGGCGAACTGGAAGTAATGGGACAAACCGTGCACTGGAGCGGTGATGCCGCACAGCTGACAGGCCTGCAAACGGGACAATGGCTGCGCGTCAGTGGCTTGCGGCTCAGCGACGGCAGCATCGAGATGTCGCACCTGCAGGCCGTGCCAGCGCAGTCGCAGGCCATGCTCACGGGCCCTGCAGAACACGGTATCCACGGCGGCATCCGGGTCGGGGGGGCCACGGTATACACCCACCAACTCGGCTTCATCGACGGGCTGCGTGCCTGGCGCGCCGCCAATAGCGGACAAGAAATCCAGGTACGTGGTACCTGGGACGGACATATGCTGGTAGCGACTGCCCTGCAGACGCAGCCCACGCGCACGGCATTGGGGCCGGTGGAGCGCGTCGTGATCGAGGGCTATGTCCGATCCGCCTCGCGGGACAGCATGGACATTGGCCAGGGCCGAATGGCACTGGCGACCACCCTGCCCAGTGCTGAGCGTGCTGCACTAAGCGGCGATCGGGAACAGCGGGTACGGGTTACCGGTCTGCGCGACAGCCAAGACCGCGTCACCGTGCAACACATTGAAGTGCAGCACAGCGAAGCTAAACGCGGTAGTTCCGAAAACGGCAGAAAAGCGGGAAGCACCAGCAGCCAGGGCAGCACTGGCGACTCCAGCGATAGCTCAGGCTCGCAAACCTCCGGAAAAACGGAGGCAGAAGATGACAGCAAAGGCAGTAACAGCGGCAGCTCGGGGAACAGCGGCAAATCCGACGGCAGCAAAGGCACAGGCTCTTCCGGGGCTTTGGGGAACTCCGGTAGCTCTGGTAGCTCTGGCAGTTCCGGCAGTTCCGGCAGTTCCGGCAGTTCCGGCAGTTCCGGCAGTTCCGGCACTTCCGGCAGTTCCGGCAGTTCCGGCAGTTCCGGCACTTCCAGCAGTTCCGGCACTTCCGGTAGCTCCGGCGGGAGAAACAAAGGGAAATAAATACAGCACAGCGTAGACAAATGAACGGTTTTTTACACCAGCCATACCACCAGCGCATGCAGAACCACACCTGCCAGCCCACCGACCAGCGTGCCGCTAATACGGATAAATTGCAGGTCGCGTCCCACACTGAGTTCCAGCTCTTGCACCAGCTGGCGATCGTCCCAGGCCTTGATGGTCTGCGAAATATGCGTGGTCACGCTCGAACGCAGGCTCAGCGCCAGTTGCCCCGCAGCGGCCATCACATGTTCGTTAAGGGCCTCGCGCAGGCTGGTGTCGCTGGCCAGCCGCTCGCCCACCGCGCCCAGCGCCGCCTGCAGGTTGCGGGCGATGGCAGATTGCGGATCGGCCAGATCGTTTTGCAGCAGTTGTTTGATGTCGGTCCACAGCGAGGCCACAAACTGGCGCACCGCCGGGTCGGTCAGCGCCCGCTCTTTCAGGTCGTCGCAGGCCTGGCGCAAGGCCGGGTCGTCGCGCAGGCGGGTGATGTACGTGGCCAGCCAGGCCTGGTAGCGCAGGCGCGCCGGGTGCTCGGGCTGGGCCAGCACCTCGCGCAGCTCATCCAGGGCCGAAGCGCTGAGCTTTTCCGCCATGCTGTCGGCCAGTTTGGAGGTGGAAGCCACCGCGTCCACGATGCCCACCACTTTGGGCCATTCCTTGCGCACATGCTTCTGCAGCAGCTGAGACACCGCGGCCTTGACCTCGTCCTGCGCCAGGTATTCCCCCAGCTTGACCAGCCCGGCATCCAGCAGTTCGTTGTGCCTCCCGTCCTGCGTCAGCAGGCCCAGCACCTCGCCCGCTGTCGCCGCCGCGTCCCAGCGCCGCGCCTGGGCCACCACCAGCTCCAGTGTGGCGCGCTGCATGCGCGCGTCGTCAAACACATTCAACATGCCCAACGCCACGCCCTGGGCTTCCTTCACCCAAAAGCCCACCCGCGCCGGGTCGCGCAGCCACTCGCCCAGGCGCTGCGCCGGGTCCAGCACCGCCAGCTTGGCCAGCAGCGTGTCCGGGTCCAGAAAATGGTCGCGTACAAAATCGGCCAGGCTGTCGGCAATGCGCTCCTTGCTCTGCGGAATGATGGCCGTGTGCGGCAGCGGAATCCCCAGCGGATGCCGAAACAGCGCCACCACCGCAAACCAGTCGGCCAGCGCACCCACAGCCGAGGCTTCGCAAAACGCCCGCAGCCAGCCCCAGGCCCCCTGCCCGCCCATGCCGTGGCTGAGCAACAGGCCGCCCAGCGATGCCAGCAGTAGCGCGATGGCAAACCACTGCATGCGGCGTAAAGACTGGCGGCGGGGGTCGGGTGTGGCGGGCATATCTAAAGCATAGCCGCTCCCGCAGTTGTACATCTCGGTACAAATTTAATAGCAGCCAGCGTAGGTGGAATATGCGCTGACGACCTGTTTTATTTAAATTTCATACCTGCGCCTTGTACGCCCGCCAGCCACCCAACGCCGTGATGTCCCGCGCGCCGTCCAGCCCCTTTGGCTCGCAGATGAAGCCCGCCACCGTGCTGCCGTCGGCCAGCAGCGTGCGGCCAATGCCCAAAGGCGCGGGGATGCCGTTCACGAAGCTGCCGAACTGCGCGCCGGGTAGTTCCCATACCTCCACCTCGATCGCCCCACCACCCTCTTCACCCTCGGCTACGCGAACCAGGCCGGGGCGTTTGCCATCAGCCAAGGCGTAGAGCCGGTATTCCGGTGCCGTCGTGGTGCCCTGCAGCAGACGGGCGCCGCGACTGGTCAGCTGGGGGTTCAGCGGCTGGCCTTGCAGATGCGCGCCGCAGACGGCCACGCGGATCTGGCCGGACGGCACGGCGGTCAAAGCTTCGAACGGCACCGCCGCATGGCCGGTAGCCCCCAGCGTGGCCGCCCTGCCCGGCAGGCTGTGCTGCCACCGCTGCGCCAAGTGCAACAGCGGCTGGTCCTGGTGCGCCGGAGCGACGAAGGTGATGCCGAACGGCAGGCCGTCAGTGCGAAAGCCTGCGGGCACGGCGATGGCGGCGTAGTCCAGCAGATTGACGAAGTTGGTGTACAGGCCAAAGTCGCTGTTGCGGGCAATCGGCTCGGCCAGCATGGTGTCTATGCGGTGGATGGTGGGCGAGGTCGGCAGCAGCATGCAGTCGATACCGGCCCACACGGCGGCGCATCGCTGGGCCAACGCGCGCAGCCGGTACTGGGCGGCAAACGCATCGGCAGCCAGCGGTTGCGCTCCGCCCAGGGTGATCTCGCGGGTCACCGGAAACAGGGCTTCGGGCTGCGTGTCGATGAAGGCGCGGATGGCCTGGTAGCGCTCTGCTACCCACGGGCCTTCGTAGAGCAGGTGGGCGGTCTCGAAAAAGGGGGCAAAGTCGATCTCCACTAGCTCCGCGCCCAGGGCCAGCGCGTGGGCGCGGGCGGCCTCGAAACACTGCGCATAAGCGCTGTCGCCCAGGAACTGCAACTGGTCCGCACGCGGCACGCCCAGGCGCGGATGGGCGGCACGGCCAAAGTCGAAACCATGCGGCTGGGCCGCTCGCGCATAGGCATCCTCCGCATCGAAGCCCAGCGCCACAGCAAATACCTGCTGCGCGTCATCCGCCGTGAGCGCGAAGATCGACACCGCGTCCAGCGAGCGGCAGGCGGGCACCACGCCGGTGGTGGACAGCAGGCCCAGGCTGGGTTTGAGGCCGACCAGGTGGTTGAAACCTGCGGGCACGCGGCCCGAACCGGCGGTGTCGGTGCCCAATGAAAAGCTCACGTGCCCCAGCGCCACCGACACCGCCGAGCCCGCGCTGGAGCCGCCCGACACGTAGTCCGCGTCAAACGCGTTGTGGCAGGCCCCGTATGGCGAGCGCGTGCCGTTCAGGCCGGTGGCGAACTGGTCCAGATTCGTCTTACCGATGGCGATGGCCCCCGCGTCCAGCAGGCGCTGCACCACGAAGGCGCTGGCGGCGGGCGTGTAGGCGTAGGCCGGGCAACCGGCCGTGGTGGGCACACCGGCCAGGTCGATGTTGTCCTTGATGGCAAAGGGCACGCCCCACAGCGGCAGGCCCTCGGGGCCACGGTCTATCAAAGCTTGCGCCTGGGCACGCAGAGTAGCTACGTCGATGCGGTGAATCCACGCGGTGTGCGGGTCATCGCCAATGGTTTGCACCACGTGGTCGATCACCTGCAATGGGGTCAGGCTGCCGTCGCGGTAGGCCTGTTGCAGGGCACCCAGGCTGAGGGAGATAGTTGTCGTGTTCATGCTTGTACTTCCTGGATTACCACTACGCTTTGCCCTGCTGCCACGGCCCCGCCCTCCCGGCAGGCCATGCGCCACACCAACCCGGCGCAGGGCGCGGCGACGGTGAATTCCATCTTCATCGACTCGATGACCAGCAGGGCATCGCCCTCGGCCACGGTGTCGCCTTCGGCCACTAGCAGCTTCCAGACGCTGCCGGGCACGGCGGTCGCCACGCTGCGTGCGCCGGGAGGCAGCTCATCGGCGAATACGGCGGCATCCGCCAACTCGGGCTCGCCCACGTATTCGGCCTGACCGGCCACGCGCCAGCGCTCGCGCTCGGCCTCGAAGGCCTGGCCTTGCAGGGCGCGGAAGGCGGCGATGTCGTTGGCGTTGTCGGCCAGGAAACTGCGGTAGTCGTGCAGGCTGAAAGTCCCCTCCTCCACCCGCAGCGGATAGCGCCCGGCCGGGAAGTCGCGGCGGATCTGCAGCAGCTCTTCTTCGCCCACCGGGTAGAAGCGGATCTGGTCGAAGAAGCGCAGCAGCCAGGGCTTGCCGGGCTCGAAGGCACTGGCGCCACCGGCGCCACCTACACCACCCACGCCGCTGCTGGCATCGCGCCAGCGGTTCCACATCTGCAAGGTGCGGCCGACAAACTGGTAGCCGCCCGGGCCTTCCATGCCGTAGACGCACATGTAGGCACCGCCAATGCCCACCGCGTTCTCGGGCGTCCAGGTGCGGGCCGGGTTGTACTTGGTGGTCACCAGGCGGTGGCGCGGGTCCAGCGGTGTGGCCACCGGTGCACCCAGGTAAACGTCGCCCAGGCCCAGCACCAGGTAGCGCGCATCGAACACGGTGCGCTGCACCTCGGCAATGCTGTCCAGGCCGTTGATGCGGCGGATGAACTCGATGTTGCTCGGGCACCAGGGCGCGTCGGGCCGCACGGACTGCATGTATTTTTCGATCGCCAGCCGGGTGGCGCTGTCGTCCCAGCTCAGCGGCAAGTACACGGTGCGCGAGGGCACCACCAAATCATCCGTATCGCCCAAGGCATCGTCTGCTATAAAAATCGCAGCTATCAGTGCAGATAGCGAAAGGGCTAGCGGCTCAAAATGTATCTGAAGTGAGCGGATGCCCGGCGTCAAGTCGATGATGCCCGGCAGCTGCTTCGCCTGCAGCGCCAGCATCAGCGCATGCACCCGCAGCCGCAGCGCGATGTCGAGCACCGCGTCGCCCAACTCCACCAGCAAGTAGCGGTCACCGGCCTGGCGCAGCACCAGGGCCGGACGTTCGCCCTGCGCGTCGCGGCGGGCCAGGATGGGCGAGCCGACGGCTTCGCTGCGCTGGGGGATCGCAGGCGGATTCCATGCCAGGTCGGTGATGCGTCGCTCCTGCGCGGCGTGCAGGGCCAGGGCCTCGTCTGCCGTCACACAGCGGAAACGCACCGTATCGCCGGGGCACAACTGGCCCAGCTTCCAGCGTTCGCTGGCCAGCACCACGGCCGGGCAGACGAAGCCGCCCAGGCTGGGGCCGTCGGGGCCCAGGATGACCGGCATGTCGCCGGTGAAGTCGATGGCCCCGATGGCGTAGGCGTTGTCGTGGATGTTGGACGGGTGCAGCCCCGCCTCGCCGCCGTCGCGCCGCGCCCATTCGGGCTTGGGGCCGATGAGGCGCACGCCGGTGCGGCTGGAGTTGTAGTGCACCTGCCAGTCGGTGCCGAAGAACATGCGCACGTCGGCGTCGGTGAAGAAATCGGGCGCGCCGTGCGGGCCGTAGAGCACGGCGATGTCCCAGTGGTTTTGGTACACCGGCACCACTTCGGCGGGCAAGGCGGCCAGCGGCGCATCGACCACATCCGCACCGATGTGCAGCATGTCGCCCACCCGCAGCGTGCGGCCCGCATGGCCGCCGAACTGGCCCAGGGTGAATGTGGCGCGGCTGCCCAGGTACAGCGGCACGTCCAGCCCGCCGCGCAGCGCCAGGTAAGTGCGTGTACCCGCCCCCTGCACCGCGCCGAGCTTCAATACGCTGCCCGCTTTGACCGTTTGCGACTGCCACAGGGCCAGCGGCACGCCGTCCACGCTGGCGGCCATGGCCGCGCCGCACACCGCTACCACCGTATCGGAATGGAAACGCAGGCTCGGGCCACTGAGGGTGCATTCCAACGCGGCTGCATCCGGGGCGTTGCCGACCAGCCGGTTGGCCAGGCGCATCGCCAGGTCGTCCATGGGTCCCGATGGCGGCACGCCCACGGCCCAGTAGCCGACGCGGCCCGGGTGGTCTTGCACGGTGGTTTGCACCCCGGCATCCAGCACCTCCAGCGCCTGCGGTTGGTAGTGCAGATCGGCCAGGCTGCGGGTGACCATCAAGCCATCCACAAACACCGGGTCGGCCACGACGGTGCGCAGGTAGCGCAGGTTGGTCTCTATGCCCGCCAGCCGGGTGGCGGCCAAGGCGGCCTGCAGCTTGGCGACGGCATCGGCACGGTCGCTGCCGGTGACGATGAGCTTGGCGATCATCGGGTCGTAGTTCGGCGGCACCTCGCTGCCGGTGGCGACCCAGGTTTCGATCCGAACGTCGGATGGAAAAACGACTTCGGTCAAGCCACCCGCGCAGGGCTGAAAGTTGCGCGCCGGGTCTTCGGCGTAGAGCCGCACCTGGATGGATGCGCCGGTGGGTGCGGGCACGGTCAGCGCGAAGTCGTCGCCCCGCGCCAGGCGCAGCATCCAGGCCACCAGGTCGATGCCGGTCACCTGCTCGGTCACACCGTGCTCCACCTGCAGGCGGGTGTTGACCTCCAGGAAATAGAAAGCCCCGGTGTCGGCATCGAGCACGTATTCCACCGTGCCGGCACTGCGGTAATGCACGGCTTCGGCCAGGCGTACGGCGGTCTGCTGCAGGGCGGTGCGGGTGGCTTCCGACAGGCCGGGCGCCGGGGTTTCTTCGATCACTTTCTGGTTGCGGCGCTGGGCCGAGCAGTCGCGCTCACCCAGGGCCACCACCTGGCCTTTGCCGTCGCCGAAGAGCTGCACCTCGATGTGGCGGGCGCGTTCGACAAACTTTTCCAGGAACAGGCCCGCGTCCTTGAAGTTGGCCTGGGCCAGGCGCTGCACGGCCTCGAAGGCTGGGGCCATTTCGGCATCGCTGCGGATGAGCCGCATGCCGATGCCGCCGCCGCCGGCCGTGCTTTTCAGCATCACCGGGTAGCCAATGCGTGCCGCCTCGGTCTGCGCCTGCGCCAGGTCGGCCAGCAGGCCGCTGCCGGGCAGCAAGGGCACACCCTGGGCCTCGGCCAAGGCCCGGGCCGTGTGCTTGAGGCCAAACGCCCGCATCTGCGCCGGTGTGGGGCCGACGAAGGCGATGCCGGCGTCTTCACAGGCCTGGGCGAAGTCAGGGTTCTCGGACAGAAAGCCGTAGCCGGGGTGGATGGCCCCCGCCCCCGTGGCCCGTGCAGCGTCCAGGATGCGCTGCGGGTCCAGGTAGCTTTGGGCAGCCGGTGCCGGGCCGATGCACACGCTAGTATCGGCCATGGCCACATGCAGCGAATCGGCATCGGCCTCGGAGTACACGGCCACCGAGCGCAGGCCCAAGGCCTTCAGGCTGCGGATCACGCGGCAGGCGATGGCACCTCTATTGGCAATCAAAACGGTATCGAACATAAAGGATGTCCTGAGGGGGCGGGTCGTCCCGCCGGGTCAATAGCGCCACGAGTCGTCCCGCGGGCAAAATTTAAAGAAAATCGGCCTCTAGCGCAGGTATTACATACGCCAGCAGCTTCTTTTTTTATAGCAATCTCTAACCACTCGCTCCACAGTTACAGACAGAACGCACGCCCCCCAGGGATACCGTGGAACCGGCTTTGCCGGGCCACTGGTATCGCCCCCTGCAAGGGGGTTGGCGTAGCGACACGAAGTGCGCGCAGCCTGGGGGTGTGCACATTCAATTCCAGACCAATAGGCGGATGGGTGTGGGGTTGTAGCCATTGCAGGGGTTGTTCAGCTGCGGGCAGTTGGAGATCAGCACCACCACGTCCATCTCGGCCCGCAGCTCCACATACTTGCCCGCGCCGGAGATGCCGTCCTCAAAACTAAGGCGGCCTTCGGGCGTGACGGGCACGTTCATGAAGAAGTTGATGTTGGGCGCAATGTCGCGCTTGCCCATGCCCAGCGCCGTGGCCTCATGGCAGTGGCACAGGGCGTGCATGAAGCTGTCGCGGCAGCTGTGCATGGGGCGTTTATCGAGCGCGTAGCGCACCGTGTTGCTCTCGCTGGAGCAGGCACCGCCCAGGGTGTCATGGCGGCCACAGGTGTCTGCCGTGATGGTCAGCATGACCCGGCCTGCGCTGGAATACAGCTTGGAGCCCAGGCCCAGGTAGAGCTGGCCGTTGCGGGCGATGGTGTCGGCGGCGCTGTAGCGCTCCTCGGCATTGGCGGCGCTGTAAAACAAGGTATCCACCGCCTGGTTGCCTTCCAGATCGAGGATGCGCAGCGTCTGCCCGGCGTACACGGTGGCCATCCACGGATCACCTGCCAGGCAGGTCTGGTCGAGCACGGCGGTGGCGGGGTTGCGTTGGCTTTCCAGTAGCTTGGTCACAGAGTTACCCCGCAATAACGTTCGGTGTTGGTAAAGGCGCGGCCGTTTTGCGGGCACTGGGTGCGGCAGGCATCGTCTGCGGCCACCGGGTCAGCTCGAAAGGCACTAAGCTGCACGTCGGCGGGGGTGTAGACCGGGTTCGCATCCAGCGGGTGTGGCGCACTGCTGAGCACCACCAGGGTGTCCATCTCGAAGCGCAAATCGACATGGCTACCTGCCACGCTGTGGCCGGGAACGTGGCTGAGTGCACCATCCGCATCGGGCACCACCTTGCTGAAGAAGTTGGCGGTGGGCACCACATCCCGCGCGCCCAGGCCCCACTTGGCCAGCTCGATGAGCAGGTTGTCGCGGCCATTGCGGTGCATGGCGTTGCGGTGCTGCTGGTAGCGCTTGTCGCCGTACTTGGCGAGCACCATGGCCGCGTCGCTGACGCCGCACCAGGTGTCGTGCCAGCCCAGGCTGTCGGCAGTGATGGAACAGAGCACCCGGCCCATGTCCGACTGGCAGACAAAGCCTGCGGTGAGGAAGGCGGTGTGTTGCGACTTGAGCGTGTCGGGCATGTTGTAGCGCTCCAGCGGCTGCTCGGCGTTGAAGAACAGCGCGGAGACATTCGCGCCGCCGTTTAAATCGGTGAGGCGCAAGGCCGTACCACGGCGCAGGCGGCCAGACCAGTGGTTGCCGCCGGGGAGGTGTTCCTCCCAGAGCAGACGGTTGGCGGAAATGGGGTTCATACGGGGTTCCTTTCTTCGGCCATTTGCGTGAGTTTTTGCAGTTGGTCCAGGTCGGTTTTCATGCCGGAGGTTTCGCGGATGCGGTCCAGCAACTGGCGTTTGAGACGCAGAAACTCGGGGGCGAGCTTCATGTCCTGCTCGCGCTTGGCGGGCAGCGGCACCTCATAGACCGAGTCGATGCGGCCCGGTCGCGGGGCCATCAGCACCACGCGGTGGCCGAGGTAGATGGCTTCTTCCACGTCGTGGGTCACGAACACGATGGTGGTGCGCTCCAGGCGGTGCACGTGCAGGATCAGGTCGTGCATCACCTCGCGGGTTTGCGCGTCCAGCGCGCCAAAGGGCTCGTCCATCAGCAGAATTTGCGGCTTGCCCATGAGGGCCCGGGCAATCGCCACGCGCTGCTGCATGCCGCCCGATAGCTGGTTCGGGTAGGCGCTGGCCGAGGCCGTCAGCCCCATGAGCTGCAACAGCGCATCGGCGCGGCCCGAGGCGGCCTCCACGTCGGCGCTGCTGCGGTTCTGGATGTGGGCGCTGAGCTGGCGGCAAAAGCGGATGTTTTTCGACACCCGCAGCCAGGGATACAGGCTGTAGTGCTGGAACACCATGGCCCGGTCTTGCCCCGGCCCGGTGATGGCTGCGCCGTTGACCAGCACGTCACCCTTGCTGTGCGTTTCCAGCCCCGCCAGGGTGCGCAGCAGCGTGGACTTGCCGCAGCCGGACGCGCCGACCAGGGTGACAAATTCGTTGTCGGCAATGCCCAGGTTGACATCGTTCAGCGCCGTGGTCTGCCCGAAGTATTTCCAGACGTTTTTGCATTCGATTTTGTTCATGGCATTCCCTTGTTATCGTCCGTGCATCCAGGGGAAGGCCTTACGGTGCAGCAGGCGAAACAGCTGGTCGATGGCCAGGCCGATGCAGCCGATCAGCAAGATCCCGGCAAAGATCTTGTCGGTCTGCAAGAAGCGTTGGGCCTTCAAAATCGCAAAGCCCAGGCCCGAATTCGCCGCCACCAGTTCGGCCACGACCAGGTAGGTCCAGGCCCAGCCCATGGTGATGCGCAGGGTGTCGAGCAGCGCCGGTTTGGCCGACGGCAAGATCACCTTCTCTAGCACCTCGCGCCGGGTGGCGCCCATGGTTTGCGCAGCTTCGATCTGCGCCATGGGCACGCGGCGCACGTCCTCGGCCACCATCAGCACCATCTGGAAAAACGTGCCAATGAAGATGATGGCCACCTTGGCCCCCTCGTCGATGCCCACCCACAGCATCACCAGCGGGATAAAGGCCACGGCAGGCATGTAGCGGATGAAATCGGTCAGCGGCTCCAGCAGCGCCTGCACCGCGCGCCAGCTGCCGATCAACAAACCCAGCGGCAGCGCCAGCAAAGCCGACAGCGCCCAGCCGGTAACCACCCGCAAGGTGCTGATGGCGGCATCGCCCAGCAGATCGTCTTCCACCGCCCAGGTGATGACGCGTGCCACCACCTTTTGCGGGCCGGGCAGAAACACCGGGTTCACCCCGGCAAACGCACTCAGCAGCGCCCAGCCCAGCAGCGGAACCACCAGGCCGATCAGCGCCAGCGCTCCGTAGCTGCGACGCGGGATCGCCAGCCGTATAGCAAAGAGGTCTGACCACAGCTTGCTCCACATGGCCTGCGCCTTACTTCAGTGCGTCTTGCAACAGCGTGCCGTCCAGGCCCTTGGCGGCATCCGGCTTGCCTTCGATCAGCTTGTACTTGGTTAAAAAGGCGGCGATGGTGGGCGCGGTGCTGGCCAGCGACAAGGCGCTTTTGGCGTCAAACGCCTGGGTGTTGGCGGCCGCGTCAAAGAACTTGGTGCCAGGCAGGAACACGGTGTATTCCTCGGGCGACATGCTGACCACCTTGGACATGATCTTGGCGGCCTCGGCGGGTTGCTCGCGGATGAACTTCTCGGTCTCGAACCAGGCCTTGATCATGCCCACCAGCTCCTTGCGCTTGGTCTGGATGGCCTTGTCTTGCGCCACCAGCAGGTCGGGCACCAGGCCAGGCATGTCCTTGGAGGTGAACAGCGATTTACCTTTGCCGCTGGCCTCGATCTGGTGCACCCAGGGGTTCCACAGCACCGCGGCATCCACCTTGCCGCTGATGAAGGCGGCGGCGGCATCGCCTGCGGAGAGGTTGACGATCTTCACGTCGTCGAGCTTCATGCCGTTCTTGGCCAGCGCCGTGGCGAGCACAAAGTGCGAAATGCTGAACTGCTCCAGCGCCACTTTCTTGCCCTTGAGCTGGGCGAACGAAGTGATTTTGGGGCCAACCATCAGCGCGTCGTTCCCGGCCGAGTTGTCGTTGACCAGAATAGCCTTCAGCGGCAAGCCCTTGGCCAGCGGGCCCAGGGTGTCGGACCAGGTTTGCGAGTTGGCATCGAGCTGGCCCGACGACAGCGCGCCGATGGAATCGGTGTAGTTGGCAAACCAGACCAGCTTGACGTCGGCCCCGTTCTTTTTAAAGAAGCCCTTTTGCTCGGCCACATACCAGGCCACCCAGCCCGGCCAGTCGGACACGCCGACCTTGATTTCGGCGGCAGCGGGCGTGGTGATGCCAGCCGCCGCCACGCCGACCAGCAAAGCACCGACGACGCGGTGTTTGAACGCACGGGAAAGCGAAAAGAAACGGAAAGAAGTAGAAGAAGACATGGCGAAACTCCAGGTTAAAAGACAAATGCGGGAGACCACCTCGATTACGAAGTGAACCTCCCGGGCTTTTGTCCCGCCGTGGAGCCTGCAGTGGTATGGGCCGCTGCTGGCCGACTGCTCTCGGACCAGACACCGCTTGAACATCAAGCAGCCGGAACCCTAGCGGTCATTTGTAGAAGCAATCCAGTGTGGCTGCCCCCGCGTTGGAGATGCATGCAAATTCGGTGCCAGGTATTGGAAAAGGAGGTTTTCAGAGGGCAATGGGCTATGGTGGCATGGCCGGTGGGCCAACCATGCACCGCATCTGCGCGGCGGCGGGCACACCCCTGGTGCCCTAGCGCCACTGCGGTGCAACACCGCACCATTTACTATGATTTAAAGAGCATCTCGCGTAGGCAGAATCTGCGCAAAAGCCGTTTTTTATGTAAATTCCATCAATAAGTCCGCCAGCGCCGCCGCAATCGGCAAACCGCTCTCCGCTTCAAAGTAGCTGAAGGCCGGCATCGGGTTCACCTCGAAACACACGTACTGGCCATCGGGGCGCAGACGCAGGTCGATGCCGCTCAGGGGCAGGCCCATGGCCTGGGACATGGCGACGCACTGGGCGGCCACGGCGGGGGGAAGCGTGGTGGCAACCACCTGGGGGGCGGCACCGCTGCGGTGGGCGTAGCGGTAGTCGGTGGCATCGCAGGTGATTTGGGCCGCCAACACCTGCTGGCCGACCACGTGCACGCGCACGTCCACGCCCGGCACATGGGCCTGGAACTGGGTGGGCAGCTGGGCCAGGCGGTGCATGCGCGACAGCCAGGTGTCGTCCAGTTCGGTAACGATGGAGCGGATGCCGCTGATCGACTTGAACACCACGCGGCCATGGGTTTTTTGAAACGCGCGGACTTCGGCCTCGTCGGACGTAACCAGCGTGGGGGGCACCAAAAACCCGGCCTCGCCAATCCACTGGGCCTGCAGCGGCTTGGACGCATTGGCCTGCATGGCCGCCGGGCGGCTGACGACGCGTGCCGGGGCCACGTCCAGCCATTCGACCAGTTGGCGGTGCAGCGCCAGGACGTGCCTTTGGGCGGGCTCAGCCAGGTCGGCCGCAGCGGGCTCCAGCGGGCGGGCGTAGACGGCGCGGATGTCGGCCAGCGCGGTGCATGCACCGGCCACCACCAGCTCGCCCGCCATGCCGTGGGGGCCGACCTGCAGGTGCAGCGCGGCCTGGGCCAGGGCGGCAATGTCGAGGAACTGGTACTGCGCGCCTGCGGTGTGCAGTGCGGCCAAGATGCGCTCGATGGGAGGGTCATCGCCGTGGCCGTAGACGAGGATCATGCGGGTTCTTCAACCAGGATGCGCTCGGCCAGATCGGCAAGGCAGCGGGCCACCGCGTCGATGTCTTCCAGGTCGCTCAATGCGGGATGGGGGCTGACATCGACCAGCAGGGCCCCACCAGCCCCCCGGTTGAATCGAAACTCCAGCAGCATAAAGCCCAGGTTTTGCGCCGTGGCCACGCAGGCCACGCCCAGCCGACCGGCCAGGATGCCGGTGGACAGCGTGCCCGCCACCAGCACGGTGGCATCCCAGGGGCCGGGGGCGGCAGCAGTATCGCGGGTGGCCACCGGCAGGCCGCAGCGGGCAGCGGCACTGGCCCAGTGCAGCAAGGGCAGCTGCGGTATCAGCCAGGGCTGGCCGCGCAGCGGCTGCACCACGCAGTCGCCACAGGCGGCCAGCCAGCTCAGCACCAGGGCCTGCAGCTCCATGGCGGCGTAGTCGCGGTCTTTGGGGTGGGCCTGGCTGAACTGGGGCACCGGCAGGTGCTGGATGCGGTTGAACACGGCACGGATCTGCGCGCTGTGCAACGCCGGGCGGCCCGGCAGCACCAGGCGGGTGTGGGCGCAGCCGCGCGCGTCTACGGTGTGCGACCAGGCGGCCAGGCTCAGGCTTTCGGGCCGTACGGTCCACACCTCAATCGGTGTGCCGTTGAGCAGATTGCGCACCGAAGCCGCCACCGAGGCCGCACCGGCATCGCTGGCGTGGGCCAGTACCAAGACCACACCGGGTGCCATCTCGGTGCCAGGGTGCTCGGGCTGCAGCTTCATCGGAATTTTCATCGGGGTACAGGCGCATCAAACGCCCGCTTGGCATCGCGGTCGCCGCGGACCATACGCTGCTGCAGGTCGGTACTGTGGTCGTAAACCGGGCTGCCATCCAGGTGGGGGCGCAGGCTGGCATCGACAAAGGGCTGCGCCATGCCCATCGCCCCTGCCCCGTACGCAGTGTTGCCGGTACCGGCAACACTGCGGATGCCCGTGGCAGCCTCCAGCAAATGTGCCGCGGTTTGTTGCGCCGTTTGCACCATGGCCTTGTCGTTGTTGAGTTGGGCCTTGAGTTCAGGGCTAGGGGCGACAGCACAAAAGTCGCTGCACACGTCGGCAGATGGGGCGCGCACGCTTCCCGCAACGGGGGCAGCGCAGCCGCTGCGGCTTCGGTATGTGGGCATTGCATCTCCTTGCGTTGGTCTTGGATGACCCACGTACGATAGACGCAGCCCAAGGCATCGTCTGTTGGCTCATCCCCCATTTGGGGGAAAAACTTAAGACTCTTCTCTACCAAACATCCGAGCGCATTTGCAGTTCCCAGGCCCCGCCGCGCGCCCGGTAGACGCCAATCACGCCGTAGCGCAGCTCGCCTTTGGCATCCCATTTCATGGATCCGGTGACCGGGGCGTAGCCGTCGATCTTGCGCAGCTGTTCCACGATGTCCGCCGGTTTGCCCGACTTGGTGCGGCGGATGGCCGCCGCCAGCACATACGTAGCGTCGTAGGTGTAGTGGCCTGCGTAGGCCGGTTCAATCTTGAATTTGGCGCGGTACTTGTCCAGAAAGGCCGGGCCGGCCGAGAACTCGCGCGCCTCCTGGATCGGCGAGGTGGTGAACAGGCCCTGCTCCGCGCCCGCGCCTCCACCCTTGAGCATCAGCGTGGTTTTGCTGGTGTCGCTGCCCAGCAAGGCGATCTGGGTGTAGTTGATTTTCTTCAACGACTCCAGCAGCGCCAGCATCTGGAAGTCGTTGAGCGTGGAGACCACGGTTTCCGCCCCGGCGGCTTTGAGCTGGGCGGCCAGTTCGTCGAAAGCGGTGGTTTTGTCGTCAAACGACTGCGCCAGCACAATCTCTTTCTTGGCGGCCAACAACTGGGCCGCCGCGCCTGCCGCCAGGTCTTTGCCATAGGGCGTGCCGTCGTCCAGCAAGGCGTATTTGCTGCCTTTGAACTGGGACGCGGAATAGCTGCCGATCGCTTTGGCCTGCATGGTGTCATTGGCCACCAGCCGGAAGGTGGTGGGTAAGCCCAGCGCGGTGAACTTGGGGTTGGTGGAAATCGCCATCTGCGCAATGTTTTTGGCGGCGTAGATGGGCGCGGCGGCAATGCTCACGCCCGAATTCAGGTCGCCAATCACCGCCACCACGCCTGCGTCTACCAGTTGGTGAGCCACCTCTTTGCCGGTGTCGGCATTGGCCCGGTCGTCCACCGCCACGATCTCCAGCATGACCGGATGGCCGTTGACCTTGAACCCCTCTTTGTTGATCTCCTCCACCGCCAGCGTGACCCCGTTGAGCAAATCCTGCCCCAGCGGGGCCAGGTTGCCCGTCAACGGCTGGGCCACCCCAATCTTGATCGTCGCAGGGGGGCTGTCACAGCCTTGCAACAGCAGGGCACAGGCCAGGCAGGTCCAGGCACCCAGGCCCGGTGCCACACCGCCAAAAATTCGCTCGCGCATGGGAAAACTCCAGTCATCAGGGGTTAAATTGCATCCAAACGTAACACAAGCACGCTTTGCGCCAGGTAGCCCAAGCTACCAGGCGCTGCAACAATGGGGCCCATGACGACGATCCACCCCGCCCTGACCTCGGCCGCATTGGCCCAGCGCTTCGCCACCGAAACCCAGCGCTTCACCGCCACCCACCCGCGCTCCATGGCCCTGGCCGCCCAGGCGGCGCAGCACTTCTTGTTTGGTGTGCCGCTGCACTGGATGCGCGACTGGCCCAGCCCCACCAGCCTGTGCGTGCAACAGGCCCAGAGCGCGCAGCTCACCTGCGCCGACGGGTTGGTCTACAGCGACTTCTGCCTGGGCGACACCGGTGCCATGTTTGGCCACAGCCCGGCACCGGTAGCGCAGGCCATTGCCCAGCAGGCGGCGCGCGGGCTGACCAGCATGCTGCCTTCGGTACAAACCGCCCAGGTCGGCGCACTGCTGGCCGCCACCTTTGGCCTGCCGCAGTGGCAAATGGCGCTGACCGCCAGCGACGCGAACCGCTTTGTGCTGCGCTGGGCGCGGGCCGTCACCCAAAGGCCCCAGTTGCTGGTGTTTGACGGCTGCTACCACGGCGCGGTAGACGACACCCTAGTCGATCTGCAAGGCAGCACCACCGTGCCCCGCCCCTCGGTGCTGGGCAATGTGCATAACCACGCCGCCTTTACCCGCATCGTGCCCTTCAACGATCTGGCCGCACTGGAAGCCGCCCTGGCCGACCGCCAGGTAGCCTGCCTGCTAGCCGAGCCAGCGCTGACCAACTGCGGCCTGGTACTGCCAGACCCTGGCTTTTGGGCGGCCGCCCAGGCCCTGTGCCAGCGCTACGGCACGCTGCTGGCGCTGGACGAAACCCACACCTTGTCTACCGGCTGCGGCGGCTACGCCAAGGTACACGGTTTAGCCCCCGACCTGCTGGTCATCGGCAAGGCCGTGGCGGGCGGCCTGCCGTGTGCCGTGTATGGATTTACCGACGCACTGGCCCAACGCATGCGAGACGCGAAGCAGGCTGCGCCTGAAGGCCACAGCGGCATCGGCACCACGCTGGCAGGCAATGCGCTAACCATCGCCGCCTTGCACGCCGCCCTGACGCACCTGCACACGCCCACCACCTACGCCCCCATGCTGGCGCTGGCCGACACGCTGGCGGCTAGCTTGCGTGCCGTGATTGCCACCCACTATTTGGGCTGGACCGTCACCCAGCTCGGTGCCCGCATGGAGCTGCAATTCACCGCCGCCCCCCCGCGCAACGCTGCCGAAGTGCATGCCACCAGCCAGCCCGCGCTGGATGCCCTGCTGCACCTGTTTCTGCTGAACCGGGGCGTGCTGCTCACCCCTTTCCACACCATGCTGCTGGTGTCGCCCGCTACCACGCAGACGGATGTGCAGCGCCTGCTGGACGGGTTTAGCGCATTTTTGGCCACCTGACTTTTCAAGCCTTTTAGGCCTCTAGCGCAAGCGCAGTCTGCGCTGGCAGCTATCAAAACGATAAAACAATGTTCCACCCATCCCCCCTCACCGCCCGCCTGTGTCTGGCTGCAGGCATGGCCCTGGTCGGCGTGTACGTTGCGCTCAGCAAACCCTTGGTGGCGGCCTTGCCGGTGTTTTTGCTGGCCTGGCTGCGCTTTGGCATTGCGGCCATCGCCATGCTGCCCTGGCTGAAAAAGCCCGCCTCTGAGGGCCCCATGTCCACCCACACCCGCTGGCTGGTGTTTCTGGAATCGTTTTTGGGCAACTTCTTGTTTTCGATCTGCATGCTGTACGGCATGGGCCTGACCAGCGCGGTGTCAGCCGGGGTGATTCTGGCGGCGATACCGGCTTCTGTGGCTCTGCTGGGCTGGCTGCTGCTGGGCGAACGCATCACCTTGCGCACCTGGGCGGCCATTGCCTGCGGCGTTCTGGGCATTGCGCTGCTGGCACTATCGAAATCAGAGCAGCTTGTGCAGACACTACCTGCGCCAGATGCCGATTTGGCTGCAAAAAACCAGCTATGGGGCAATCTGCTGGTGTTTGGCGCGGTGCTGTGCGAGGCAGCCTACGCGGTGATCGGCAAAAAGCTCACCGGCAGCCTGGGGCCCAAACGCATCAGCGCGCTCATCAACCTCTGGGGTCTGGTGCTGATGACCCCCATGGGCTTGTACCTGGCGCTGTCGTTCCCGTTTGCCAGCGTGCACCCCGGCATCTGGCTGCTGCTGGTGTTCTACGCCATGGCCGCCAGCATCGGCACCGTGTGGCTGTGGATGACCGGCCTGCGCGTGGTGCCCGCCGCGCAGGCGGGGGTGTACAGCGTGCTGCTGCCCATCTTCACCGCGCTGACCGGCGTGCTGGTGCTGGGTGAAACCCTGGGTGCCCTGCAGCTGTTGGCCTTTGGCGTGGCGCTGCTGGGCGTGGCGCTGGCGACATTGCCGTCGCGCACGCCGGCCCCTGTCACCACCACCCCCCCGTAGCTTCCAATGCAGGCGACAACTGCGCATTCCCCCAACGCAGCGCCAGAGCCGCAGGTCGGCGCAGCACCTGCTGTACCTGCAGGCGCAGCAGCCGCTGGGCACCGGGGTAGCGGGCCAGCGCGGGACCGTCCCAAATAATCTCGGCACGTACGGCAACATGCAGCAGGTCGCCGTTGGCAAAGTCGATGAACAGCAGGCCCGCCTGCGGCTGCAGCAGCAGATTGCCCAGGGTGTTGAAGAAGTAGTTGCCCACCAGATCCGGCACGGTCAGCCACTGCTGGCCTGCGGCATCCACGTCCACCCGCACAAAGCCGGGTTTGCCGCCGCGGTGCGATACGTCCACACCGTGGTCTCCATCTTGCCCTGCGCCGGGATGGGCGCTGGCGATGAAGAAAGTGTCGGCCTCCTGCACCAGGCTCAGGGCGGCGGCGTCGAGTTGCGTGCCCACGATGGCCGCCGCTTGGTCGGCAGGCCCCACGACCACCGGCTCGCGGGCCTGGATGTATTTGGGGCAGTTGCCAAAGCTCTGCTCCACCGCCAGGCCAAAACCCTTGCCGTCCAGCGTAGTCACGCGGCCATTCACGCGGTTGCGTCGCCGGGTGTGGGGGGCTATGCCCAGCATGCCGATGGACGCGCCCTCGGCCAAATTACGCGCCAATGGGTCGGACGCGGCAGGCAGGGCCTGCACCCGCAGCCGGGCCGCATCGGGCGAGCGGATGAAGCCTGGTGACGCGGCCAGCACAGAGGCCCAGGGCTGGCCCAGCGCATCCACGCTGCCCAGCACCACAAAGGGCAACTGGGCGAAGAAGTCGCGGTGCTGGTCTGGCATGAAGCTGCGGATGACGCGCGGCCCCACTTCGGCCATGCGCTGGGCCACGCCTGCGCGCTGCTGCAGGGCGACCTCCCCTGCGTGGAAGGCGGCTGTCATGCGCGCAACCCAATGCGGCTGCGCACCATGGGCACAAAACCCGGCAAGGCCTCGATGCAGGCCAGCCAGGCGCGCAGCTGGGGGTATGGCTCCAGCGAAACATTGCCTTCGGGCGCATGGGCGGTGTAGCTGTAGAGGGCGATGTCGGCAATCGTCGGCGTGTGGCCCACCAGGTAGTCGGACTGCTGCAGATGCGCCTCCACCACGCCGAACAGCTGGGTAGACCGCTGGATGGCCTCCGACGGGTCGGTGGGCCGTGCAAATAGCTGGATCACCCGCGCCACGGCCGGACCAAAGGCCAGCGGACCGGCCGCCACCGACAGCCAGCGCTGCACCTGTGCAGCCGCCACCGGCTCGGTGGGCAGCCAGGTGCCGGGCTGGGCGTAGCGGCTGGCCAGGTAGACCAGGATGGCGTTGGAATCGGCCAGGGTGACATCGCCATCCTGCAGCACCGGCACCTGGCCAAAGGCGTTCAGGGCCAGAAACGCCGGGGCTTTGTGGGCCCCGGCCAGCAGGTCGATGTCCACCAGCTCACAGGACAGGTCCAGCAGCGACAGCATGAGTTGCACGCGGTGGGCGTGGCCAGAGACGGCATGGCGGTAGAGCGTGATGGACATGGTGTTCTTTCTAAAAAGCTTGCAGAGGGATGCATTGTGTTTATTCCACCTGCAGAGATAAATGGCCTGGAATGCATTTAACTACTCCACATAACGGATTAATATGCACCGCATGGACAAACTCAAAGCCATGCAGACCTTTGTGCAGATTGCCGACCAGGGCAGCCTGACCGCCGCCGCGCTGGCGATGGGTACGTCGCTGCCTGCCGTGGTGCGTGCGCTGGCGGCGCTGGAGGCAGACCTGGGCGTGCGCCTATTCCAGCGCACTACACGGCGCATCGCCCTCACTGAGGAAGGCCGCCGCCATCTGGACAGTTGCCGCCAGCTACTGGCCAGCTTGCAGGAGGCGGAGGCTTCTTTGAGGGCCGATGCCCGCGAACCTGCGGGCCAGCTCACCATCACCGCGCCGGTTCAGTTCGGCCAGATGCATGTGGCCCCGGCCGTGACGCGCTTTGTGCAGCGCTACCCGCAGATGCGCTGCAGCGTGCTGCTGTACGACCGGGTGGTGAACCTGCTGGAAGAAGGCATCGACGTGGGCATCCGCATTGGCCCGCTGGAGGACTCGTCGTTGGTGGCGCACACCCTGGGCCATATCCGCCGCGTGGTGGTGGCCAGCCCCGGCTACCTGGCGCGCGCCGGGATACCCAGGCACCCCAAAGACCTGCTACAGGCCAACTGCGTGCGCCGCACCGGCAACACCCCCAGTTGGGGGCCGTTCATCGACAGGGGGGACAAAGGCGACAAAGGCCGCCCGTTCAGCATCAACGTCAGCGGCAACCTGGATTTCAACCAGATCGCCCCCGCCGTAGAGGCCTGCGTGGCCGGTGTGGGCGTGGGCATGTTTTTGTCGTACCAGGTGGCGCCCTACCTGGCAGACCAGAGGCTGCAGATACTGCTGGAAGACTTCGAGTCGCCGCCCCGGCCCCTGAGCCTGGTGCTGCCCCACGCCCGGCTGCTGCCTACCCGCACCCGGGTCTTCATCGACTGGATGCGCGAGGCGCTACAAGGGTTCGGGCTGCCTTGAGAGAATTTATAAGGAATAGGCCGAATGTGCTTGTACAGCGAGCATAAGCAGCTATTTTTTATGTAGCAAGCCGTTACACCAGTGCCTTGGCCCCCACCACCATGCCGTCTTCGTCGGCATACAGCCATTCGCCCGGCATCACCCAGGTGCCCTGGATGTGCACCGCTACATTGCTCTGGCCCTGGTTGCGCTTCTCGGTGGGCATGGGCACGGCGGCCAAGGCGCGGATACCAATCTGCAGCGCGGCCAGCTCTGCCACGTCACGCACGCAGCCGTCGATCACCACACCGGCCCAGCCATTGGCCACGGCGGCGGCACCCAGGTTGCCGCCCAGCAAGGCCCGGCGCAGCGAACCGCCACCGCCCACCACCAGCACCCGGCCTTTACCCGGGGTGTCCAGCGCGGCCTTGACCAGGGAGTTGTCTTCAAAACACTGCACGTTGAACACCTGGCCGCTGAATGTTTTGCTGCCGCCAAAGTCGCGGAACGCCGGGGCCAGCACGCGGAACACGCCGGTAAGGTCGCTCTTGTGTGCGTCGCACAGGTCGCAGGTGGAGAAATCCGGGGTCGTAGCGGTCATTTGGGGGTCGCCTTGGTAATGGATAAGGATGAAGGTGGTGGGGATTCCCGCCTTGCTGGCAGCACCAGCGCGTTCTCACGCGGGGCGTTCAGCACGATGGAGGTTGAGGTAGAGCTAAGGATACAAAATTTACTGACCACCACGTCGAGATGCCGCACGTCGATCACGGCAATTTCCAGCACCCAGCTGTCTTCGCCGGTGACGTTGTAGGCATTGAGCACCTCGGGGGTTTGTTCGATCAGCTTGACCACCCGGGCGTACTCGGCCCGGGCCACGCGGATGATGGCGCGGATGCCATAGCCCAGCCGCGCCAGGTCCAGCTCGGCGCGGTAGCCCTTGATGACCCCGCTGCTCTCCAACTTGCGCACCCGCTCGGTCACCGCCGGTTGGCTCAGGTGCACCCGCCGCCCCAGCTCGGCCATGGTGATGCGCGCATCGCGCTGCAGCTCGCCCAGGATACGGTCATCGCAGGCATCCAACTCTGTAACTTCGGTCAACATGCTGAATCAATTTAAAAGTAAAGGCTAAGCAACTATTTTTACAGCAATCTTGCATGGTGGTAACGCGAATGTCTACCTAAGATCATGGCCATGCCACACATTGCATCTCTCCCCGTCCGCCCCAACGCCCTGCTGCTACCCGCCCTGCTGGCCTGCTACCTGATTTGGGGCTCTACCTACCTGGCCATCCACCTGGCGCTGCCGAGTTTTCCGCCGTTTTTCCAGATGGGCACGCGCTTTCTGGCGGCGGGCGGGCTGCTGATGGCCTGGCTGCTGGCGCGCGGCCAGGCGATGCCCAGCGGCCGGGAGTGGCGCAACGCGCTGGTGATCGGTGTGCTGATGCTGGGCGGCGGCATGGGTCTGACGGCGCAGGCCTCGCTGCACATCGGCTCGGGGCTGATCGCCACCTTCATCGCCGTGGTGCCGATGCTGACCTGCGGCTGGGGCCTGCTGTTTGGCCAGCGCCCTACCCGGCTGGAGCTGCTGGGCATGGCCACCGGGCTGGTCGGCGTGGGCCTGCTGGTGCAGGGGGCCAGCTTTGCGGCCGCGCCCGTGGGGCTGCTGTGCATCACCGGGGCCACACTGGCCTGGTCGCTGGGCTCGGTGCTGTCCACCACCCGGCTGCCGTTGGCCAAGGGGCCGGTGGGCTTTGCCAGCGAGATGCTGTGCGGCGGCGCGGCGCTGCTGCTGGTGTCCCTGGCCTTGGGCGAGCAACCTGCTTGGCCCCCTACGGCCGCAGCGACTGCGGCCTGGTTGTACCTGGTGGTGGCCGGTTCGCTGGTGGCCTTCAGCGCCTACCTGTATCTGCTGGCCCACGCCACGCCCGCGCTGGCCACCAGCTACGCGTTTGTGAACCCCTTGATTGCGCTGTTTTTGGGGGTGGTGCTGGCCGGAGAAGTGGTGACAGCACGCGAATGGCGGGCCTGTGCAGTGATCCTGCTGGGGGTGGTTTGCATCCTGGTGGCGGGGCAAAAATCGCGCAGGCACTGAAAACCAGGGTTCCCAAGGCCATTTACCAATGAAAAGACGGCCCACAGGTGCGAAAAAGTTGCTCGGTCTATAGGAAACCGGTTTTTTCTCCATTAGCATCGTGGTCTGCCGGTGAAGACGACGTTTTTCGCTGGTGTGAACCTAACTCCAACAAGGACTGAACATCATGGCAACTGCAAAAAAAGCCCCAGCAAAATCTGCTGCTCCTGCAAAGAAAGCTGCTCCTGCAGCCAAGGCCCCCGCCACCACGGCACCGGCCACCAAAGTAGCGGTCAAGACCGCCCCCGCCAAGAAGGTTGCTGCTGCTCCAGCGCGCGCCGTCAACGCGGCTTTCATGAAGGCCCTGACCCCCAGCAAAGAACTGGCTGCGGTCGTCGGCGCGGCACCCCTGCCCCGTACCGAAGTGGTCAAGCAGCTGTGGGTCTACATCAAAAAGCAAAACCTGCAAAACCCCGCCAACAAGCGCAACATCAAGTCCGATGCCAAGCTCAAGGCCGTGTTCGGCAAAGACGAAGTCACGATGTTCGAAATGGCCGGCCTGATCGGCAAGCATTTGAAATAATCGGCTTCCTAGCCACACAAAAAAAGCCGCAGCGATGCGGCTTTTTTATGCATGAAATAGGCCACTAGCGCATATAAAAACTGCGCTAGCAGCTACTATCTTTATAGCAAATGGTTCTAGGCCAACGCCTTGCGAGCCCCCAGCATCTTCAGCATCCGGGGCAGCAGCAGCACCGACAGCACCACCACCAACAAGATCAGCGACATGGGGCGTTCCAGGAAAACCGTCCACTTGCCTTCGCCGATGGACAGCGCGTTGCGCATTTGCGCCTCGGCCAGCGGGCCCAGGATCATGCCGACCACCACCGGGGCGGTGGGGAAGTCGTAGCGCCGCATCACCACGCCCAGCAGGCCAATGCCGTACAGCAGCACCAGGTCGAACGCGCTCTGGCGCATGCCGTACACACCCACCGTGGCGAAGATCAGGATGCCCGCGTACAGCTGGGGCTTGGGGATCTTCAGCAGCTTGACCCACAGGCCCACCAGCGGCAGATTCAAGATCAGCAGCATCACGTTGCCGATGTACAGCGAGGCAATCAGCGCCCAGACAAGGTTGGCATTGGTGTCGAACAGCTGCGGGCCGGGCTGGATGCCGTAGTTCTGGAACGCGCCCAGCAAAATCGCCGCCGTGTTGGAGGTGGGAATGCCCAGGGTCAGCAGCGGGATGAGCGTAGCGGTGATGGCCGCGTTGTTGGCCGCCTCGGGGCCTGCCACGCCCTCAATTGCGCCGGTGGTGCCAAATTCGGACTTGTGCTTGGAGATTTTTTTCTCCACCGCGTAGCTCAGAAAAGTCGGGATCTCGCTGCCACCGGCCGGAATGGTGCCAAACGGAAAGCCGATGCAGGTGGCGCGCAACCAAGCCGGCCAGGAGCGCTTCCATTCGCTGGCCGTCATGTGCACCCGGCTCATGGGGTTGGCGGTTTCCACCGTGCGGCCCTCGTACATCACGTTGTACAAGGCCTCGCTCACGGCAAACAGACCCACGGCGATCAGCACAACTTCCAGCCCGTCCATCAGTTCCGACACGCCGCCGGTGTAGCGCGCCGCGCCGGTGATCTGGTCCAGCCCCACCAAGCCCATGGCCAGGCCGATGAACAGCGAGGTCAGGCCGCGCAGCGTGCTCTTGCCCAGCACGGCGCTCACGGTGGTAAAGGCCAGCAGCATCAGCATGAAGTATTCCGGTGGGCCCAGGCGCACCGCGTAGGTGGCCACCAGCGGCGCAAACAGCGTGACCAGCACGGTGGCGATGGTGCCCGCCACAAACGAGCCGATGGCCGCCGTAGCCAACGCCGCACCGGCACGGCCGTTTTTGGCCATTTTGTTGCCCTCCATGGCGGTGACCATGGAGCCGGATTCGCCCGGTGTGTTGAGCAGGATGGAGGTGGTCGAGCCGCCGTACATCGCGCCGTAGTAGATGCCCGCAAAGAAGATCATCGAGGCCGTGGCCTCCACCTTGACGGTGATGGGCAGCAGCATCGCCACAGCAGTGGCCGGGCCGATGCCAGGCAACACGCCAATGGCGGTGCCCAGGGTGCAGCCCAGCAGGGCCCAGAGCAGATTGACCGGCGTTCCCGCCGTGGCAAAGCCTTGTAAAAGCAGGTTCCAAACATCCATCACAACCACCCCGTGTGTGTCAGGCCCGGCAAGTTAATGGCCAACAATTTGCTAAACATCCAATACACCGGGGCGGCGATGGCCGCGCCCACCAGCGCGTCTTTGGCCCAGCTGCGCAGCGATGCGTCTCTGCGCCCCTCTGCCGACTTGAAGCCGCGCACCGCCAGTACAAAGCACAGGGTGCAGCTCAAAATAAAGCCGATGGTGGTGATGAGCGCGGCGTTGGCCAAAATGCCCACCGACACCCAGACAAAAGCCGACCAGTCGGCCCGCGCGGCCCCCGAGGCTTCTTCCATGGAGCGAAAGCCGCCGCTGCCCGCCTCCCACACCAGCCACACGCCAAACAGCGCCAAAGCCAGCGACACCACCCAGGGTAGAAAGTTCGGGCCCACACCCGCGTACCCGGCATCGGAGCTGATACCGGTGGCCCCCCAGGCCATGGCCGCGCCCACGGCCAGCGTGCCCAGCCCGATCCAGGTCTGGGGATTTTTGACTGCCAATGCCATGGTGGCTTACACCATGCCCGACTTGACCATGGTGGCGCGCAGGCTGGCGAAGTCGTCATCGACAAACTTCTCGAACTCGGCACCGGAGATGACCGACGGGGTCCAGCCGTTTTTCTCGACAGCCTCGGCCCAGGACTTGGACTTGACCGCCTTGAGCACGATCTCGGTCAAGGCCTTGCGCTGCTCGGGGGTGATGCCGCCCGCGCCGTACACGCCGCGCCAGTTGCCGATTTCGACGTTGATGCCTTGCTCTTTCAGCGTGGGCACGTCCACGCCCTTCATGCGCGTGCCCGAGGTCATGGCAATCGCCCGCATCTTGCCGGTCTTGATGTATTCGGAGAACTCGCTCAGGCCGCTGCCGCCCACCGTGACGTTGCCGCCCAAAATAGCCGCCGTGGCCTCGCCGCCGCCCCGAAAGGCCACGTAGTTGATCTTGGCCGGATCGACACCGACTTCGCGGGCGATCATGGCCGCCGCAATGTGCTCGGTGGAGCCGCGAGAGCCGCCGCCCCACTTCACGCTGCCGGGGTCTTTCTTGAGCTGCTCAACCACGTCCTTCATGGTTTTGAAAGGCGAGTTGGTCGGCAGCACGAACACGTTGTACTCGTTGGTCAGGCGCGCCAGCGGCGTGGCCTGGCTGAGGCTGACCGGCGGCTTGCCGGTGATGATGCCGCCGAGCATGACCGCGCCCATCACCAACAGCGCATTCGGGTCGCCCTTGCTGCCGCTGACAAACTGGGCCAGCCCCAGCGCACCGGCGGCACCGCCCTTATTGTCAAAGCTGACGGTGTCTGCCGCCTGCGAGTCGGTGATGGCCTTGCCCAGCGCCCGGCCGGTGGTGTCCCAGCCGCCGCCAGGGTTGGCGGGGATCATCATCTTGATATTGGCCCCGGCACGGGCGGCCAAGGGCAAGGTTCCGGCAGCGGCCAGCATGGCCAACGACTTTAAGAATTCAGCACGGCGCATCGCAGTTTCCTGGTAATTTGGAATAGTCAGGACTTTCGCAAGACCCTCTGTACGCCCAGCGGGCGACACAGAGGGCGCTGCGTAAGTCCTCATGGCGTGATCATGCAAGGCCTGCCTGTCAGTTCGCTGTCGAAAGCTACTAGGGGAAATGCTAGTAGCTTGTTCACGGTCTAATGTCGGCCTATGCGCCTACTCCTTGTCGAAGACGATCCCGCCATGCAAACCACCCTGGTCCGGGCCCTTGGCCGCCGCCATATGCGCATCCAGGCCTGCGGCGATGGCCGCGAGGCCCTGGCTCTGTGGCTGGAGTCGCCGCCCGACGTGGTGCTGCTGGATCTGAGCCTGCCCGGTATGGACGGCCTGCAGGTGCTGGCCGCCGCCCGCAAAGCGGGCATGCGCACCCCCGTGCTGATCCTCACCGCGCGCGGCACGGTCGGCGACAAGGTGCTGGGCCTGAACGCCGGGGCCGACGACTACCTGCCCAAGCCGTTTGACCTGGAAGAGCTGGAAGCCCGGCTGCGCGCCCTGGCCCGGCGCAGTGCAGACACTGCAGGGGACTTTGAAGAAAAATCGGCCTCCAGCGCAATTAGCGTCGGCACCTTGCGCTATGAAAAAGAGAGCGGCGCCGTCTACCACCGTGACCAGGCCATGGACCTCAGCCCGCGCGAGCTGGCCCTGCTGCGCCCGCTACTGGCCCAGCCCGGCCACGCGGTCACGAAGGAGCGGCTGTTTGAGCTGGTCTTTCCCGGCGCGCAAGAGGTGCAATTTGAAGCCATCGAAGTGATAGCCTACCGGCTGCGCAAAAAGCTGGCCAACACTGGCGTGCGGCTGATGACGCTGCGCGGCCTGGGCTATCTGCTGAAGGCCGAGGGATGATGGTCCAACCCGTCCAACCCGTTCGCTCATTGCGCCGCACCCTGCTGCTGGGAATTCTGCTGCCGGTCATCGCCGTGGTCGGCATCAACACCGTCAGCCTGTACCAGCAGGCGCTGGCCGCCGTCACCACCGCCTACGACCGCACCCTGCTGGCCTCGGCCAAATCGATCGGCGAGCTGCTGGACGTGGACGGCTACGACGAAGCCGCCGTGCTGCACGCCACCGTGCCGTATTCGGCCCTGGAAGCCTTCGAGGCCGACAACAAAAGCAATATCTATTACCGCGTGTCCAGCCTGCGCGGTGAGATGGTGTCGGGCTATGCCGTGCTGCCGTTTTGGCGCGGCACCATCCCCGCCAAACCGGCCTACGCCGCCCTGGTGGACTTTTACGACGACCACGTCAACGGCGAACCGGTGCGCGTGGCCGTGCTGCTGCAGCCCGTGGCCACCAGCGACGGGCGCGGCATGGCCGTCATCCAGGTAGCCGAAACGCTGGAGCTGCGCCACACCCTGGCGCGGCAGATTCTGCTCGACACCCTGTGGCGGCAGGCCGGGCTGGTGGCCTTCATCGCGCTGGTGGTGGTGCTGGTGGTGCAGCGCGCCACCCACCCGGTGCGCCGCTTGAGCCAGACCCTGCAGGCCCGCCAGGAAAACGACCTCACCCCCCTCAGCGCCCTGGATGCACCGCGCGAGCTGCTGCCGCTGGTGGATGCCACCAACCACGTCATGCGCCGCCTGCAGCATCTGCTGGACCACCAAAAACGCTTTGTGCGCGACACCGCCCACCAGCTGCGCACGCCGCTGGCGGTGCTGAAAACCCAGGTCCAGTCGGCCCTGCGCAATGACGTGGAACCGCGCCAGGCACTGCTGGAAATCAACGCCACCGTAGACCGCGCCGCCGTGCTGGCCAACCAGATGCTGGCCCTGGCCAAGGTGGAGCAGCTGCGCCAGCAGGCCAACGCCGAGGTGTTGGACTGGTCGGCCGTGCTGCGCGCCGTGGCCATCGACCTGTCGCCCTTGCTGGCCGATAAAGACATCGACTTCGCCATCCACACCACCCCCACCCCGGTGCGCGCCCACGACTGGATGCTGCGCGAACTGGCCCGCAACCTGCTGCACAACGCCATCAAGCAAACCCCGGCAGGCAGCGCGCTGGATGTGGCACTGGTGGCCGACGGAGCGCAGGCCCACCTGTGCATCGCCGACAGCGGCCCCGGCATCAGCTCCGATCTGGCCCAGCGCCTGTACCAGCCGTTTTCTGCGGGCGACGTGCAGCACGGCTCCGGCATGGGCTTGGCCATCTGCCATGAGATCGTGCTGGCCCTGGGCGGCAGCATCGCGCTGGTGAACCGGGTGCAGCAGGGCCAACACCTAGGCCTGGATGCCACAGTCCGGTTACCGTTAGTTCAAAATACGTGACTATGGATAACCACTCGCCCCCTCACCGTCGGCCAGAACGCACGCCTTCCAGAAACACCGCAGAACTGGCTCTGCCAGGCTGCTGGTGTTGCCCCCTGCAAGGGGGTTGGCGAAAGATGCGCAGCACTGCAGCCTGGGGGTGTGCCACATAACCATGGAAAAATTACGCATTGATAAGTGGCTCTGGGCCGCACGCTTTTATAAAACCCGCAGTCTGGCCACCGAAGAAGTCAACAAGGGCCGGGTGCAAATAGCCGGGCAGGACGTGAAACCCGCCCGCGAGGTCAAACCCGGCGACCTGCTGACCCTGCGCCAGGGCCCGGTGGTCCGCACCATCGAGGTGGTGGGTATCAGCCAGGCCCGTGGTCCGGCCCCCGTGGCCCAGGCCCTGTACGCCGAAACCGCCGACAGCCTGCAGGCCCGTACCGCCGCCGCCGAACAGCGCCGCCTGGCCCCCGAACCCGCCCACAGCCTGGACCATGGCCGCCCCACCAAACGCCAGCGCCGGGACCTGGACCAGGCGGGCAACGGCTGGGGCGACCGCTGGAGTGCGTCAGTAAACGATTAGTGTGGTGTTGCGCTGGGCCAAATCGCCCCCAACTGCAAACTATGCCGGTGGCGCACTACACCACCTCAATGCTTCTTTTTTGATAGCTACTAGCGCATACAAATTATACGCTGGGGCGACTTTTTATATAGATTTACCATGATCCCCTTTTCAGTCCTCGACCTGGCCCCCATCGTCGAAGGCGGCACCGCTGCCGACTCGTTTCGCAACACCCTGGACCTGGCGCAGCACGCCGAACGCTGGGGCTACCAGCGCTACTGGCTGGCCGAGCACCACGGCATGCGCGGCATTGCCAGCGCGGCCACCGCTGTGGTCATGGGACATGTAGCGGCAGGCACGCGCACCATCCGCGTGGGGGCCGGGGGCGTGATGCTGCCCAACCACTCGCCGCTGGTGATTGCCGAGCAGTTCGGCACGCTGGAGTCGCTGTTTCCGGGCCGCATCGACCTGGGCCTGGGCCGCGCCCCGGGCTCCGACCAAGCCACGGCACGCGCCCTGCGCCGTGACCTGCAAAGCGATGCCCAGCAGTTTCCCAACGATGTGGTCGAGCTGCAACGCTACTTTGCCCCTGTAGAACCCGGCCAGACCCTGCGCGCCGTGCCGGGCGCGGGCCTGGAGGTGCCGCTGTGGATCTTGGGATCGAGCACCTTTGGCGCGCAACTGGCCGCCGAGCTAGGCCTGCCCTACGCCTTTGCCTCGCACTTTGCACCGGGCGACCTGATGAACGCGATTGCCATCTACCGCGCCCGCTTCAAGCCGTCCAAGCAGCTCGCCAAACCTTACGTGATGCTGGGCTTCAACGTGTTTGCCGCCGATACCGACGCGGCGGGGCAATTTCTGTTCAGCTCGCTGCAGCAGGCCTTTGTGAACCTGCGCAGCGGCCGCCCGTCGCTGCTGCAGCCGCCGGTGGACGGCTTTGCCGAGCGCCTGCAGCCGCCGGAGCGCAGCATGATTGCACAGGCGCTGTCGTGTGCCGCGGTGGGTTCACCCGACACGGTGCGACGGGCCTTGCAGGGCTTTTTGGAGCAGACCGGGGCCGACGAGCTGATGCTGACCTCGCAAATCTACGACCACGCAGCCCGGCTGCGCTCGTACCAGATTACAGCCGAGCTGCGCGCGGACTTGCAACGCCGTTAACTGCGGTCCAGGCTTGCAGCAGGCCGCCATCGACCTGCGCGGTTTCGATGCGCCGCAGGCAGTGCTTGCCCTCCTGCTTGCCCAGGTACATGCCCGCATCGGCGCGTTTGAGCAGGGTTTGCGCATCGCTGCCATCGCGCGGTGCCAGCGCATACCCAATGGTCAGGCCGACCTGGCAGCGGTGCACGGCCAATTGAAACGGCGCGCGAAACGCATCCAGCAGCTTTTGGCCCAAGTCCTGCGCCTGCTCCGCCTTGTGCAGGCCGCTGGCCATGACGACGAACTCATCGCCGCCCAGGCGGGCCACCACATCGTTGCTGCGCATCAGCTCTTGCAGCCGGGCGGCAACGGCGATCAGCAGCTCATCGCCCACATCGTGGCCGTACTGGTCGTTCACCGGCTTGAAGCCATCCAGGTCCAGCACAAAAATGGCCACGATCTTGTCGATGGTGCAGTGTGGCAGTGCGGCCGTCAGCGAGGCACTCAGCCCGCGCCGGTTTGGCAAACCGGTCAGCGGATCGGTATGCGCCAAGGAATGCATCACATCACGCTCCTGGTTAGCGTGCCGGGCCGCGTGCTGGGCAGCATTGGTACGCTGACTCAGCAGGCGCATGAGCAGCATGGTGTCCAGCAGGGTGGCCAGTTGAACCGAATGCTGCGTCCAGGCATTCAGGGCCACGTGGCCAAAAATCACGCCGGTCATGGTGGCCGCGGCGGCGAAGTACAGCAACGCGCCGAGCAAAATATAGATGCCCATGGAATCGCCTTTGCGTACGTGGCGAAACGCCCCCGGCAAGGCCATCAAGGTGGGAGCAAGGCCCAGCACGCCAATCAAGGCGCTGACAGTGCGGGTGTTGATAAGGTCTAGCGCAAACACCAGCGCCACCAGCAATGTCAGTGCGGCACCGGTCTCCATGGCCCGGCTAAAAAACCGGTGCCTGTCCGGTCCGGCCAGTACATGTTCAAAAAACAAGAAAAATCCACAGGCCGACAGCAAAGCCGACAGCGGTGCCATGTGCAGCTCCATCCAGAGGTTGCCAGGCCAAACATACTGCGCACCCACGCCAAACTGCAGCAGCGAAAACAACAAGCCGCCGGTCACCACCAGTGCATATTTCAGGAACACCCAGTCCCGCAGCCCCAGCCAGTGCGACAGGCTGTAGGCCAGCAGGCACAGCGACAAGCCCACCATCATGCCCTGCAGCATCTGCTCGCGCAGCGCAGCCACCAAAAACGCCTCGGGCGTGCTCAGGGTAATGGGGACCAGCATGGCCCCGGTGGTTTCGATACGCAGCAGCAGCGTGTAGCTCTGGCCCGGCTCCAGTTGCATGGCCATGCTGTGCGAGCGCGAGGCACGCGGGTAGCCAGGACGCACCTGCAGGTTGCCTAACTGCACCTGCTGCTCTATCTGGCCCTGGCGTACCAAATAGGCATCCACACGGTTCAGCACCGGGTAATCGACATCCATCACCCAGCGGTCACCAGCGGATGCAGCCAGGGTAAAAGGTACCCGCAGCCACACCGGCTCCGGGCGCAGCCCCAGCGAGGCATGGACACCGCGCGGCGGCTGAAACCGGGCGGTGGCGGCCAAGGCTTGCGCAATATCCATCTGACGGCCCGGATCGGGCAGCATCTCCACCGCCGACCACAGGTCTACGCGGGGCGTGTTTTCATCGACCACCAGCACTGCGGCCCCGCCCAGCAGCGGCACAGCCGCCAGCATGCACACGGCGGCCCAAGCCGCTATGCGTTTAAGCCCATGCCCAAGTACATGCATAAGCGGGCGCAACCCGCAGCGGGCAAGGAACATGGAGGCCTGAGCTTGCATGGCAGGTACCTCTGGCCTAGATGGGGCGCGGCGGCGTGCGCCAGCTGCCCCGCGTCGTAAAACGGTCTTCCAGCGCGTTCAACCAGCGGGGTGCATGGGGGTCGTCGCTCCAGTGCGCCATCATGCCGCCCATCTGGTCCAGCAGGCGCTGCGGCAGCTTCAGTGGCCGGATCTGGTCCATTAGCACCCGTGCCATGAACTGGTAGCCCAGTATGCGGGTGATGCAGCGTGCGATCGAAAACCCGGGAAGCACCCAGCGGACCACACCGTCGATGCCACGCACCAGCAGCATGCCCAGCGCAAACGCCATCCGCGGCAGCCAGCCCACCCGCCCGGTCAAACCCAACGCCTGCAGGGTGGCGGCACCGCACAGATAGCCCGTCATCAGCACCGGGAACGGCCGCACCAGCCGCCAGGGAATGGCCTGCTCCATGGCGTTCATCAAGGCCAGGGCCAGGTGGGGCCGCGGATCGGGCGTGACCGGGTGGGTCTGGCCATCCACCTGGAAACGGGTAAACAGAGCTTCAGCCTGCACCATGGTGTCGGCCATCAGGCAGCGGTCGATGCCCAGCACATGGCCCACCACGTTCCAGGCATGCAGATAGGCCTCCTCGTCCGCCGCGGGCAGTGCCAGCCCGAGTCGGCGCAAGCTGCGTAAAAAAACATAGCCAAAGGTGAGCAAGGTATAAGCCAACTCTTGCTGGTTGCAGGGCAAGCCGTCGGCCGCGGTATTCCAGCCACGGGCGAACAAGGTCTGGTACATGTCCTGAGAGTTCCCTTCCAAGGCGGGCAACGGCCCGGCGGTGCTGGACTGCAGCGCGGCGGCAGGGCTGCCCCGCAAGATGAGGTTGCGCACCATCGCATGGATCAGTCGCACTTTGAGCACCTGGGCCACGCCGCTGCCGCTGGCATCGGTCAGCCCGCCGTGCAGCATCACTGGGAACACCATGGCGGCGGTGGCGCGAATGCGGTAGTCGGTGCGCTGCACCAGTTGGCCAGTGTCTTGCAGCACGGCGGCCAGGTCCGGCACCACATAGCATTCCGGCAGGCTAGAGCAAAACAGCAGCACGCACGACAAAGCCCCGTAGTCCATGAACAGCACTTCGGCGCGCTGGATCTTGGCCAGGTCGGCCCAGCTGGGCAGCACCTGGGCGGACTGCAGATAGGCTTGCAGCGCGCTGGCAATGTCGGGTGGGGTGCCAGCTGGTGCCTGCCAGCCAACCAGATCGGCATTACTCTGCCACTGGCCGATGAGGCGGTTGACTTGCGCAATCCGCAACCATTGCTCGGCGTGCGCCAGCGTCCACGCTGCTGAACCGGCGGTATCGGAAATACCGGAGGTGTCGGGCACTGGGGCCCACTCGCCCAGTATGTCGGCGATGGTAGCATCGGCCAGCGGATCGGCTTGGTAAGTAGGCGAGGCAAACTGCAAGTGCGGGGTCCTGGAGAGTGTCGATACAGGCAGCCATTGTAGGGTGCGCTACATACATCTCCCTACACTGTTCGACCACAGATTTGGCAGCTTTTTCAGCGCAGTGGGCGCAGCAGTTCCGACAACCCGTTGTGGTCGATCTCGTGCATTAACGCTAGTAATCGGCCGATATCGGTTTTGGGAAAGCCTTCGCGGGCGAACCAGTTGAGGTAGTTGCCGGGTAAATCGGCAATTACCGTGCCCTGGTATTTGCCGAAGGGCATGGTCACGGTGACGAGGCGTTGGAGTTGATCGGAGTCCATGGCGGGCACTTTACACTGGCCCCATGCACCCAACCCACACCCCATTAGCCTGGGGCATCATCGGCTGCGGCAAGGTCACCGAGCTCAAAAGCGGCCCGGCCTTCAACAAGGTGGCCGGTTCCCGACTGGTCGCCGTGATGCGCCGCAACGCCGCGCTGGCCCAATCCTACGCCGAGCGTCACGGCGTGCCGCGCTGGTATTCGGACGCCGACGCATTGATCCACGACCCCGAGGTCAACGCCGTCTACATCGCCACCCCGCCCGACAGCCACCATTTCTACGCCTTGAAAGTGGCCGCCGCAGGCAAGGTCTGCTGCGTGGAAAAACCCATGGCCCCCAGCCACCGCGCATGCCTGGAGATGACCACCGCCTTCGAAGCCGCCGGGCTGCCGCTGTTCGTCTCCTACTACCGCCGCTCGCTGCCGCGCTTTGCGCAGGTGAAAGACTGGTTGGCAGCGGGCGAGATTGGCGACGTGCGCCACGTCCACTGGTCTTTTGCCCGCATGCCCAACGCCGCAGACAAGGCCCACACGCCCAACTGGCGCACCGACCCCGCCTTCGCCCCCGGCGGCTACTTTGAAGATCTGGCCAGCCACGGCCTGGATTTGATGCTGCACCTGTTAGGCGACATCTCTGCCGCCCACGGCATTCGTACCAACCAGCAAGCCCTCTACGCAGCCGCCGATGCCGCCACCGGGGTGTGGCAGTTTGCCAGCGGCGCGACCGGCTCAGGTTACTGGAACTTCGGCGCGGCGCAGGCGCTGGACGAAGTGGTGATCCACGGCAGCACGGGCGAAATCCGCTTCTCGGTCTTCGGTGAGCAGCCGGTGCAGCTACGCAACGCCGCAGGCACCCAAAGCCGCGAGATCGCCCACCCCGAGAACATCCAGTTCTTTCACATCGAAAACATGCAAAAGCACATGGACGGGCTGTATACCCACCCGTCCATGGGGCACACGGCGCAGCGGGCGACGTGGGTGATGGAGCGTTTGCTAGCGGGGTGTTTGGGTACGATTGCTTGACCGTCCTGGATCGCTGATGTACACATTTCAAACCAAAACACTACTGACCCTACTCTGGCTTCTTTCCAGCCTCGCCACAGCCCAACCGATAAGAGAGATAACCGTGTCTGAAACCGCCAAGCCGCAGAAACAAGCACTCTTGGCATTCATTGCGAAAGATAAATTCTTTGCCGATGGTGCCTACCCTGGAGCGCCCAACGAACAGGACAAAACCCGCTACGAATCGTTGATGAACGCGCTTGCTACGCGACTTATCACCATTGCGGACAAGCCCGAACCTAAAGCTCCATTACTTGAGGAATTCAAGGCAGCATTTGCCGCATTTGAAGACGCAGATACGGAAGAGCGTGAGCGAGCATTGGGCTACTACGAAGAACTCATGGATATTTTCGATGTTAAGAGCTCAGATGGCCTACTCAATAAGCTGTTGTATGGGTTCAATCCCATGGCATCTGCCGCTGCCAGAAACCAGGAGGCCGTGGCCGCCATGTCAAAACAAGAGCAAGAATTTGCCCAAAAACTGTCTGTACTCAACTACCAATCTGCGCTGGAATTTTTAACTCGGAATTTGGGCAGTCCCTCCATGCACCAGGGCAAGACCTACATTTGGTTTCAGGACAATGATCCCAACAACATGACATCGCTTGCAGATGACCCGAAGAAGCCGATCCTCATCTGGATGGCAAAGGGGCGCTTTATGTATTCAAAAATGCTCCCGCTAGCACCAACCCTCAACTGATTCCAGCCCAGCCTTGGGCAGTGGCGGTGTTGATTTCGTCGATGCTGGCAAGCTTGGAGCTTCGCCCCACCAGTTGACCAACAAAGGCATCCGGTGCGCACTCAAGCTGGGCCGCTCTGAGAGCGACCCGACCATCCGGCAGAAAATCCACCTGGATCTTGTCACCAGACCGGATGCCGAGTTGTTGCAGCACATCTTTTTTCAAAGTCATTTGCCCGCGCGCGGTAACGGTCAGGATGGCCATTGCGCCTTACCCACCCGCCCGCTTGACCACATACCCCTGCTTCTGCAACAGTCCGATGACGGTGTCAACGTGGTCGCCCTGCACTTCAATCACGCCTTCTTTCACCGTGCCACCGCTGCCGCAGGCGGCTTTGAGTTGCTTGCCCAAGGCGGTCAAACCGGCCATATCCAACGGCAGGCCTTTCACCAAAGTCACGCCCTTGCCCGCCCGACCCTTGGTTTCGCGCGATACACGGACGATGCCATCGGTTTTGGGTGCAGGCTTTTGGCCGCAGGTGCACTGGGCGATGGGCTGGCGGCAGACCGGGCACATGCGGCCGGTGTCGGTGGAATAGACCAGGCCGCCGCTGCTGGATTTACTTTTCATGCAGGTACTATCAAAAAAATAGCACCTAGTGCAGGCAGTACCTACGCTAGGTGCCAATTTGGCTTAAATATCAAGCCTTGGACTTGATGTAGTTGGCCATGCCGTCGGTGATTTCTTTCTTGGCGGCGTCAATGCCTTCCCAGCCAATCACCTTGACCCACTTGCCTTTTTCCAGGTCTTTGTAGTGTTCGAAAAAATGGCTAATGGCCTTGAGGCGCATCTGGTTCACGTCTTCGATTTTTTGCCAGTGGGTGTAGATGGGCAAAATTTTGTCGGTAGGCACGGCCAGCACTTTGCCGTCCACGCCGGCTTCGTCTTCCATCATCAGGATGCCGATGGGGCGGCAGGTCACCACCACGCCGGGGAACAGCGGGTAGGGGGTGATCACCAGCACGTCGACCGGGTCGCCGTCGCCGCTCAGGGTCTGGGGCACGTAACCGTAGTTGGTCGGGTAGTGCATGGCCGTGGTCATGAAGCGGTCGACAAAAATCGCGCCGGACTCTTTGTCCACTTCGTACTTGATCGGGTCGGCATTCATCGGAATTTCGATGACGACGTTAAAAGCATCAGGGGCGTTTTTACCGGGAGGAACGAGGTTCAGGGACATGGTTGTCTTCTTCGCTGGGAGTGGATGAATCGGCTTTTATACAGGCGCATATTTTGCCCTAGCCCGCTGGCACGACCCTGACAGAGCACCGACGCGCCAAACCAGCCTAGGACATACCCCTAGCCGTGTGACTTTATGCCGCATTGCACCGTATATTGCTTAGGTTGGCCAATCGTCTCCCTGCTCTGCCGGGGTTGCGAGGAAGCAACGCAGCGGGGGCCTCGCTAGCGTTGCGCCCCCACCTCGCGACAACGACTCAGGAGATTCATCCTATGGCAGGTAACACGGCGCTCATACTGGCGCTTATTTGTGGCTTCATCGCGGTGGCCTACGGCTTTTGGGCCCGCAGCTGGATCCTTTCCCAAGACGCAGGCAACGCGCGGATGCAAGAAATTGCTGCCGCTATTCAAACCGGCGCAGCGGCCTACCTGGCCCGACAGTACCGCACCATCACCGTCGTCGGGGTAGTGCTGGCGGTGCTGATCGGGCTGTTTCTCGACGGACTCTCGGCCATCGGCTTTGTGGTGGGCGCGGTGCTTTCAGGCGCTTGCGGATTCATCGGCATGAACGTGTCGGTACGGGCCAATGTGCGCACCGCCCAGGCCGCCACCAAGGGCATTGGCCCGGCGCTCACGGTGGCGTTTCGCGGCGGGGCCATCACTGGCATGCTGGTGGTGGGACTGGGCCTGCTGGGCGTGACCGGCTTTTACTGGTTTCTGGTACCCGATGGCGCACCCACGGCAGCACGGCTGAACCCGCTGATCGGCTTTGCCTTTGGCTCGTCGCTGATCTCCATCTTCGCGCGGCTGGGCGGCGGCATCTTCACCAAGGGCGCGGACGTGGGTGCCGACCTGGTGGGCAAGGTGGAGGCCGGCATCCCCGAAGACGACCCGCGCAACCCGGCGGTGATTGCCGACAACGTGGGCGACAACGTGGGCGATTGCGCCGGGATGGCCGCCGACCTGTTTGAAACCTATGCCGTCACGCTGATTGCCACCATGGTGCTGGGCGCGCTGCTAGCCTCGGGCGGAGGCGCGGCTACGGTGGTGTACCCGCTGGCTCTGGGTGCCGTGTCCATCGTGGCCAGCATCATTGGCTGCTTCTTTGTGGTGGCCTCGCCCGGCATGAAGAACGTGATGCCCGCGCTGTACAAGGGCTTGGCGGTGGCGGGTGTGCTGTCGCTCATCGCCTTCTACTTCATTACCAACGCACTAGTGCCTGACAACGCGCTGGGCGGCACCGGTGCGGCCATGAAGCTGTACGGGGCCTGCGCCGTCGGCCTGGTGCTCACCGCCGCCCTGGTGTGGATCACCGAGTACTACACCGGCACGCAGTACGCTCCGGTGCAGCACATCGCCCAGGCATCGACCACCGGGCACGGCACCAACATCATTGCCGGGCTGGGCGTATCGATGCGCTCCACCGCCTGGCCGGTGATTTTTGTGTGCATCGCCATCTGGGTGTCGTTCCACCTGGCGGGCCTGTACGGCATAGCGATTGCAGCCACGTCCATGCTCAGCATGGCGGGCATCGTGGTGGCGCTGGATGCCTACGGCCCCATCACCGATAACGCAGGCGGCATCGCCGAGATGGCCGAAATGCCGAAAAGCGTACGTGACGTGACCGACCCGCTGGATGCCGTGGGCAACACCACCAAGGCCGTCACCAAGGGCTACGCCATCGGCTCGGCCGGACTGGCCGCGCTGGTGCTGTTTGCCGACTACACCCACAAGCTGGAAGCCTACGGCCACACCATCAGCTTTGATTTGAGCAATCCGATGGTGATCATCGGCCTGTTCATCGGCGGGCTGATCCCCTACCTGTTTGGCGCGATGGCCATGGAGGCCGTGGGCCGCGCGGCGGGCAGCGTGGTGGTGGAAGTGCGCCGCCAGTTCCGCGAGATCCCCGGCATCATGGAAGGCACGGCCAAGCCCGAGTACGGCAAGGCGGTAGACATGCTGACGACAGCGGCCATCAAGGAAATGATGGTGCCCAGCCTGTTGCCGGTCGTGGTGCCGATCCTGGTAGGCCTGCTGCTCGGCCCGGCGGCGCTGGGTGGTCTGCTGATGGGCACCATCGTCACCGGCCTGTTTGTGGCCATCAGCATGTGCACCGGCGGCGGCGCCTGGGACAACGCCAAGAAGTACATCGAAGACGGCCACCATGGCGGCAAGGGCAGCGAGACCCACAAGGCCGCCGTGACCGGCGACACCGTGGGTGACCCGTACAAGGACACCGCCGGCCCAGCCGTCAATCCGCTGATCAAGATCATCAACATCGTGGCCCTGCTGATCGTGCCGCTCGTGATGCAGATCCACGGCGGAAATAAAGGGGCAGCAGCATCGGCCCCCGCCGTACACGCCTCGGCCCCGGTGGCGGCGATGAGCGACAGCGCGTCCATCACGGTAGCCAACGGCGTGGTCAAGTTCTACTTTGCCACCGGCAAGGCCGAACTGGCGGGCGGTGCCGCTGCCGCGCTGGCCGATGTCGCCACTGCCGTGACCGAAGGCAAAAAAGCCGTGGTCAGCGGCTACCACGATGCCTCGGGCGATGCGACCAAAAACGAAGAACTGGCCAAGCAGCGCGCCCTGGCCGTGCGCGATGCCCTGGTCGCCCTGGGCGTGGCCGAGGACAAGATCGAACTGAAAAAGCCCGAACAAACCCAGGCCGATGGCCCACCGGCCGAAGCGCGTCGGGTGGAAGTGGACGTGGTGTAAGCGCACTCCTCGTTCAGCCCATCAAAAAAAGCCGCACCGCCCTCTGCCAGGGCGGTGCGGCTTTTTGGATGGGCAGGCTGGGTTTACTGGATAACCACCACTTCCACGCGGCGGGCTTCGGCGTTGCTGCCGGTGCCGGTCATGGCTTCGGGCTTGACCAGCTCGATCTTGTCGGCGGCCACGCCCAGGGCGACCAGGGTGTCGCGCACGGCAATCGCGCGCTGCTTGGCCAGTTCCTGGTTCTTGGCCAGGTCACCGGTAGCATCATGGAAACCGCTGACGCGCACCGACTTGCCAGCCGCACCCAGCTTGACCACTTCGACCAGGGCATCGTTGGCACCGGCGGCAATGTCGGCCTTGGCGGTGGCGAAGTAGAACTTGACGATGCCGTCCACTATCTTGACGCTGGCACCGTCGATCTCCACCACTTCCACCTCCGCCATGGCGGCGGGTTTGGGTACATGGGTTTTGTAGATGCCCAGGCCGATCACCAGGCCGATGATGGCCGCCACCACGCCAAACAAGATAGCCAGCACTACGCCGTGGTCGGTGTCGTCGTCAGAAGAAAACATTTTGGGGGTACTCCAGAAAAGATAAAAAATGAGAGGAACAGGTGCAGGACTTCGGCACAGGGCACTAAAAACAAAGCGCTGCTGACAAGGTGCCAGAGGCTGATTGTAGAGGGCTGGCCTACCGGTTTAACCAAGGGTTCAGCACAGTAGACGGGGCTGTTAAATAGCCATGAAAAGTGCCTCTAGCGCATATTGGTCCTACGCTAGCTGCTATTCTTTTTAAAATTGGCTTTCAGGCGCATGGCAGGGCTGCAATGGTCTGCGCCAGTGCATCCACCCCGGCCTGCGTCAAGTCGTCGGTCTCCAGCGCCTGGCGGCTAGACCAGGCGCTGAAGTTGTTGCTTTGCGAGCGGCTGTAGTGCGGGTCGTAGTGCAGGGCCATCAGCTCGGCAAAAAGCGCCTGCAGATCGCCTGCCAGCGCCCAGCCTTGCCAGCGCGCTATCACTTGTTTGCCGTGCAGGTCTTTGAGCAGGCCCAGCTTGTCGGCCAGGGCCTGGGGTGCGTCACCCAGGTAAGCGTAGTCGCGCAGCAGGTAGTCCAGCCGGGCGGCAGGCGTGGCGCTGATTTCAATGCAGGGGCTGGCACGCAGGCGCATAACCATCGGCGTGGGCAGGGTCAAGCGGCCGATCTTGCGGCTTTCGCCTTCCACGTACAGCGGGCGGTTGGGGTCCAGCCTTTCCAGAATATGCGCCAGGCCGGTTTCAAAAGCGGTTTGCGAAGGCTGGGCCTGGCCGGGCACCGCGCCCAGGATCGAGCCCTTGTGAACCGCCAACCCTTCCAGGTCCAGCACCTGGTGGCCCTGGGCGGCCAGGGCGTGCAGCACGCTGGTTTTGGCGCTGCCGGTGGCACCCACCAGCACCCGCAAGGGTAAGGTGGGGCACTGCGCCTCCAGCGCGTCGATCACAAAGCGCCGCCAGGACTTGTAGCCGCCCTGCAGTTGCTGCGCGTCCCATCCCACCATGCGCATCCAGGTCACCATGGAGCCGCTGCGCATACCGCCGCGCCAGCAGTACACCAGCGGAGTCCATTTGGCAGGCTGGTCGGCAAATTTCTCGCGCAGGTGCTTGGCCAGGTTTTCGGCCACCATGGCCCCGCCCACGCGACGGGCCTCGAAAGCGCCTTGCTGTTTGTACAGCGTGCCGACGATGACGCGCTGCGCATCGTCCAGCACCGGGCAGTTGATAGCACCCGGGATGTGGTCGATGGCGTACTCGGCGGGCGAGCGCGCGTCGATCAGGGTGTGGAAGGCGTGCCGGTCCTTGACCGTAGTAGGGGCTCTCATGCGGAATAGCCCGCTGTCACAATCGACACTCTTATGACCCAGACTTCAGAACCCATTGCATTGACCCAGTTTTCGCACGGTGGCGGCTGCGGGTGCAAGATTGCCCCCGGCTTGTTGGCCGAGATTTTGGCACGCGCACCCCAAGGCCTGGTGCCGCCCGAGCTACTGGTGGGCACCGAGACCAGCGACGATGCCGCCGTGTACCGCCTAAACGCCACCCAAGCGCTGGTGGCCACCACCGACTTTTTCACCCCCATCGTGGACGATGCCTACGACTTTGGCCGCATCGCCGCCACCAATGCACTCAGCGACATCTACGCCATGGGCGGCACGCCCATCCTGGCGCTGGCCCTGGTAGGCATGCCGATTGCCAAGCTGCCGCCCGAAGTGATTGGCCAGGTGCTGGCCGGAGGGGCCGCCGTGTGCCGCGAGGCGGGCATCCCCATAGCCGGTGGCCATTCCATCGACGTGCTGGAGCCCATTTATGGCCTGGTCGGCCTGGGCCTGGTGCACCCCGACAAGGTGCGCCGCAACGCCGATGCGCGGCCGGGCGACGTGCTGGTGCTGGGCAAACCGCTCGGCGTGGGCATATTGTCGGCCGCGCTGAAAAAAGGCCTGCTGGACGCAGACGGCTACGCCGAGATGCTGTACCACACCACCCAGCTCAACAAGGTCGGCATTGCGCTGGCACAGATCGATGGCCTGCACGCCATGACCGACGTGACCGGCTTTGGACTGGCGGGTCACCTGCTGGAGATGTGCCGGGGCTCCGGCCTGTCGGCCCAGGTGGATGCCAACGCCCTGCCGCTGATCGCCCGCGCCGTGGCCTTTGCCCAGCAAGGCATGGCCACCGGTGCCTCGGCCCGTAACTGGGACGGCTACGGCGGCCAGGTGCAGTGGAGCGGTGCCGACTGGCTCAAGGCCCTTATCACCGACCCGCAAACCAGCGGCGGCCTGCTGGTCAGTTGCAGCGTGGACGCCGCGCCTGCTGTGTTGGCCGCCTTTGCCGATGCCGGGTTTGCGCAGGCCGCACAAATCGGTACTATGCACACCCCCGCACCCGGCCAGCCCGTGGCACTGTCGTTCTAAAACCATGGCCCACCGCGTCATCCCCCTGCTGGACCAGCGCAATCAAGCCACGCAGGCGCTGCGATTGGCCACGTTGGTGGATGGCCCACTGCTAGACCAGCTCCACCGCCCGCTGCACGACCTGCGCATCAGCGTCACCGACCGCTGCAATTTCCGCTGCAGCTATTGCATGCCCAAAGCGGTATTCGACAAAGACTACCCCTACCTGCCGCACAGCGCGCTGCTTAGCTTTGAGGAAATCACCCGCGTGGCGCGCGTCGCCGTAGCCCAGGGCGTACGCAAGATCCGCCTCACCGGCGGCGAGCCGCTGCTGCGCAAAAACATCGAAGTCCTGATCGCCCAACTCGCCGCCCTGCGCACTCCGGACGGCCAACTGCTGGACCTAACCTTGACCACCAACGGCGCGCTGCTGGCCCGCAAGGCCCAGGCCTTGAAAGACGCAGGCCTGCAGCGCCTGACCGTCAGCCTGGACGGGCTGGATGACCGCATTTTCCGCAAGATGAACGATGTGGACTTCCCGGTACGCGATGTGCTGGAAGGGCTGGAAGCCGCGCACAAGGCCGGGCTCGCCGACATCAAGGTCAACATGGTGGTGCAGCGCGGCACCAACGACCATGAAATCCTGCCCATGGCCCGGCACTTCAAAGGCACGGGCAGCACCCTGCGCTTCATCGAATACATGGACGTGGGGGCCACCAACGGCTGGCGCATGGACCAGGTGGTGCCTTCTACTGAGGTGCTGCAAACCCTGCAAACCCAGTGGGCGCTGCGCCCGCTGGCCCCCTATGCACTCGGCGAAACCGCCCAGCGCTGGGCCTATGCCGACGGCAGCGGCGAGGTGGGCGTAATCAGCAGCGTGACCCAAGCCTTTTGCGGCGACTGCAGCCGCGCCCGCCTGTCCACCGACGGCAAGCTCTACCTGTGCCTGTTTGCCAGCCAGGGCCACAACCTGCGCAACCTGCTGCGCGGTGAAGCGACCGACGACCACCTGGCCGCTGCCATCCAAGGTATCTGGCAAGGCCGCAGCGACCAGTATTCCGCCCTGCGTGCCGCCCTGCCCTTTGATACCGGCACGGCTGCCAAGCGGGTGGAGATGAGCTACATCGGTGGTTGAACGCGCAGCCATCACCGGCCTGGTTTTGGCCGGGGGCCGGGGTACGCGCATGGGCGGGGTGGACAAGGGTTTGCAAGACTTCCACGGTCAGCAGCTGGCGCTGCATGCGCTGGAACGGCTGCGCCCCCAAGTAGGCATGCTCATGCTCAGCGCCAACCGCCACCTGGCCGATTACGCGGCCTTCGGCGTGCCCGTCTGGCCGGATGCCGATGCCGAGTTCGCCGGGCCGCTGGCAGGTATGCTGGCCGGGCTAACCCACTGCAGCACGCCGTACCTTGCCACCGTGCCATGCGACGCGCCGCTGTTTCCTTTGGACCTGGTGGCGCGCCTCGCCGCCGTAGACGCCGACATCGTGGTAGCCACCGCGCCAGACCACGCCGGCCAGCAGCGCACCCAACCCGTCTTCTGCCTGCTACGCACCGATCTGCAGGGCAGCCTGGCCCGCTTTTTGGCAATTGAAGGCCGCAAGGTCGGCGACTGGATGGCGCAGCATCACTGCGTGCGCGTCGCGTTCGCCGAGCCCCAGGCGTTTGCCAATGCGAACACGCTGGAAGAACTCAGCCGTTTGGACAGGCCTGCTGAAAATTAAGTATCAAATCAGCCTCCAGTGCATATCACACCTTCGCTAATAGCTACAAAAACGATAGTAAATCTCTAACCATTCGCCGTATACGCTTCTAGCCAGACCAACACAGCGGGCAGCGGCATGGGCCGGGCAAGCCAGTAGCCTTGCATGAAATGGCAGCCCAAGGCCCGCAGGCGGTCGTACTCCAGTTCGGTTTCTATGCCCTCGGCGATCACATGCATCTGCAGCTCAGCCCCCAGCGCCAGAATCACCTTGGCAATGCGGGCATCGCCCTGGCCGAGCTGGATGACAAACGAGCGGTCCAGCTTGAGGGCGGAAAACGGCAGCGTCTGCAGCCGGTGTAGCGACGAATAGCCGGTGCCAAAGTCGTCCAGGTGCAGGTGAAACCCGGCGTGGGCCAGGGCGGCCATGTGTTCGCTGGCCAGGGCTACGTCCTTGGCCACGGCCGATTCGGTCAGTTCGAAATGCACGCAAGACCGGGGCACGCTGTGGTTGTCCACCAAGGCGCACATTTCGTCCACCAGGGTGGCGCTCATCAGCTGCTTGGCCGACAGGTTGATGTTGACGATCTGCTGCGGGTTCAACGCCAGCAAAACCGGCATGGCAGCCACCACCTTGCGGGCAATGGCCATGCCCAGAGCGATGATCAGACCCGACTCTTCGGCCACCGGGATGAACTTGGTGGGTGGGCAAAAGCCGCCACCCTCCAGTGGCCAACGGGCCAGGGCTTCGAGCATCGGGGTCGCACCGGTACGGGTATCAACGATGGGCTGAAACCACACTTCCAACTGGTCCTGCCGCAGGCATTCGCGCAGCTGTTGCTCCAGCAGCATGCGCTCCTGCACATTGCCCAGCATGCTCTCCACGTAAAAGCTACAGCGGCCTTTGCCCAGCTGTTTGGCATCGTACATAGCCAGGTCGGCATTGCGCATCAGGTTGTCTTTGTCGGCCTGGGCGCTGGCGTAGCTGACCCCGATGGAACAGCTCACGGTGAGGTTGGAGCCCTGGTAGACGCGGGTTTGGGCAACGGTTTCCTGCACCCGTTCGGCAAAATGCCTTACACCCAGTACGTCCGCATGCGCCACGTAGAGCAGTACAAATTCGTCGCCACCCAGGCGCACCACCACGTCGCTGGCGCGCACCAGTTGCTGCAGCGAGCGGGCCACCTCCACCAGCAAAAAGTCGCCTGCGGCGTGCCCCAGGGAGTCATTGATGAGCTTGAAGTCGTCCAGGTCGATCAGCAGCACCGCCAGCGTCAGCTCGGGTTGGCGGCTTTGCTGGGCCAGCAGGTGGTCGAGCTGCTCGTACAGCAGGCGGCGGTTGCCCAGGTAGGTCAGCGCGTCGGTGCGCACGTCGTGCTCCAGCCCCTTGCGGGCCGCGTCCAGCGCCGAGACCATGGTGTTGAGCGACAAGGCCAGATCGTCGAGTTCGTCGTTGCCACGCACCGGCCAGGTCTGCAGCACAACGACATCGGTACGGCGCTGGCTGCGCGCGAGCTGCGCGAAGTGGCCCAGCCGCTTGAGCACCAGCCGGTCCAGCAGCACCACCACGGCCAGCACACCCAACACCACCAGCACCAGCGCATTGGCCAGCAACAGATGTTTACCGGTGGTTTTTTGGGCTTCCAGGGTCTGCGGCGCATCGACTACCAGGCCCAGCGCGCTGGCACCGCCAGAATCGGCCAAGATACCGGGGGTACCCATGGGCACACCGCGGTCCGCCGCTTGCAGACTGAAGCGACCGCCCGTCAGCTGCATGCGCTGCGACAAACGGGCGGAATTCCATTCGCGCCCCATCACCATCCAACCCACCGTGGGTGCACCCACTTCGCGCAGCCGTACCGGGCTGAATACCAGCAACACCGGCCCGCCACCCAGCCACAGCTTGAGGTGGCCACCCTGCTCCCGCAGCACCGGCGGCACGGCCAGCACTTTGCCCATGGCTTCGACCACCACCGGATCGGTATCCCGCAGTGATTCGACCAAGCCCCGGCGCACATCCACGCTGGAATGCAAGCGGCCGTCCAGCGTCAAAAAGGCCACGTAATCCACGTCCAGGTTGTGCAGCGCATCGGTAGTGAAGACTTGCCACAGAAACTGGGGGTTGAGGCGCTGCAGGTGGTGCGCACTGTCGTCCCACACGCCGTAGTCCAACACGGTACGCACCAGCGCATCGACCTCCTGGCGCAAACCCAGAGTGACCCGCAAAAACTGGTCAGATCCCGCCCGCTCCTCGTAGGCCGCCAAGCTGCGGTCCATCAAAGCCGAACTGGCCAAATAACTGGCCGCGCCCACCACGCACAACAACAGGCTGAGTACCCCCAGGATGCGCAGGCGCAAGCTGGTCATAAAGGCATGGAACGGCTAGGCTGTGGCGGCCTGGCCACGCTGGACTGCCGCACCGTCAGGCCCAGCAGCAGCAGCACATAAAACACAAAGGCCAGGCGCGGCACATCGACCAGGCTGTCAAACAGGCCCACCAGCGCAAAGCCAACCAGGCCACCGCCAATCCCCGGGGCCAGGGGGTGGTCTTTGGCCGTACCCAGGGATACCCGCCACAGGGCGGCCAGCAGCATCGCCAGGAACAACAATAAACCCACAGCGCCCTGGTCAAACAGCACGTTCATAAACACGTTTTTGATGTGCCAGGGCAGGTGATTCCGGTCGCTGGAGAAGAACCAGCGACGCATGTCCTCGGAGAAGTCACCGTTGTCCAGCAGCTCGCGGCCATCCGGGCCAGTCAGTTGGATGTTGTCTACTTCGACCAGACCCAGAGGGGTTTCTGTGGCAATCGAAAAAGCTACCAGCCGGGGCGCGTACCAGTCACCGCCCCCCAGCGGGCTGCCCACCAGCGGGATGCGCAAATCCTGCCACGCACCGGGCATCGGCTGGACGCTGGTGCTCGCCACAAAACACGTGCCGTTGTACAGCAAATGCTTTTCGCAGACCTCCAGGTGCAGGCCAATCGCCTGGGCCGTACGCACCCGCAAAGCCACGTTGAGCGGGCCGTCTGGCGGGCGGATACGCTGCGACACGCGCAGAATTTCGCCCCAGCCCATGTACTGCTGCTTGCCGCCACCCAGCACCAGATACGGGTTGCCGTCCTGGCTCTTCAGGCGGTAGTCGCCAGGATGCTCGCCAGCGGCACCGGTCAGGTAGAAGCTGGCGGGGTAACGCCCCAAACCTTTGCCCAGTAGCGGATCCAGGGGAGCCGTGAGCATGTTCCAGCCCTGCTCCCAGTGGGCCACACGGGTATCCATGTCGCTGCTGGTGGTGGAAAAGCGTTCGCTCATGTACGTGCCACCGCCAAAAATACCCACGATGCCCCCGACCATGGCCATGCCAGCCCAGGTGGTGGCCTGCCAGCGGGTCCCGGCGGGCCACAGGGCTTTGGGCGACGCGCCTGATACCAGCGACAGCAGCAGAAAACCGGCCAGCACCGGCAGCATGGCCTCACCCCCGCGCGCATTGCTCCAGTGTTCGGCCACCAGACCTGCGCCGACAAGCACCGCCACATAGCCGGCCAATGCCAGTTGCGCCGCCAGGCCCACCCGGACCTGCTTGCCTGGCCACGCCACCACGGCAGTACGGCTGACAAACAGCAAAGCCAGGGTCAACAGCAGGCAGAAGCCATAACCCAGGTAGGAACCCTTGGAACCCAGCATGGCCCCCGCCCACACAGCCAGACTGAGCAGCACGCCGGCAAACAACCCTAGCACCCAATCCACCGCCTTGAACCGGCGCAGCACGCTGGCCAGCGGCATCGCCACCGCCACCGCCCCCAGCAAGGCCAGCAACCCCCGGTAACCACTGGAAGGAAAAGTCCACAGGATCGCCCCGCCAAATAAAACGACCAGCGCGGCCCCCGATCCCAAGCGGATACCGGGTGCGCCCGCCACCGCTGCGGGACCGGCCCAGCGCAATTGGCGGTGCCTGCTGAGCAGGCACAGTGTCGCCGTGACGGCCATCCCGACCGGCACGGCCAGATACACCCCACGCGAAAATGTCGTCAAAGACGCGTAGCCCGCCAACGCCAGGCAGGCCACCACAGCAGCCCAACGCCAGGTAGACCGGGCCACGAACAGCTCGCGCAGCACAAACGGCATCAACAAGGCCAAAAACCCGTCCAGAGCCGCGCCACCCACATGCATTTCCCAAAACAGCCCTGTGGTTCGGTAGTCGGTAGAAAAATTGAACAGGCCGACAAAGGCCATGCGCTCCCACACCGTGGCCAAAGATGCGCCCGCCAGCCCCAGCATCAGGCCCATGGCCAGCCAAGTGGAGGCCTGCGCACCGCGGCGCAACACCGCAGCCCGCCACAAAGGCAGCACCAGCAGGGCCAAAAAGAAGCTTTTGGCCAGACGCAGGCTGTTCATGGGCTCGTGGTAGCCCTGGTACCAACCGAAGCTGAATCCGCCCGCATCCTCAAACCCCCGCAGCATGGCGACCAGCGTAGAGGCCGCAAACAGCAGCAGCATTAGCCACGCACCCGCCGAACTGCGGGGCTGGCGTGCCACCGGCGTGGTGCTGGCCGAGGGCCAGGCCAGCCGGGCATAGCCACCCACCGCCGCTGCCAGCACCAGCAGGTCCAATTCTTCAAAAGTAATCCAGCCGGTCCACGGTGCAAAGCCAATCAACGGCAGCAGCAGCGGCACGGCCACCAACCAGCTATCAGGCCAGACAAAAAAGACCACGCAGCAGGCCACAAATACCAAACTGACGGCCCAGGGCGTTACCGGATAGTGCAGTACCAGAAACACCCCCAGCGCGGCAAACACCAATGCCAACAACGCCATCGACCCACGGAGCCGGGCTGCACGGGGCTTTGAACGCGACCTGGAACCCGATCGGCTAGATGGCGAAGCGCTTTCGGCGGATCTCACTCTGTTGTTGCTGTCCATCCTGGTGTGCCGCCTTGTTAGCTGAGTTAAGAGATGGTAGCGCAGCAGCTTGTACTGCCAGCACGCCCCCTGCACCGCAAAGCCCCCGTAAAGCCCCTCGACACCAAAATGGTCCTCGCTAGAATCGCGCCGATGAATTCCCTGCCCCGTTTTTTTCTGTTCCGCCACATCCACACCCGGCCCCGGCTGTTTGCCTCGGGGCTGGTGGGCCTGCTCGCCGCGCTGTTGCTGGCGGGTGTGCCCGGGCTGCAAACCGTGACCCGGCTGGTGATCAGCTGGAACGTGTTTTCTTGCCTCTACCTGGTGCTGGCAGCACGCATGATGGTGCTGGCCGACCATGACAAGATGCGCATGCGCGCCCAACAGCAAGACGAAGGGCGGCGCACCGTGCTGGCCCTGGTGGTGCTGGCCGCACTGGCCACACTAGGCGCCATCATTGCCGAGCTGGCGGTGGTGAAAGACATGCATGGTGCCATGCGCTACGCCCACGTGGGGCTGGCCGTGCTGACCATCGCCACCTCCTGGGCCTTTACCCATGTGATGTTTGCGCTGCACTATGCCCACGACTTCTACTTCAACCAAGCAAAAAAACAGCCCGAGGGCCTAGAGTTTCCCGGTACCCCACAGCCCGACTACGGTGACTTCGTCTATTTCGCTTTCATCATTGGCACCTCGGGCCAGACAGCCGATATCAGCCTGACCACCTCGGCCATGCGCCGCATCGGAGTGGTGCACTGTGTGCTGGCCTTCTTCTTCAACACCACCCTGGTGGCGCTGACCATCAATATTGCTTCGGGGCTGTTTTGACACTCTCCCATTTTCTTGCATCGCCGCGCCGGGTGCTAACACTGCTGGCCGTCTGGCTGCTGGCCACCCTGGGTGCGCGCCCGCTGCTGCTGCCTGACGAAGGCCGCTACGGTAACGTTGCCCGTGAAATGCTGCAGGGCAATGGCTTTGGCTATGGCCTGGTGCCCACGCTCAACGGCCTGCCCTTCTTCCACAAGCCACCACTGATGTACTGGCTGGACATGGCCGCTATGCAGGCGCTGGGCGTAAACGCTTTTGCCGCCCGTTTTGGCGCGTTCGTGGGGGCCTGGTTGATGGGCGCGGCGCTGTTTCTGGCACTGCGCCGCTGGGTCGGGCTGCGGCCCGCCACCATCACGCTGGGGGTGCTGGCCACCTGCCCGTTCTTCTTTGTGGGCAGCCAGTACGCCAACCTGGACATGCTGGTGGCCGGGGTGCTGACAGTCACGGTGCTGTGCTTTGTGCGCGCCGTCGAGTCGCCCCGCACAGTAGACTTGCGCTGGCTGCTGGCCGCCTGGCTGGCCTGCGCGCTGGCGGTGCTGGCCAAGGGGCTGATCGGCATCGTGCTGCCGATGCTGGTCCTGGGACCCTGGCTGCTGGGGCAAGGGCGCTGGCGGCAAATTCTGCGCATGCTGCACCCGCTGGGCCTGGTCGTGTTTGTGGCGGTGGCCGGGCCGTGGTTTGTGCTGATGCAGCGCGAATTTGCCGAGTTCAACGACTACTTTTTCATCGAACAGCACTTTCGCCGCTTTGCCCAGGCAGGTTTCAACAACGTGCACCCGTTCTGGTTTTACGTTGCCGTGCTGCCCGCGCTCACCCTGCCCTGGCCACTGTGGCTGCGCCGCCCGGTGGCGGCCCAACCTGAGGCAGATGCCACGGCCCTGCCCGGCCTGACCAGTCTGTGGATCTGGTGGTGCATTGCCGTGGTGGGCTTCTTCAGCCTGCCCAGCAGCAAGCTGGTGGGCTACATCCTGCCCGCCCTGGCACCGTGGTGCGCGTTGCTGGGTTTGGTAGTGGCGCGGGGCCGGGCCTGGCGCTGGGTGCTACCCGCCAGTGCGCTGGCCTGTCTAGCCATCGTGGCAGGCCTGGCCTGGAAAGCCCCCGGCTCGCACCGCGATGTAGCCGAGCGGCTGGCCGCGCTGCAGCAGCCCGGCGACCGCGTGGTCTTCATCGACAGCGCGTTCTACGACGTGCCGTTTTACGCCCAGCTGAAAACGCCCGCCACCGTGCTCAGCACCTGGGACGACCCGAGCATCCCCCAGCACGACAACTGGCGCAAGGAATTCACCGATGCCGCCCGCTTCGACCCCACCGCCGCCGCAAAAATACTGTGGACGCCAGACCGCGCCAAAGACCTGCGCTGCGGCACTGGCAGCACCTGGCTGGTAGCAGACAAGGGCTACCAGCCCCCCGCCGATATGGGCGCGGTCAGCCCGGTGTTTATGGGTGCCAACGCCCAACTGCTGCGGATCGCACCCGGGCCAGACTGCCGCTGACTTTCCCTGCGCACCATTACTCTGCCCACTGCGCCATGGCCAGGGGGACGTGGGTGTTGTCCATAGCCCGCTCGGCGCTTTTGCTGGCGATGGACGGTAGCCACAACTCGATCACGCCGGGTGTGGCTTTCAGCGCGTCAGGCAGGTTGCGGATCCACACCTGGTCGGGCGCGCCGGGCAGCACCCAGGGGGCACCCAGATACTGCGACAAAGCCTTGGCGCAGGCCTGGCTGCCTGTGGCCGTGGCCAGAGCATTGGGGTTGCTGCGGTCGTGCAGCACAAAGGTGGGTTTGGGCCAGGGCTCGGGGCGGCGTTGCTGGCGCAGGTCGGCGCTGCGCACCACGTTCTCCACCGGGGCGACCTGCACGGCGGCGCTGACCTGCAGGTTCAAGGTGTCGCGCAGCACATTGGCTGCCGCAAACGATGCCGGGTCGTAGACCTGGATGTACAGCGTGGTTTTGCCAGTGCAGGCCTGGGCGACCGCCTGGGCCTTGGTGTCCGGTACGTTGGGGTCCACCGGCACCACGACCGGCGGCAGCTGTACCACCGGTGGTGGTGGATAGGCCGACCCCACGCTGGGCGGTGCTACCGACAGCTGGAACAAAGCCATCACGCCCAAGGCATCCCATTTTTTGCCTAGGGTGTCGCGCAGGTTTTGGCTGGCCCGTGCCTGGTCGGCGGGGCTGGCACCGTTGACCCAATAGCCCATGGCACTGCTCAGGATGGGAGGCTTTTTGACCAGGCTGCACAGGTCTTGCACCCTTTGCTGGATGGCGTTGCTGCACACAAAATAATTCTCCAGCTTGGCGCACTGCCCGGTGATCTGCTCCACCAGCCGCTCCACACCCGAGGCATCGACGCGGCGCATGGCCGGGCTGTCGCGGCGACCCAGCAGGTCTTCGGTTTGGGTCAGCATGTGCTGGGGCAGCTTGGGGCAGGCCTCTTCCAGGGTATCCAGTTTTTCGGACACTTTGGCATACAGCTGGCTGGTGTCGGCTTGCAAATCGCTGCTTTTTCGCTGCAACTGGTCTTGCACCTGCCACAGCGACACGATCAGCGTGCCGGAGGCCCCCAGGCCCAGCGTGGTGCCGATGGCGGTGGCCCGCACGCCGCGCCGCCACAGAGGCTCGGACGGTTTGGAGTCGCCGGTTTTGACCCCACCCAGCCGGGCCGCTACCTGCATGCCGTGGTGGGCCGGGCTGCGCCAGCCGGGCAGCAGGGCCAGCCATTCGTCGGTCAGGGCGCGGCCAAAGTCTTCGCCCAGGCGGTGGTAGCTTTCCCACTGGGCCTCGTCAAAGGACTGGTCGGCGGTGGATTCGTGCGGAAAGCCGGGGTGCTTTTGTTTGTAGGCCAGCAGGTCCACGTCCAGCGCGTCGTGCATATTGGGCTTGACCACCAGCAGCGTGCCTTCCGGGCGGACCAGCGCGCCCGCCACACCGGGCCGCGGGCGGTAGCGGATACGCGCCAGCAGCACGCCCCGGCAGGAATGGTTGTCTTGCATGTCTTCGGGCGACAGCACGGTGACCTCGCGGCGCTCTTGGGTGAAAAGCCGGGTCAGTACCCGTGCGGCCTCGGCATGGCTGTAGAAGTCGATCTCGGCGCAGAAATCGATACGGGCTTTGCGCACCAGGTTTTCCAGGTCGCCAAACTCGTAGTCGGGGTCGCAGCTGGCATCGGACAGGATGATGAAGTCCAGCTCGCGCTTGAGCAAGGCGTACACCCCGGTGTTCTCGAAATGCCCGCCGTCCGACAAATACCACCAGGGCCGCTCCACCCCGTAGAAGGTGGCCAGCGCCTCGTTGACCAGCATCATCGGCTTGGGACACCAGCGCCAGCCAAACCAGCTGCCCCACTTCAGGTCCGGGCTTTTGGTGGGGGCGCGCATCCAGTGGCCCAGGCGCACGCCCAGCAGGTACAGCAGCAGCGCCAGGCCGCGCGAGGTGTAAGCCCCCGCCCCCGGCGATGCCGCGGCCCCCGACACCGCTACCCAGCGGCCTAAAGTGCCCACGTCCTGCCCCTTCTTTTGGGCGATGAAGTTCTCCGGCCCCACCTCAAAGCCGCGCCAGCTGGCGGTAACGGCCGCGCCCTTGCGGTCGGCGTTGTACAGGCCGCTGCGGTAGTCGCGGGTCTGGTTCAGGCAGGTGTTGACCAGGTGGATGGGGCCGCCCTTGTGCTCGGGTGCGTAGCTGTGCATGTGCATGTCGTCGCCGTCGACCACCTCGGTCACATTGGAGCGGGGTTGTGTAGGGTCGTTCATATGGCGGTTTTTGTTGCCCGCCGCCAGGTAGGCGCGCACCAGCCGGGCCCGGTAAAAGCTGTGCAATGACGAAGAGTTGGCCATTTGCGCATTTGCCGCCGTCAGCACCATCCAGGTGGCCCAAGCCGCCAGCAGCAGCCCGGCCCGCGGTACCGCGGGCACGTCCACAAACACCCCAAACGGGTTCAGCGCGAACACAAACCATTGCACCAGCACCAGCCAGCCCAGCCCCAGCCCCACACAGGCCAGCAGGCTGGCCAGATTCACCAGCCGGGGCACCCAGTTCTGCTTTTGCTTGCTGGTTTCGGCGGCCATTTGCTGCAGCGGCTGCACCAGGTTGCGCAGCACCAGCAACACAAAGCCGCCCACCCCCAGGCCGCCCCACAGCCACGACGGGTTGCCGCCGCGCTTGGCGTCCAGCGCCTCCAGCCAGGCCTCCAGCAGCCACCAGCTCAGCATATCCAGCACGCCCAGCGCCAGCAAACCCAGGGCCAGCAGCAAAGCCCCGCGCAGGGCGCTGGTGAGCCCATGGCGGATCTGGGCCACCAGCAGGGAATGCGATGCGTTGCGCGATTGCCAAAGCCACAGCACCACCCCCGCCTGGCCCAGGGTCAGCGAACCCATGCCCAGCGCGCAGGCGTTCAGCCAGCCCGGCCCCTGCGCCACCGATACCCCCAGCCCCGCCCTGCCCACGCTGCCCCACAGCAGCGCCGTGCACAGCCCGGCCACCAGCACAAACACCGCGTCGCGCACCCCCAGGTGGTGCGTCACCAGCATCTTGTCGCCGCCCGCATCGCGCGCCGCCCAGTAGCCCCCGATCAGGCCCGGCACCGTGGCCAGCGCCACCGCCAGCGACAGCACCCACCACGGCGTATGCCACGCCGCCCAGCCGTCTAGCCACTGCAGGCGGTGCTGCACCAGGTGCGGGGCCAGCACCAGCAAGCCCAGCGCAAAGCAGGTGAACATCAGCTCGGTGTGGATAGCCAGCCAGGCCCGCAAATAGGTGGCCACGGCCGTGCCGGTATCGCGCGAACCGGCGGGGTTCAGGTAGCGGCCATTGCGGCGCAGCCAGGCCAGCACGGGCGAGGCCCCGTCGGCCATCAGCTTTTGCGCCGCCTGGATGCCGTAGGTATCCACCAGCCGCCCCCACATGGCTCCGATGTAGCCGCCGCCCGACACCGTAGATAAATAGTCCAGCCGCCCCAGCAGGCCGTCGCGGGCCAGGCCGCGCGACATACTGGCGCTGCCGCAGCGGTTTTGCGCCAGGCCACGCATCAGCCCCAGGGCAAACGTGGCGCTGCGTATGCCGCCGCCCGACAAGGCCAGGCCCACACGGGGCAGGTCCAGGTCGCTGGCATCGCCAGGGCCAGTGGCCGTAGTGGCCGGTGGCTGGGCCAGCACGTGCTGCCTGCGCGCCAGCACTGCCGCCCGCTCGGACGCGCAAAGCGCTTGCAGGCTGTCGGGATGCGGGTCTGTGGGCATGGGTTTCTCCGGCGGGCGGCTGGTAGGCCATTTTGAACCTGCGCCCCCCAGACGGCATCCCTACGATGCAGTACGAGCCTGTATAGTCAAGCGCTACACAAAAAATAGCTGCTAGCGCAGGTGCAATCTGCGCTGGAAGCCTAAAAACCTTATAAATCCACGTATCCTCCATCCCATGCTGAAACTTTTATCCACCCGCTGGCACGGCCTGGCGGGCAATACCCGGGGCGTGCTGCTGGTGGTGCTGGCCATGCTGTGCTGGTCGGTACTAGACGCCTGCAACAAGCGCCTGATGGCCGAGGGCATTGCGCCCCGGCAGGTGCTGTTTTTGCAGTCCACCGTGGTCTTGCTGATGCTGGCCCCGCTGATCGCCTGGACGCGGGGCCGCGTGGTCCGCACCCGCAACCCGCGCATGCACCTGTTGCGCGCGGGCTTTATCGTCACCTCGGCCGGGTGCGCGGCCTGGGCCGTGTCGCACCTGCCCCTGGCCGAGGCCAGTGCCTACCTGATGACCGGCGCGCTGTTCATGCTGCCGCTGGGCGTGTGGCTGCTGGGCGAGCGCCCGCACTGGCTGCGCTGGTTGGGCGTGGCGGTGGGCTTTGGCGGCGTGCTGGCCATATTGCAGCCGGGTACCGGGGCCTTCCAACCCGCCGCGCTGGTGGCCTTGTTGGGCGCGTTGATGGAAGCCATGCTGGGCGTGGTGCTGAAAAAATACTCGGGCCGCGAGCACCCCATTGCCATCCTCACCTGGAGCCAGACCGCCTGCTGGGTCAGCTTTGGCGTACTCAGCGGCTTCGCCCTGCCCAGCGTGCCGCCTGCGCTGTGGGTGCTGCTGCCCATCGTGGGCCTGGCCGCGTCGGGCATTTACCTGTCATACTTTTTTGCCTACCGTGCGGGCGACGCTTCGGCGGTAGAGGCGGGCAGCTTTTCGCTGCTGCTGTTCAGCCCCACGCTGGGCTATGTGTTTTTTGCCGAAACCCCGGCGGCGGCCTTCTGGGCCGGCGCGGGTTTGCTGGTGTGCGGGATTGCGCTGGTGATTGTGGAGCCCAGCGGACGGGCGGGGTAGCGACCGGCCAAGCCCTCTTTTTGCCCCAAAGCCTCAGGCAGAATACGTGTCACAAATGGAGGACCCTTTCATGGATGCTTTACTCCTTCGGCTCTCACAGTCCGTCGCCTCGGCCCGCACGCTAGAGGATTTGACACGCCCTTTGCTGGAGATGCTGGAGGCGGTGACAGGGCTGGAATCCACCTACCTGACCACTATCGACCTGCAAAACAGCTTGCAGCACGTCCTGTTTGCCCATAACTCCCAGCAGTTGGCCATACCAGAGGGCATCACCGTGCCGTGGGCCGACACCTTGTGCAAGCGTGCCTTGGACGAAAACCGCTTCTACACCAGTGATGTGCCGGCCCGCTGGGGCGACTCGGATGCCGCACGTGCGCTGGGTATCCAAACCTACATCAGCATTCCCGTGAAAATGGACGACGACGCCCTGTATGGCACCCTGTGTGCAGCCAGTGCATCGGCACGGCCGCTGCCGCCCAACGCCGCCCATACCCTGCATTTGTTTGCCAGGCTGATTGCCCAGCATATTGAGCGCGAACGGCTGCTGGAGCAATTGCATAAAACCAATATCGAGCTGGCCTCCATGGCTCTCACGGATACGCTCACCGGCCTGCCCAACCGGCGCTCCATCATGGCCGAACTAAAACGCACCCTGGCCCGGGCACAGCGGGATGCCACCGGGGTGTTGGTCAGCTTTATTGATTTCGACGGCTTCAAACAAATCAATGACACCTATGGACACCAGGTGGGCGACCAATTTTTGGCCGCCATGGCCGAGAACATGTCGAACGGCCTGCGCGCGGGCGATGTGCTGGCTCGCCTGGGTGGGGACGAGTTCGTCGCCGTGGGCCGTGGACCTCGACTGGACGACGCCACCAGCGACGCAGTCCACCTGTTCCAGCAGCGCCTGACCGAGCAGTGCGCCACCCGCCTGCAACTAGGCGAGCTGGAAATCCACTCGGGCGGTGCCAGCGTGGGAGTGGTGTTGATCAACCCCCACACCACCACGGCTGAACACGCCATCACCCAGGCCGATGCCGCCATGTACGAAGTCAAACGCTTGCGCCGCCTGGAACGCAAGCCGCAGGTCTGACACAGCCGAAAGCTATCGTTTAAATAGCTGCCACCGCAGGCAGTATCTAGGCTAGAGCCCTAAAAACCTTAAAACACCCTGCCCGGCCCGCTGGCCGCTGGCCATGCTGGCGGTAAGCAGATAGCCGCCGGTGGGAGCCTCCCAGTCCAGCATTTCGCCCGCAGCGAACACGCCCGGCAGCGGCTCCAGCATCAGGTCGGGGGTCAGGGCTTCAAAAGCGATGCCACCGGCGGTGCTGATGGCCTCGTCGATGGGCCGGGTGGCCACCAGGCGGATCGGCAGGGCTTTGATGGCGGCAGCCAGCGCGGCCGGGTTCTGCAACGCGGCCTTGTCCAGCAGTTCGTGCAGGATGCCTGCCTTGATGCCTTCCAGCCCGAGGCGGCTTTTCAGGTGGCTGGACAGCGAACGGGTGCCGCGCGGGTGGGCCACGTCGGCCAGCACGCGTTCGGGGGTTTTGTCGGGCAGCAAATCCAGCAGCACGGTGGCGTGGCCGTGCAAGGCGATCTCGTCGCGCACCAGGCTCGACACCGCGTAGACCAGGCTGCCTTCGATGCCGCTGGCGGTGGCCACAAATTCGCCCTGGCGGCGGAACGTGTCGCCCTGGCTGTTGGTGAACGACAGGGCCACGGTTTTGAAGGGTTGTCCGGCGAAACGGCTGCTGAAATGTTCGGTCCAGCCCGCCACATCGAAGCCACAGTTGGCAGGCACCAGGGGTACGACCGGCACCTTGGCCGCCTGCAGCAAAGGCACCCAGGCACCGTCTGAGCCCAGGCGCGCCCAGCTGCCGCCGCCCAACGCCAGCACCACCGCGTCGGCGGTCAAATGCACCAGGCCCTTCGGTGTGTCGAAAGTCCAGGTGGTGCCCTCTGTATGGCCCTCCAGCCCCACCCAGCGGTGCCGCATGTGGAACTGCACCCCGGCCACGCGCAGGCGGTGCAGCCAGGCGCGCAAGAGCGGGGCCGACTTCATGTCGGTCGGGAACACCCGGCCCGAGCTGCCCACAAAGGTGTCCACACCAAGAGCTGAAGCCCAGTCGCGCAGTTGCGCCGCGCCCAGATCCTGCAGCCAGGGGCCAACCTGGTCCTGGCGGGCACCAAAACGGGTGGCAAAGAGCTCGGACGGCTCGGAATGGGTCAGGTTGAGCCCGCCCTTGCCCGCCAGCAGAAATTTGCGGCCCACCGAGGGCATGGCATCGCATAGCAGCACCGACACCCCCGCCTTGGCCAGCACTTCTGCCGCCATCAAGCCCGCAGGGCCCCCGCCAATGACCAGCGCGGTGGTGCCCTTGGGCTTTTGTTCTTTTTGCATTGCTTCTTTCGGTAGTACGGGGTCTTTGTTGGAGGGGGGAGGATACAAGGCTTGCTTGCCCCCAAAGAACCGGCCGCCAAGCAAGCCTTGGCCTGGTGGCGGCAGAAGTGACAGATGGATGCCCGCAGGGCCAAGGGCTTAAAACCGGGTCCGGTAGTACACCATGGGCCGACCACGGCTCAGGCGCAGCACCACTTTGTCGCCATTGCTGTTCAGCGGCAGGCCCAAAGCGCCGCCCAACTCAAACTGAATGCCGCGCGCGCTGGCGGCGCTGAACTGCATTTCCAAGCGGGTGTTGTAGTTGCCGGGGTTGGTGGTTTGGCTGGCAATGCCCACCGGGTCAGGCCAGGGGCTCAGGTGCTGACACACGCCGATACGGACCCGGCCCTGGCCCTGGTCTGCAGAGCGCCAGTGCAGGCCCAGATCCAGCCCCGGCGCCGTGTTGCGCGTATTTCCGGCCATGCGTTGGCCGGGCACTGTCCAGCACAATCCCAGGCCCATCCCCGCATTGGGCGCTGGGCCAGACCAGCCGGTCAACGTCACACGGGAATCAAGGTGTCCATCGGCCTGCTGCAGCGACGGCGCGGCCAGCGTTGCCAGCTCCAGCTGCGGGGCCGACTCACCGCCCTCCTGCGCCTGCACCCCACCACCACAGCACAACGTCGACAGCGCGATGAGGCAACACGGATACAACAGCACATCAGGGCAAAAAGCGACTACAGGCATGGCGGCTCACCTTGGTGTCATTGCCTCCATTGTGCTGCACTGCCGCATTTTTACCAGCCCTTTAACCGCCCATAAGCCGTAAAAAAAACCCGCGAAAAGCGGGCTTATCGGGAGCCTGGGTCAGGCTCGGAATGCGTTCACCGGCTTAAAACTCTTTCACCAGCGAATAGGTCAGCCCGGCCGTGCCTAGCATGTCGATCTGCGCGTTCCAGCCGCCGCTGAAGCGCCAACCCGCTGCGGGCACGATGGCGGGCGAAAAGCCTTTGTAGTTCAGCGGCACCTTGTGGTTGTACGGCGGCTTGTAGCCGTACAGCACGCCCGCCGACCATTTCAGGTAGACCTGGGGCAGGCTGTCGAAGACGTTGTAGTAGCTCTTGCCCAGATAGGCGTAGCCGCTGTCCTGGCCAAACGAGTTGGTGAAAAGTGCCAGGCCGTAGAAGCTGTTGTCTAGTGTGGATTCGCGTTCCAGACCCACCAGGTGCACCGGGCGGTGCTCGACGTTGTAGCTGAAATGGGTGGTGTGCGGGCTGAGCTCCAGCCGCCAGCGGTACGGCACCGCAGGCGCCTTGGCGGCTGGCGTGTCGGGGGCGGTCGCGGTCTGGGCCATGGCGCTGCAGGCCACACCCAGCAGCGCACAAGCGGCAAAAGCGGCACAAGCAACGAAGTGGCGGGGAATCAAAAAAGCATCCATGGGGGTCTTGAAAAAAAGTGGCTGGGAAGGTGCAAGGCCTACATCCATCGCTGAAGCGCACGAACCACGTACCTGGCTGGGCAGCATTGTAACGCTACTGTTTTAATAGCTGTATGCGCAGACAGCGCCTGCACCCCAGCCCCGTTTTGTGTAGATTTGTAAGCCACTGCGTTAGAATTCGGTCGCTCTGCCTGCGCGTCCAAGCCCGCGCAGAGTTCCGCTAGGGGTGTTGGGTCTGTCATGGCCCCGACTGAGAAAGTCCCTTTGAACCTGACTGAGGTAATCCTCGCGCAGGGAAGCATGTTCTTCAACGGCACTGCTGCCTTCTGGGCAGAGCACCCGCCCGTTCGGTTCAAGCCCCCTGCCACTATTTTGCATGGAGCAAATGAATGGCAAATTCACCGTTTTTTCACAATGATGCCCTGACACCGATCCCGGACGCAGACCGCGTTTTCGGCTGGTCATCGCACGCCGCCCTGTGGTTCAGCCTGGGCGTAGGCCTGCTGGTGATGCAGATCGGGGCCTATCTGGTGCCCGCCGTGGGTACGCAACAGGCACTGCTGGCCATCGTGCTGGGTTCGGTGCTGGGCGCGGGCCTGCTGGCCTGGGTGGCGCGCATCGCCTGCGACAGCGGTCTGTCCAGCGCCGGGCTGATGCACGCCACCTTTGGCAGCGGTTTCGCCCGCCTGCCGGTACTGCTAAACATCGTGCAACTGGTGGGCTGGACCACCTTTGAGCTGGTCATCATGCGCGACGGCACGTCCGCCATCGCCAAGCACAGCCTGGGCTGGGACCTGGGCGGCACCCAGGGCGTGCTGCTGACCACATTGCTGTGGGGCGCGGTGCTGACCGCCCTGATGGCCGGCTCCATGCTGACCCTGGTGCGCAAATTCATTGGCCGCTACGGCCTGCCGCTGGTGGTGCTGTCGCTGCTGTGGCTGAGCTGGCAGTTCGCCCAGAAGCTGCTGGCCACCGATGCGCCCGCCTTCTGGCACCGCCCCGGCGACGGCAGCATAGGCCTGTTGTCGGCCATGGACCTGGTGATCGCCATGCCGGTGTCGTGGCTGCCCCTGGTGGCCGACTACGCCCGCCACGGCCGCAACGGCAAATCGGCGATGGGCGGCACCTGGCTGGGCTACGCGCTGGCCAATATCTGGTGCTACGCGCTGGGCGTAGTGGTGGTGACGGTGGCCGCACCGGGCACCGACCTGGTCACCGCGCTGCTGATCGCCCAGGGCGGTCTGCTGGCGCTGGGACTGATCTTGTTCGATGAAATCGACAACGCCTATGGCGACGTGTACTCGGGTGCGGTCTCGGCACACAGCCTGCACCCCAAGCTGAGCATTCGCCGCTGGGGCCTGCTGCTGGCCGTGGTCTGCACGGCTCTGACGCTGGTGCTGCCGATCCACAGCCTGGAGCCATTTTTGCTGCTGTTGAGCTCGGTATTTGTGCCACTGTTTGGGGTGATTCTGGGCCGCATGGGCAGCCATGCCACCGCATCGGTGCAGCGTCTGGTAGAGCCCATGGCCGCCGGGCTGTGGCTAGCGGGTATTGCGATCTACCACCTGCTGGCCAGTTACGCACCACAGTTTGGTGCGACCCTGCCCACGCTGGCCGTGGTGTTCGTAGCGGCCTGGTTAAGCCGCCCGCTGCGGATTACCTACGCGCTACAAAAATAATAGCTACTAGCGTAGGTAGAATATGCGTTAGAAGCCTATTTCTTATAAATTTCTAGTTACGGACTACCATGGGCAAGGGCGCAAACCCATGGTTCAGCGGCCCTTGGCCGTGCCCGGTGCGCACATCGGCACCACTGGTGATGGCACCCAGGATGTAGGCACGCGCCAGCCCCACCGCCTCGGGCAAAGCGTGGTCTTGTGCCAGGTAGACGGCAATCGCCGACGACAGCGTACAGCCGGTGCCGTGGCCGTTGTGGGTGGCGATGCGCACCGACTCCCAGCGCTGGCGCGCACCATTCGCCAGGCCCAGCACATCGACCACCGCGTTGCCCGGCAGATGCCCGCCTTTGACCAGCACCGCCTGCGCGCCCTGCGCCAACAAGTCGGCCACGGCGGGCTCCAAGGCAGCTGGGTCGTCCACACTGCGGCCCAGCAGCAAGCTGGCCTCGTCCAGGTTGGGCGTGACCACGGTGGCGCGGGGGAAGAGCTGGTCCACCAGCACCTGCACCGTCTCCTGGGCCATCAGCCGGTCGCCGCTGGTGGCGACCATCACCGGGTCCAGCACCACTTTTGTGAGCTGGTAGTGGTCAATGGCCCAGGCCACCACCTCCACCATCTCCGGCGAATGCAGCATGCCAATCTTCACCGCGTCCACGCCGATGTCGTCCAGCACGACCTGCAACTGGGCTTTTAAAAACGCGGGGGGCACAGGATGGATAGCCGTCACGCCCCGGGTGTTTTGCGCGGTCAGCGCGGCCAAGGCCGTCATGCCGTAACAGCCCAGGGCGCTGAAGGTTTTGAGATCGGCCTGGATGCCCGCGCCACCGCCACTGTCGGACCCGGCGATGGAGAGCAGGCGCAGGTAGCGTGGGGAGCTTGGTGGGTTGGTCATGGATAAATTATCGGCGAGCAGATGTGATGTAATTCACACTATGGATGAAACAGGGGTGTCTGGCTAGCAAGGCTGGACTGAGAAAAACCCTCATACCCGATCCAGGTAATACTGGCGTGGGGAGTTTCCAACCAACGACCTAGCCTCGTTTCGTCCTGTTTTTTCATGGACGACTCCTTGGCCACACCACTTACCACCACCATCCTCGGCGCAGGCCTGATGGGCCGCTTGCTGGCCCTGGCTTTGGCACGCGCGGGCCACACGGTGCGGGTGTATGAAGCCGGTGGGCCAGAGGCCGAAGGCGCAGCCGCCCGTGTAGCCGCCGCCATGCTGGCACCGCTGGCGGAGTCGGCCATCACCGAAACCAGCGTCGTACAAATGGGCCAGCACGGGCTGCTACGCTGGCCGGAGTTGATCGCGCAGCTCGACGCACCCGTGTTCTTCCAGCAAAACGGCACTTTGATTCTTTGGCACCGGCAAGACGCGGCCGAGGCCACGCGCTTTAGTCACCAGCTAACCGCCACGCGCCAGGCATTGCCCAGCCTGCCCGCCCCGCAGCCGCTGGATGCTGCAGCCATCGCCCACCTGGAGCCCAGCATCGGCACCCGATTCGCCCAAGGCCTGTACCTGCCAGGTGAAGGCCAGTTGGACAACCGCCAACTGCTGGCCGCGCTGCTGCTGCAATTGCAAAAGCACGGTGTTGATCTGCACTGGCACAGCCCGCGCGAGCCAGAGGCTTGCCAGGCGGACTGGAATTTCGACTGCCGGGGCCTGGGTGCACGTGGCCAATGGCCGGGCCTGCGCGCCGTGCGTGGCGAGGTGCTGCGTCTGCACGCGCCGGGGGTGGATCTGCGCCGTCCGGTGCGCTTGGTGCACCCGCGCTATCCGCTGTACATCGCACCCAAAGAAGACAAGGTGTTTGTGGTGGGGGCCACCGAGATCGAGTCTGACGATATGTCGCCCATGAGCGTGCGCTCCAGCCTGGAGCTGCTCAGCGCCGCCTACAGCGTGCACCCCGGCTTTGGCGAGGCGCGCATTTTGGAGTCCAGCACCCAGTGCCGCCCCACCCTGCCCAACAACCTGCCCGCCATTCGCCAGCTCGGCCCCCGCGTGCTGCAAATCAATGGCCTGTACCGGCACGGCTTTCTGATTGCCCCGGCGATGCTGGACGCGGTGCTGGAATTCATGGAAAAAGGGCATTCAGCGCTTGCCGTGCATTGGGGTCTTGCTATAGAAACTGTATGAACGTCCTGATTAACAACCTCCCCCATACCCTGCCTGCCGATGCCACGCTGGCCGACGCGGTGGCGCTGCTGCAGGCGCAGCCGCCGTTTGCCGCCGCCGTCAACAAAAGCTTTGTGCCGCGCGCGCTGTACCCGCAGACCGCGCTCCAGGATGCCGACCGCATCGAAATCATCCACCCCGTCACCGGCGGCTGAAACATGACACCTGACCCCCTCATCCTTTATGGCGAAAGCTTCGCCAGCCGCTTGCTGCTGGGCACCTCGCGCTACCCGTCGCCCAGCATCCTGGGCAGCGCCATCGCGCGCGCGCAGCCCGCCATGCTGACCGCATCGCTGCGCCGCCAGAACCTGGGCCAGGCCGATGCGGGTGCCAACGGCTTTTGGGATTTGCTGCGCCAGACCGGCGTACCCGTGCTGCCCAACACCGCCGGGTGCCACGGCCTGCAAGAAGCCATCACCACCGCCCACATGGCCCGCGAGGTGTTCGACACGCCGTGGATCAAGCTGGAACTGATCGGCGACGACTACACCCTGCAGCCCGACACGCTGAACCTGGTGGAGGCCGCCAGCCGCCTCATCCACGACGGCTTCAAGGTGCTGCCCTACTGCACCGAAGACTTGGTGCTGTGCCAACGCCTGGTGGACGTGGGTTGCCAGGCCGTGATGCCCTGGGCCGCGCCCATCGGCACCGGCAAAGGCCCCATCAACCCCTACGCCATGCAGGTGCTGCGCGAACGGTTGAGCGTGCCGCTGCTGGTCGATGCCGGGCTGGGCCGCCCCTCGCACGCCTGCCAAGTGATGGAATGGGGCTACGACGCGGTGCTGCTGAACACGGCAGTCGCCCTGGCCCAAGACCCGGTGCGCATGGCCGGTGCCTTTGCCGATGCCGTGCAGGCCGGGCGCAACGCCTTTTTGGGCGGCGCGATGCTGGAGCAGCAAGCCGCCCAGCCCAGCACCCCGGTGCTCGGCACGCCGTTTTGGCACCACGCGCAGGAATAAAAAATGCCCCACACCATCACCACCCGCTTTGCCGACATGGCGCTGCCCGCCACCGAAGAAGCGCTGCGCCTCGGCGCCTGCCTGCAGCTCGGCTTCATCCCCGCCGATGCCGCCTGCATCGCCCAGGCCTGGCAGGCGCAGATTGCACGCACCGGCAACGCCACCGACTGGCCGGATGCTCCGCAAGATTTCGGTCTGCGCCCCTGGCCGCGCCCGGATGCATTCCCACCCTGCCCGCAGCAACTCGGCCTGTACGCCGTGCTGCCCGATGCGGCCTGGGTCGGTCGCATGGCGCGGGCCGGTGTGCCCACGGTGCAGTTGCGCTTCAAATCTGACGATGCGCAGGCCATCGCCCAAGAAGTCGCCGCCGCCGTGGCCGCGGTACAGGGCACGCCCGCCCTGCTGTTCATCAACGACCACTGGCAGGCAGCGGTCCAGGCCGGGGCCTACGGCGTGCACCTGGGCCAGGAAGACCTGGATGTGTTGCAGCCGGTGGACCTGGATGCCATCCGCACGGCAGGCCTGCGCCTGGGCGTCAGCACCCACGGCTACGCCGAGATGCTGCGCGCCGACCGTGTCAGCCCCAGCTACATCGCCCTGGGTGCCGTCTTCCCCACTACGCTCAAACGCATGGCCACCGCCCCCCAAGGCACGGCCCGGCTAGCCGCTTACGCCCGGCTGCTGCGCGACTACCCGCTGGTCGCCATCGGCGGTATCGACGGCGAGCGTTTGGCCGCGGTGTTGGCCAGCGGCGCAGGGTCTATTGGCGTGGTGCGGGCGTTGACTGGAGCGTCTGACCCCGAGCAGGCCGCCGTCGCCCTGGGCGCGGCCATCCAGAAGTTTTTGACTTCGGTACAGAAACCATGAAATCCCACGCTATAATTTGAGGCTACGATATTCCTCGATAGCTCAGTTGGTAGAGCGCCGGACTGTTAATCCGTAGGTCCCTGGTTCGAGCCCAGGTCGAGGAGCCAAAATTTCCAACTAGGGCTTACGCCAATCCGTAGGCCCTTTTCATTTAAGTTAAAAGTATCTGCATTCCTCGATAGCTCAGTTGGTAGAGCGCCGGACTGTTAATCCGTAGGTCCCTGGTTCGAGCCCAGGTCGAGGAGCCACCAAACCCCACTATGAACCGTCGGGTTCACACTGCGAAGAAGCGCATCTTCGCGGTAGCCCACCACCACCGACGTGTTACTGATTGTGATCAGCTGCACAAAAGTGCCCTCAGCACCCGCAGCTGCTTGGGATCGGGGTAAGCCCGGATCACCTTCTGTACCGTTTCAACCGCCATACCTCGGTCTATGTCCACCAGGCGGTAGTCTGGTGCTTCCTGCGTCTCCAGGTCGGTCAGCGATGTATCTAGGGCTTTGATGCTTTCTTGAAGGACTTTCAAGCGCTCCATGGTGGCGGGCAAATTCGGTGTGTTTTTACCCAAGGTCTCCTCCACTTCATGCAGCTTGTCGCGTTTTCCCTCGGCTTCGCGCAGTCCCTTGACCAAGGTGCGGCGGCGCACATCGCGCTCTTGGGCCCACTTTCCGCCGTTCGCCTTAATTTCATCGACCACTTTTTGCACCGCGGTGGTGGTCAGCACCTGGCCCAGCAGCTCATTCACCATCCAGGCATCAAAGGCCTCGGCCGGAGTTGCCTTCAAAAAGCGCCGTGGTTTGCCGGTTTCATGCGCCAATCAGGCGTCATAGCGGTGGACGGAATTCTTCACCAGGGGTCCTCCCAGTCAGGTCGGACATCATCGAAGCCAACTTTTTTAAGAAATCGACGAAAAAGCTTGTCGGCCAGCTTGTGGGCACTGGAAAAAAAAGAGGTCACTTTAAAAAGCTACTGGTTAGTTTAAAAAATAACCAAATGGTGCATCTTAATTGTTACATCTTCATGTAGTTTCGATGGATATTTTGTGTATTCGGCAAGAGTGTGGAAAGTTAACAACTGCGGAAATTTCGTACGAAATCTGCACCGCCGCTAACGTGTTGCGCTGCAGCAATCCTTTACAGCCGGATCACCATGATTTCAGCCAGCGCGTAGGCATCACAAAACCTTAGCTACGTTGATGCCGCTAGCGGCATAGCCATTCTCATGCTGATCCTGGTGAAAGTCTTTCCGACTGTGCCCGGGTTATCACCGCAAATAATTGCGTTCTGTAGATATGGTCAACTTTGCGTCCTACTATTCTTTGTAGCTTCAGTTTTCACGCTATGCCGCTCTTCGGGCGTTTGACGCAACAAACCGGATAATATCAAAAATTTTTTTATTCACCGCTTTTGCGAATTGCGCCTCTTTACTATGTTGGTATTGCGCTCTATTTCGCGCTATCTCGTTTCATTCCAGAAACGGACCCAAACATGAACCCTCATCCATATACTGCAGCAAATATTATCGCAAATATTCTGTTTATTCATGGATTTGTGCCGAGTGCAAACAACAGCATTGTTCCTGGTGGATGGTCTATTGGCGCAGAAATGGCTTTCTACGCCTGTTTCCCTATGTTGTTTAAGTATTTTGAATACTTGAATACCCACAATTGAATCAAATCGCTAGTCGCCGTGACTGGTGATCACAGCAACCGCTTCAAATAGTTTCATCCTACAGCTCGCGTTTGGCATCCACTTTAGCCCAGAAATTAACAACTCTTTTCAATACTACAACTTAATCAACTAGCTGTAATTTTTATTACAATAACAATAATTTTCTATATCGCCCTAAAAATATCGTCCTAATTTTATATTTGTATTAATAACCCCTGTAGCCGGACTTTCATTTTTTGACTGTTATTTCCACTTCGTCAATGAAAAAACCTGATTACCCGCTTTGCAAAATAGGAGAAGCCTAATTGTCTATTTGCATGCTCAGAAGGTGGGTAAGATTGGCAAAAACGGCACTTGATGGCTGCTGGCTTTATCGACTCCACACAAAAATGACATTGCTTATCGGCGAGCAAAGACTGCATTATGAAAAATCGTTGACGGATTGATATGACTAAACGGAAGATAATTAAGCAGTAAAAATTTATATCTCCCGGGCATATGCTCAAACCAGCACTCCAATCCATGCTAAACCGGCCTATCCCAGCAAAATTTTAAAGACCGTGACTGCAATCACTTTCAGATGGTTACGCTCATGCGCAATCCAAGTTGGAGAAAATAAAACGCTACAGTGGCGATAAATCCAACAATCACACAAACGAGGGCTATGCCGTTGCCTCCCATTCACTAGCATGCAGCCGCAAAAAATCCAAGAGCGATTATTTTAATAAAGCCCATAACGGATCCGACAGATTAAGATTCCAACCTATCAGCGCGTCAATATGGTTCACAGTGAATTTTCGACGGGGCTTACAGTACTAGAAATAAGGGCTCATTTTTAGAGAATTGCATTCAAAAAACCACCACTATAGATTCAAGCCGCCAAACGAAGCCTTTTTGGCCACACATATGGCCTTAGAATCTCAATATGTGTGATTCCTAGAGACTCCCAGACGAAGAGCCAAAAAAAGCACTTAACCATCCTGGTTAAGTGCTTTTTTATGCCCAATCAACCCGCAGTAAATGCAAATTACCGAAAGCAAACATGTTTGACCAAAGCGGCCAGTGGATTCCCCTTGAGACCTATGACGACTTCGACAACGGCCTGGGCGAGTTGATCGACTTGTGGTCCAGCGCCGACAAAACCGCCACCGCGCAACGCAAGCAAGCCGCCCTGGCCCACTACAAGGCCGACCTGGAAGCCGCCACGCTCCAGTGGGCCGAGAACAAAGCCAAGTCCAAGAAATACACCGCCATTGCACAAGAACTGGCCGAGTTTGAAGAAGTGCTGGTGAACGGCTCGTAACCAAAGACCTGAGGCAGTGCCAGACTGCACCGGACTGGTATCTTCGGACCATGCCCATCCACTCCTACGAACCCCGCCTCGGCCACGGCCTGCCGCACGATCCGTTCAACGCCATCGTCGGGCCCAGGCCTATTGGCTGGATTGCCTCACACAGTGCGGCCGGGGCTCTGAACCTGGCACCCTACAGCTTTTTTAACGCCTTCAACTACACGCCGCCCATCATTGGCTTTGCTAGCGTAGGCTACAAGGACACGGTGCGCAACATAGAGGCGACCGGCGAGTTTGTGTGGAACCTGGCGACGCGCAGCCTGGCCGAGGCCATGAACCAGACCTGCGCCGCCGTACCGCCCGAGGTCAGCGAATTCGGGCTGGCAGGGCTGACACCCGTGGCATCGCAGCTGGTAGCGGTGCCACGGGTGCGGGAGAGCCCGGTGGCATTCGAGTGCCGCACCACGCAGATTCTGCAATTGCAAAGCGCCAACGGCGACAAGGTACCAACCTGGCTGGTACTGGGTGAGGTGGTGGCCGTGCACATCGATACCGCGCTGCTCAAGGACGGGGTGTACGACACGGCCCACGCCGGACACATTCTGCGCGGCGGCGGGCCTGCGGACTACTTCCATATCGGGCCAGAGCAGCTATTCCAGATGCGCCGCCCGGTTTAAGGAAAACGGGCTGCTAGCGTTCATTCCGCCTGCGTTAGACCATCAAAATGCATAGCAAAGCATCGCCTGCAATGCAGACCGGTATTTTTCCTACAAAGCTTATCCAAACTGTCTGACAGCACGCGGGCGGGCGCTCGGCAATCATCACTCCACACAACTTTTGGAGACCTGTATGAGCCGCCCCTACCCTGCCACGGCCGATGAGATCGGCAGTTTCCGTGCAGATTCCGATATTCGCCCGACGGCCACGTCTGCCAGTGCCGTGTCTTGGGGGGCGATTTTGGCGGGTGCTGCGGCAGCTGCTGCTTTGTCGCTAATTTTGCTGATGCTGGGGGTAGGCCTGGGCCTGTCATCGGTATCCCCCTGGGCCCGCGACGGGGTCAGCGCCACCGCGTTTGGCGCGTCCACCGTGGTGTGGATTACGGTGACCCAACTGGCGGCTTCGGCGTTTGGCGGCTACTTGGCTGGTCGCCTGCGGAACCGCTGGGCTAACACCCACAGCGATGAGGTGTACTTTCGCGACACCGCGCACGGCTTTCTGGCCTGGGCGATTGCCTCGCTGGTAACGGTGACGCTGCTGGCTTCGGCGGTGGGTTCGATTCTTAGCGGTGGCGCTCAGGTGGTGGGCACAGCGGCTACCGCAGGTGCCCAGCTGGTCGCTAAAGCTGGCAGCGCTGACGGCGCCGATAACTCCATGGGCTATTTTGTTGACAGCTTGTTCCGCAAGGAAGCCAAGGAAGGTGACGTGGCTGTGGCTGAACCCTTGTCGGCAGCCCCGCTGATCGAGGTAGGCCGAATCTTTACCAGCAACCTGCAAGCTACCACCCTGCCCCCGGCCGATGTTCGCTATGTCGGCCAACTGGTAGCACAGCGCACCGGCTTGCCGCAAGCGGATGCTGAAAAGCGGGTCAGCACCGTGTATGCCCAGATGCAAAACCAGCTGCAAACCGCCAAGGCGACCGCTCTGGAGGCCGTAGAGAAAAGCCGCAAGCTCTCTGCTTACGCCGCCTTATGGTTGTTTATTGCGCTGCTGATGGGTGCGTTTGTCGCCAGTTGGGTTGCCACCTACGGCGGCCGCCAGCGTGACCTTTAAGTAGTTTGGTCCAGATTCCTTTCGATTTCCCTTTTCATTTTTTGGAGAACAGCATGCGTTCCATACTTTTGTACTTGGTTGGTATCCCAATTCCCATCATCATTTTGATTGCTCTATTTGTGCGCTAGGGCAGCTTACTTCACCAGGTGCCAGACATCTTTGAAGTTGTCACCCATGCGATCCGCGGCCGTTTTGTCATTTTGGAAAAAGTACAGAGGCTTGCCTTTGTAGGCCCACTGCTTGCTGCCGTCGTCGCGGGTGATCAGGGTGTAGCCGTCCAGGGGCTGGTCGGCTGCAGCCGCCATCAGCGGGGGCCACAGCGCAGCGCAGGGGCCATTGCAGACGCTCTTGCCGTTGCCCGCCATGTCTTTGTCAAAGGTATAAAGCGCCATGCCGTTAGGGCCCACCAGTACACCATCGGCCATTTTGGCGGGGACACCGGCAGCTGCAGCAACCAGGCTGGCACAGCCCAGCAAAAGGGCTGCGGCAAAAGATTTGGTCAACATGGTGTGGATTCCTTGAGGTGAAAATCGGTTGAGGGTCGGGTGACGGTCGGATGAGGAAGGGCATGGCAGGTAAAAAGCGCCCACCGGGTGTAGGACAACAAGTGCGCGCGGTTAATTCCCGTGGCCACACAAATATTCCCCAAGCCGGAACTTACCCATCCAGAAGTTTATGTTTGTAACATGCATCCATACAACCGATATGTAAGGGCTTGGTTATGGATGTATTGCGCCTGACCCTGCGCCAACTACAGATTTTTGTGGCCGTGGCACAGAGCGGCAGCACTACCGCAGCCAGCGTGGCAATTGCGCTGTCGCAATCGGCCACCAGCTCGGCAGTGACAGAGTTGGAGCGGCTGCTGTCTCTGCAGTTGTTTGACCGCGTGGGCAAGCGCCTGCTGCTCAACGACAACGGCCGCGCCTTGCTGCCGCGCGCGCTGGCCCTGTTGGACGGTGCCGCGGGCATTGAGCAAATGGCACGGGATGGTGTAGGCCAGGCCCAGTCGCTGCGCATTGGAGCCAGCACCACCATCGGCAACTACGTGCTGCCCCCGCTGTTGGGCGGTTGGGCGGACTGGCAGGCATCGGGGCAAGCCAGCGCCTGGCAGTCCAGGGTGCAGATTGGCAACACCGGGCAAATCGCCCGGGCTGTGGCCGACTTTGCGCTGGACGTGGGCCTGATCGAAGGGGCCTGCCACGAAGCCACGCTGCAGGTCACGCCCTGGCTGCAGGACACACTGGTGCTGGTGGCCGCGCCCACGCACCCGCTGGCGCAGGGCCACACCGCCACGCTGGACGACCTGCGCGAAGCCGTGTGGCTGCTACGCGAACCCGGCTCGGGCACCCGCGAGACCACCGACCAGGCCCTGCTGCCGCACCTGCACGCCTACCGGCGCAGTATTGAACTGGGCAGCTCCGAGGCCATGCAGCAGGCCGCCGTGCACGGCCTGGGCATTGCCTGCCTGTCGCGCTGGGTGGTGCAAGATAAACTGGCTGCCGGGCAGTTGCTCTGCCTGGATACGCCCTGGCCCGCCATCCAGCGCCAATGCCACCTGATCGTGCCGCGCCACAAGCAGATCACGCCGGCCCTGCGGGCTTTCATCGCATACGCAACAAGATTCGCAACAAGATTCGCAACAACCCCTGAACACGCTGCACTGCTGCAAAAGCACTAAAGTTCTGACAACCCAGGAACACCCCATGCACCCCATCCATTACGCCTTTGTCTTGGCTCTCGCCGCCAGTAGTCTGCCTTCTCTGGCCCAAAAAGCCGTCCAAAGCACCGCACCCGCCGCCTGCCCCGCCATCCTGCAGCACCAGTTTCCGCGCCTGCAAGACGAGGCACCCCAGAACCTGTGCCAGTACACCGGCAAGGTGGTGCTGGTGGTCAACACCGCCAGCTACTGCGGCTTTGCAGGCCAGTTCGAGGGGCTGGAGGCGTTGTACGCCAAGCAAAAAGACAAGGGCCTGGTGGTGCTGGGCTTTCCGTCCAACGACTTTGCGCAAGAGGCCAAAAGCTCCAAGGAAATTGCCGACTTCTGCTTCAACACCTATGGCGTGAAGTTTCCCATGCTGGGCAAATCGGTCGTGTCGGGTGCGGGCAAGAACGCGTTTTACGCCGAGCTGTCCAAGGCCACGGGTCAAGAACCGCGCTGGAACTTCTACAAATACCTGATCGACCGCAAAGGCCAGGTGGTGGACAGCTACACCTCGCTGACCGGGCCAGACAGCAGCAAACTGGTGGCGGCGATTGACAAGGCGCTGGCGCAGAAGCCTTAGGCATTAAATTGGCCTCTAGCGCATATATTACCTACGCCTATAGCTATTAATTTGGAAGCAAACAGCTTAATTTCTGCTGGCCTCCATCGCAAACCGCAGCAGCGCCGCGCTGCTCTCCAAATGGAAGCGCTGGCGGATATTGGCGCGGTGGGCATCCACCGTGCGAAAGTCGATGCCCAGAAAGCGGGCAATCTCTTTGCTGGTCAAGCCCTGGGCCACCAGGGCCAGCACCTCGGTCTCGCGGGCGGTCAGGCTGGGCTGCTGCTGGCGACGCTCCAGGGCGCGCATCAGCCCGGCGGGGTAATGGGTGGAGCCGCCCATTACCGCCTCGATGGCCTTGACAATCACCTCCACCTCCGACTCCTTGACCACAAAGCCGGCCGCACCCGCATCAAAGGCCTGCAGCATGTGCTCTTCTTGCGTGGAGGCCGTGAACACCACGTAGCGGATGCCCGGCTGGCGCGCGCTTAGGCGCTCGATCAAGGCGATGCCGCTGGTGGGCTGCATGCGCAGGTCGGTGAGCACGATGTCGGGCTGGCTCTGCTCGGCCAGCACCAAGGCTTCTTCGGCGCTGCGGGCCTGGGCCACCACCTGCACCGGTGGGCCGTAGGTGGTGAGCAGGCTGACCAGGCTGTGCAGCACGATGGGGTGGTCGTCCACGATCAGCAGCTTGATGGGGGCGCGGGTGGTGGAGGGGGTCACGATTTCAGGGCTTCCGGGGGCAAGTAGGCGGTCAACACGGTAGCACCGGGCTCTGACTGCAGGCTGAACTGCCCGCCCAAGGTGGCAATGCGCTCGCGCATGTGGGTCAGGCCCAGGCCCTCGCGCACCTGGCGCTGGCTGGCCTGCACGTCAAAGCCGCGGCCATCGTCGTGCAGCTCCAGGCGCAAGCCCGCAGCGTCGTGCCGCAGGTGCAGGGCTACGTGGCGGGCCTGGGCGTGCTTTTCCACATTGCCCAGCGCCTCTTGCAGCACCCGGAACACGGCGGTGGCCACGGCATCTGGCAAAAACAAGGTGTGGGGCAAACCATCCACCCGCGCATCCACCGTGATGCCGGTGCGCTCGCCAAATTCGCGGGCGATCTGGGCCACGGCACCGGCCAGGCCTACATCGTCCAGCAGCGTGGGGCGCAGGTCGTGCGAGATGCGGCGCACATCGCGCATCACGCCCTGCATAAGGTCCAGCCCGCTGCGCAGCGTGGCCGATGCATCCCCGCCTCCGCGCTGCACCTGCACCAGGGCAGACTCGAAGACAAACTTTACCGACACCAGCCACTGGCTAATGCCGTCGTGCAGCTCGCGCGAGACGCGGGAGCGCTCGGCCTCTTGCGACAGCACCACCTTCTGGGCCATGGCGCGCAGCCGGGCATCGGCAGCACGCTGCTCGACCAAATTCAGGGCAAATCCGCCACCTGCCACCAGCAGCAGCGCGGCCAGTGCGATTAAAAGGATCTGGTTGCGGGTTTGCACAATGGCCGCCGCGGTGGAGCTGGTGATCAGCGCCTCGGTTTCCTGCAGATGGTCCAGATACAGGCCGGTACCCACCACCCAGCCCCAGGCAGGGATGAATTCCACATAGCCCAGCTTGCGCTCCACGCGGTGGGTAGAGGGCCGGTTCCAGGGGTAGTCCACAAAACCGCCCCCACCCTGGGCCCGGGCCACCAGCTGCTGGATGGTCAGGCCGCCCGTGGCATCGCGCAGCTCCCACTGGCTGCGGCCCTCCAGCTGCGGCAGGCGCGGGTGCATCAGGCTGTTGCCGTTTTGGTCGTAAACAAAGAAATAGCTGTCTTCGTCAAAGTCCATGCGCCGCAACAGCGCCAGGGCTTCATTTTGGGCCGCCGCCACATCGCCCTTTTGCTCCACCAAATAGGCAATGGCACGCAGGCCGACGCGCACAAAATGCGCCAGCTCGTCCTTGCGGGCCTGCAGCAGGATGGGCTGCACCGCTGCAATCTGCGCCTGGGCCAGTTGGTCGGACTGCTGGCGCACCGTCCAGGCCACCGCCACCATCGCCAGCAGCAGCGGCACGGCGGCCAGCAGCAGCACTTTCCACCGTAAACGCATTGCCATCCTTTCGGTTTGAGCACCGATGGTAGACGGCCCGACTCTAGGGAAAACGCTTACGTATTCACACAGAGCGGCGCTCCGCACTAGCACCGATGCCAAAGCATGTCGCGGCAAGAATACTCAAGTCTTCGATTTTCACAACGAGACAAGAGCATGCAAACTCAACCGAGAAGCTGGACCAACCACGCCCTGTGGGCGCTGGTAGCCCTGGGGGGCGCGGGGGCGCTGGCCACCATTGCACTGCACCGAGGCGAGACCGTCAACGCCCTGTGGGTGGTGGCCACGGCCATTGCGGTCTACCTGATCGCCTACCGCTACTACAGCCTGTTCATTGCCGACACGGTGCTCCAGCTGGACCCCGACCGCCCTACCCCGGCGGTACGGCTCAACGACGGGCTGGATTACGTGCCCACCAACAAATACGTGCTGTTTGGCCACCACTTTGCGGCGATTGCCGGAGCCGGCCCGTTGGTGGGCCCGGTGCTGGCGGCACAAATGGGCTATCTGCCCGGCCTGCTGTGGATTCTGGCGGGCGTGGTATTTGCCGGGGCGGTACAGGACTTTCTGGTGCTGTTCATCTCCACCCGGCGCGACGGCCGCTCGCTGGGCGATTTGATCAAGTCCGAGCTCGGGCCGATCCCGGGCGTCATCGCCTTGTTTGGCACCTTCATGATCATGGTGATCATCCTGGCGGTGCTGGCGCTGATCGTGGTCAAGGCGCTGGCCGACAGCCCCTGGGGCACCTTCACCGTGGCGGCCACCATCCCGCTGGCGTTGTTCATGGGCGTGTACACCCGCTTTATGCGGCCCGGCAAGATTGGCGAAGTCTCGGTAATTGGCTTTGTGCTGTTGATTGCGTCTATCGTGGGCGGCGGCCAGGTGGCGGCCAGCCCCGAATGGGCTCCCATGTTCACCTTTGACGGCAAGCAGCTCACCTGGATTTTGATTGCCTACGGCTTCATCGCCTCGGTGCTGCCGGTGTGGCTGCTGCTGGCCCCGCGCGACTATCTGTCCACCTTCTTGAAAATCGGCGCAATTCTGGCGCTGGCCATCGGCATCGTGGTGATTGCCCCCGACCTGAAGATGCCGGCCATCACACGCTTTGTAGACGGCAGCGGCCCGGTGTGGGCAGGCAGCCTGTTTCCGTTTTTGTTCATCACCATCGCCTGCGGTGCGGTGTCGGGCTTTCACGCACTCATCGCGTCGGGCACCACGCCCAAGCTGCTGGAAAATGAGGCCCAGGCCCGCTTCATCGGCTACGGCGCGATGCTGATGGAATCCTTTGTGGCCATCATGGCCCTGGTGGCCGCGTCCATCATCGAGCCCGGTGTGTACTTTGCGATGAACAGCCCGCTGGCCGTGCTCGGCCCCACGGCCGAAAGCGCCGCGCAGGTCATCTCGCAGTGGGGCTTTGTGGTCACGCCCGAGATGCTGCTGCAAACCGCCAAGGACGTGGGCGAAACCACCATCATCTCGCGGGCCGGTGGCGCACCCACCCTGGCCGTGGGTATGGCGCAGATCTTCTCGCACATGGTGGGCGGCAAGGCCATGATGGGCTTCTGGTACCACTTTGCGATTTTGTTTGAAGCCCTGTTCATACTGACCGCGGTGGACGCGGGCACCCGTGCAGGCCGCTTCATGCTGCAAGACCTGCTGGGCACCTTCGTGCCCTCGCTCAAAAAGACCGACTCCTGGATCAGCAGCGGCCTGGCCACCGGCCTGTGCGTAGCCGCCTGGGGCTACTTTTTGTACCAGGGCGTGGTGGATCCGCTGGGCGGCATCAACACCCTGTGGCCGCTGTTTGGCATCTCCAACCAGATGCTGGCCAGCGTGGCGCTGATTCTGGGCACCGTGGTGCTGTTCAAGATGAAGCGCGAGCGCTACGCCTGGGTGAGCCTGCTGCCCGCTACCTGGCTGCTGATTTGCACCATGACTGCCGGTTGGCAAAAGCTGTTCGATGCCAACCCGAAAATCGGCTTCCTGGCCCACGCCGCCAAGTACCGCGACGCGCTGGACCAGGGCAAGCTGCTGGCTCCCGCCAAGGCCATGGAGGACATGCACCGCGTGATCGTCAACGACTACATCGATGCGACGCTGTGCGCCTTCTTCATGGTGGTGGTGGTCAGCATCCTGTTCTACGGCATCCGCGCCTGCCTGGCCGCCCGCCGCGCCAGCCAGCCCACGACCCGCGAAACCGGTGTGCCCACGCCCAAGAAACCTATCCCCATGCCCGGCCGAGGCCGCCGCGCCAATGCTTAAGGAAATCGCTAACCTTGGCCAGAACTTGGGAAGCTACCTGGGCCAGACCGCCCGCCTGATGGTCGGCGTGCCCAACTACGACATCTACGTCGCCCACCAGCGCAGCCAGCACCCGGACCAACCGGTGATGGGCTATGAGGCCTTTTTCCGTGAGCGGCAGGAAGCGCGGTACGGGGGCAAGGGGCGTGTGGGGTGCTGCTGCTGAGCCAATGCTCCTGTTTTTGACAAAGAAAACAGGAGCACTTTACGTATATTTTATATACGCTAAAGACCTTTTTTATGCCTGAAATTAGGCCTGCTACAGCATCTTCTGGATCAAAGCGCCCTTGAACAGCACTGGCCCGGTCGGCCCAGAGCCCATTGGCACGCCGCCCTTGGGCTCCAGGGTGATGGCCAGGGTGGGGACTGCTTGGACGTCGCCTTCACCTGCGGTCAGGCGCAGCAACTTGTCCGCCCCCAGCACACCTAGGGAACGTGGCCCGCCATTGGGTGGCAGAGCCCAGAGCTGCAGCGACTTGTCGCTGGCTTCCTGGTAGCCGCTCACGCGCTGCAGCAGCAGCTTGTTGTTGCGGGCATCGAAGGTCACCAGCATCGAAGGGTCGGCCTTGCCGTCGGCCAGCACGGCCACGTATTTGATCTGCGGTGCCGCCTGCAATTGGGTCTGCAGGCTGGCGATCTGGGTGCCCAGCTGCGCGCGCTGGTCCACTCCCACCACCAGGGCCATCACCGCCGCCGCCACACCGGCAACCGCCGCACCGCGCCAGACGAACAGGTTGCGGAACCAGCCAACGGCTGCGGCTGGGGCGGCATGCGCATCGCGCATGGCCTGGCGCTGCACATCGGCCTGCACCAGGTTGTCAATGCGCGTCCACACCACCGGCTCAGGCAGGATCTGGGTTTGCAGTTCGGCCACGCTGCCGATGCGGGCCTGCCAGATGAGGGCCGCAGCGCGCACCGGAGCCTGTTCGCGGGCCAGGGTTTCGAAGCGGCGGCGGGCACCACTGCGCAGCGTGCCCAGGGCGTAGCTGGCGGCCAGTTTGTCTAGCAGTTCAGGGTGTTGGGTCAGGTTCATGGCCAAGCCCTTACGCAAAACGCGCCATACAGGTACGCAGTTGCTCCAACCCGCGGCGGATCCAGGTCTTTACGGTGCCCAGCGGTAGCTTGAGCTGCTCGGCCAGCTCGCCGTGGCTCAGGTCGCGCAGATAGGCCAGGCTGACCACCTCGCGCTGGCGATTTTCCAGCCGGGCCATGCACTGGTGCAGCGCCCAGGCCTGCTGGCTGGCATGGGTGGTATCCATGGGGTTGGGGCTGTCGCCCTCAAGCGTCTCGGCCATGACTTCGTCGAGTTCTTGCGTCACGCCACTGCGGTCGGCGGTGCGGCGGCGCAAAAAGTCCAATCCCCGGCTGCGCACGATCAGCCCCAGCCAGGCCATGGGCGGGCTGAGGGTGGCGCGGTAGTCGCCTGCGGCGCGCCAGATGGTCATGAAGGCCTCTTGCAGCACGTCTTCGGCCCATTCCCGGTTGCCCACCACGCGCACCGCCAGCCCGTACAGCTTGGACGAGGTGTGCTCGTACAGGGCTTTGAGGGCGGCTGCGTCGCGTTGGGCGACTCGGTCCAGCAGTTCCATAAGTTCGGTGTCCGGGTTGAGAGAGTAGGCAGATGTGGATAGGCTCATGGACCGGATTGTCAGACATATCCAGATACAGATTCCAATGCAGGGAATACGGGGCCTGGGAAGCTTTGGATTCAGACCCTAATAACCCAGTATGCCAGTAGGGATTTACATCTACCTAGTGCGATGCTGCGTAAACATGGGCCTGGCTGCAATAGCGCAGCCCTTTATTTACTTTGACTGTATGCACACCTATTCTGGAGCCCACGCCCTGCCACGCCTATCCTTCTTCTTACTCGCCCTGTGGGCCGCCGCACCGGCCAGCGCCCAGTCGGTAGCGCATGGCCAGGCACTGTACGCCGCGCATTGCACCGCCTGCCATAGCGTGGATTACAACCTCACCGGCCCCATGCACATGGGCGTGGTGGGCCGCAAGGCGGGCAGCGTACCGGGCTTTGACTATTCGCCCGCGCTACGCCACAGCAAGCTGGTGTGGACCCGTTCCAACCTGTTGGCCTGGCTGCAAGACCCCGAGGCGCTGATTCCCGGCCAGGGCATGGACTTCAAACTGGAGGCCGCCCGCGACCGTGAAGACCTGGTGGCTTACCTGGCCACGCTGACCCCAGCCTCCAAATAAGCTCAAGCAAAATACGGCATCTTCTCAACCGTATTTGCCATGCCCTCACCGCAAGAAATTTCCCCCGGCCTCGTTATCCAAGTTATCACCCCACCGCTGCGCCTGGCCGACTTCAAACTGATTGCATTCGACATGGATTCGACCCTGATCAACATCGAATGCGTGGACGAAATAGCCGATGCCGCAGGCCGCAAGGCCGAGGTGTCGGCCATCACCGAAGCCGCCATGCGCGGCGAAATTACCGACTACAAGGACAGCCTGCGCCAGCGCGTAGCCCTGCTCAAGGGCGTAAGCGTGGCCAGCATGGAGCAGGTCTACACCCAGCGCCTGCAACTCAACCCCGGCGCTGCAGCTTTGGTCGCAGCCTGCAAGGCGGCGGGCATGCAAGTGTTGTTAGTAAGCGGCGGCTTTACATTTTTTACCGACCGGATTCGTGACTTATTGCACATAGATGCCACCCGCTCCAACCACCTGGAAGTGATGGATGGCGTGCTCACCGGCCGCATGATCGACCAACCATGGGGCGACATTTGCGACGGCGATGAAAAACGCAAGATGCTGCTGGAAACCTGCACCCAGATGGGCATTGGCCCGCACCAGGCCATCGCCATGGGCGACGGTGCCAACGATCTGCCCATGATGGGGGTCGCAGGTCTGTCGGTGGCGTACCACGCCAAACCGGCGGTGCGGGCCCAGGCGATGGTAGCTATCAACACTGGCGGGCTGGACCGGCTGTTGGAGATACTGCACTAAACCAGTGCCCCTACTGCACACGCGTTGGAGCTAAGGCTCTATGATGATTTCCAGGCTGATTTAAAAATACCAAGACTTGTGTAGCCCGCTGCGTAAGTCTTCAAGCACAAACAAAAGAACTTCCCACGAGCCTTGCGACTCTGACCCATACGACCCATACAACCGCTAACAGCACAACACCTAGGAGAATGCCATGACCATTTTCACCCGCTACCAAAGCCGATTTACCGAGGCCCAGGAAGAGGAGATGTCGGTTCAAGACTACCTGGAGTTGTGCAAACGGGACCCTTCGGCCTACGCTAGCGTGGCCGAGCGCATGCTGATGGCCATCGGCGAGCCCGCACTGGTCGACACCCGCACCGATCCGCGCCTGTCGCGCATCTTTGCCAACAAGGTGCTCAAGGTCTACCCCAGCTTCAAAGACCTGTATGGCATGGAGGAGGTGATCGAGCACATCGTCGCCTACTTCCGCCACGCGGCCCAGGGGCTGGAGGAAAAGAAACAAATTCTGTATCTGCTGGGCCCGGTGGGCGGCGGTAAGTCGTCGCTGGCCGAGAAGCTGAAGGCGCTGATCGAGAAAGTGCCGTTCTACGCGATCAAGGGCTCGCCGGTGCACGAGTCGCCGCTGGGCCTGTTCAACCCCAGCGAGGATGCCGATCTGCTGGAGTCCGACTACAGAATACCGCGCCGCTACCTGGGCACCATCATGAGCCCCTGGGCGGTGAAGCGCCTGCAGGAGTTTGGCGGCGACATTACCCAGTTCCGGGTGGTGAAGCTACGCCCCTCGGTGCTGTCGCAAATTGCCGTGTCCAAGACCGAACCCGGCGACGAAAACAACCAGGACATCTCGGCCCTGGTGGGCAAGATCGACATCCGCAAGTTAGAGACCTATTCGCAGGACGACCCCGATGCGTATTCGTATTCGGGCGGGCTGTGCCTGTCGAACCGGGGCATTCTGGAGTTTGTGGAAATGTTCAAGGCCCCCATCAAGGTCTTGCACCCGCTGCTCACCGCCACCCAAGAAGGCAACTACAAGGGCACCGAGGGCTTTGGCGCAATTCCGTTTGACGGGCTGATCCTGGCGCACTCGAACGAAGCCGAATGGCAGGCTTTCCGGAACAACCGCAACAACGAGGCCTTCCTGGACCGCATCTACATCGTCAAGGTACCGTACTCGCTGCGCGTGTCGGACGAAATCCACATCTACGAAAAGCTGGTGGAAAACTCGTCGCTGGTGAAAGCGCCCTGCGCCCCCGACACGCTGCGCATGCTGGCCCAGTTCTCGGTGCTGTCGCGCCTCAAAGAACCCGAGAACAGCAGCAGCTTCTCGAAGATGCGGGTCTACGACGGCGAGAACCTCAAAGACACCGACCCCAAGGCCAAGAGCTACCAGGAGTACCGCGACTTTGCCGGGGTAGACGAGGGCATGACGGGCCTGTCCACGCGCTTCGCGTTCAAGATTTTGTCGCGCGTGTTCAACTTCGACCACCGCGAGGTGGCTGCCAACCCGGTGCACCTGATGTACGTGCTGGAGCAGCAGATAGAGCAAGAGCAGTACCTGCCGGAGGTGGAAGAAAAGTACCTGCGCTACATCAAGGAATTTTTGTCGCCGCGCTACGCCGAATTCATCGGCAAGGAAATCCAGACCTCGTATCTGGAGAGCTATTCCGAGTACGGCCAGAACATCTTTGACCGCTACGTGGTCTATGCCGATTTCTGGATCCAGGACCAGGAATACCGCGACCCCAACACCGGCGAAATGCTGGACCGCAGCGCGCTGAACGACGAACTGGAAAAGATCGAAAAGCCCGCGGGCATCAGCAACCCCAAGGATTTCCGCAATGAGGTGGTCAACTTTGTGCTGCGCGCCCGCGCCCGCCAAGACGGCCACAACCCGCTGTGGACATCCTACGAAAAACTGCGCGCTGTCATCGAGAAGAAGATGTTCTCCAACACCGAAGAGCTGCTGCCGGTGATCTCGTTCAACACCAAGGGCAGCGGCGAAGAGCAGAAGAAGCACCAAGATTTTGTGAACCGCATGATCACCAAGGGCTACACCGAGAAGCAGGTGCGGCTGCTGTGCGAATGGTATTTGCGGGTCCGTAAGTCTTCATAACTGCCGCCTACCATTTGGAGAGTTTATGACTGTGCGCATCGTAGACCGTAGGTTTGACAGCAAGCACAAAAGCTCGGTCAACCGAAGCCGCTTCATCCAGCGCTTCAAAGGCCAGATCCGTAAGGCCGTGTCCGATGCGGTCAACAAGCGCGGCCTCAAGGATCTGGACAACGGCGAGAAAATCGGCATTTCGGGCCGTGACATCGGCGAGCCCCAGTTTGAGCACGGCAAAGGCGGAGTCTGGGAAACGGTGCGCCCCGGCAACGACCGCTTCTTGCGTGGCGACCAGGTGGAGCGCCCGCCCAGCGGCGGCGGCAAAGGCAGCGGCAAGGGCCAGGCCAGCCAGGACGGCGAGGGGCTGGACGAGTTCGTCTTCACCCTCACCCGCGACGAGTTTCTGGACATTTTTTTCGACGAGCTGGCCCTGCCCAATCTGGTCAAGCTGCAGCTGGCCCGCATCGAGCAGTACCGCCGCATCCGCGCAGGCTTTGTGCAAACCGGGGTGCCCACCAACATCAACCTCAGCCGCACCATGCGCGGCGCAGCCCTGCGGCGCATTGCCATCGGCGGGCCGTACGCGGCGCAGATCCGGGCGCTGGAGGCCGAACTGATGGAGCTGCTGAGCACCCGCGCCGAGGATGACCCCGAGGTGGAACAGGCCCGGCGCGACATCGCCAAACTGCGCGCCAAGATCGAGGCCGTGCCCTTTGTGGACACCTTTGATCTGCGCTACAACAACCGCGTGCGCGTGCCCCAGCCGACCACCCAGGCGGTGATGTTCTGCCTGCTGGACGTGTCGGGCTCGATGGACGAGGGCCGCAAGAACGTGGCCAAGCGTTTTTTCATGCTGCTGTATCTGTTTTTAACGCGCAACTACGAGCGCATAGAGGTGGTGTTCATCCGCCACCACACGGTGGCCACCGAGGTGGACGAAGACGACTTTTTCACCTCGCGCGAGTCCGGCGGTACGGTGGTGTCGAGTGCGCTCAAACTCATGCACGAGATCATCAAAGCCCGATACCCCAGCAATGCCTGGAACATCTACGGCGCGCAGGCCTCGGACGGCGACAACTGGCACGACGACTCGCCCCGCTGCAAGGCCTTGCTGGAGGAATCCATCCTGCCGCTGACCCAGTTTTTTGCCTACATCGAAATTACAGACGGCCCGCCGCAAAACCTGTGGGAGGAATACCAGAAGCTGGCCGCCGCCCAGCAAGGCAGCTTCGCCATGCAGCGCATCGCCACCGTGGCCGACATTTACCCCGTGTTCCGCGAACTCTTCAAACGCCGGGCCTGACCCATGACAAAGCCCAAACTCTTACCTACCGGCTCCGAGTGGACCTTCGAGGCCATTGAAGAGTACGACCTGGCTATCGGCGAGGTGGCGGCACGCTACGGGCTGGACGGCTACCCGCACCTGCTCGAAGTCATCAGCGCCGAGCAGATGATGGACGCCTACGCCTCCATCGGCATGCCGGTCTACTACCACCACTGGTCGTTTGGCAAACACTTCTTGGCGACAGAGAACCGCTACAAGCGCGGCCAGATGGGCCTGGCCTACGAGATCGTCATCAACTCCGACCCCTGCATCGCCTACCTGATGGACGAAAACACCTTGCCCATGCAGGCGCTGGTGATCGCCCACGCGGCTTACGGCCACAACTCGTTCTTCAAGGGCAACCACCTGTTCAAGCAGTGGACCAGCGCCGATGCCATCGTCGACTACCTGGTGTTTGCCCGCAAGTACATCGCCCAGTGCGAAGAGCGCCATGGCGTCGAGGCGGTAGAGCAGCTGCTGGATGCCTGCCACGCCCTGAGCAACCTGGGCGTAGACCGCTACAAACGCTCACCCCGCCTGTCGCTAGAGAAAGAAACCACCCGCCTCAAAGAACGTGCCGAGTACCTGCAAGCCCAAGTCAACGACCTGTGGCGCACCCTGCCCCCGCGCGCCGAGGCCGAAGAAACCCGCGAAGAAAAACGCTTCCCGCTGGAGCCCGAAGAAAACCTGCTGTACTTTGTGGAAAAAAACGCCCCCCTGCTCGACCCCTGGCAGCGCGAGGTGGTGCGCATCGTGCGCAAGATCGGCCAGTACTTCTACCCTCAGCGCCAGACCCAGGTGATGAACGAAGGCTGGGCCACCTACTGGCACTACACCCTGCTGAACACCTTGTTTGATGAAGGCCGTCTGGGTGACGGCTTCATGCTGGAATTTTTGCAGTCGCACACCAACGTGGTCTACCAGCCGCCCTACAACAGCCCGCATTTTTCCGGCATCAACCCCTACGCGCTGGGCTTTGCGATGTGGCGAGACATCCGCCGCATCTGCGAAGCGCCCACCGATGAAGACCGCGCCTGGTTCCCCGACATCGCAGGCTCCGAGTGGCGCAAGACCTTTGACTTTGCGATGCACAACTTCAAAGATGAAAGCTTTATCGCCCAGTACCTGTCGCCCAAGCTGATGCGCGAGTTCCGCTTTTTCTCGGTGCTAGACGACGATGCCCGCAAAACCCTGGGCATCCAGAGCATCCACGACGACAGCGGTTTCCGGGCCCTGCGCCAGCAGTTGTCCGAGCAGTACGACCTGGGCAACCGCGAGCCCAATATCCAGGTCTGGAACGTGGACCTGCGCGGCGACCGCTCGCTGACCCTGCGCCACTTTGCCCACCAGCGCCGCCCACTGGGCGACTCCTGCCCCACCGTGCTCAAGCACATGGGCACGCTGTGGGGCTTCAACGTGCGGCTGGAGCGGCAAAACGCCGACGGCAGCGTCTCGCTGGTCGCCGAGCACCAAAGCGAAAAACGCCGCCGCAGCGATGCCAAAAAAGGTCCCTGACCTTCTTGCTCCTATTTAAATAGCTACTAGCGCAGGCTTAATCTGCGCTATCGGCCTATTTTTTATAAATTACAGGTACCCCTGTAGCCAAAGCGGTATTTAAATAAACATCCCAATACCATCCAACAGGATGGTTTAGACTACAGGCATGTCCTCCAAAGCCATCTCCTTAACGCCCTCCACTGTCGCCAAGCCCAAAGTGCTGGACTCCGAAAAAATCACCATCAACCTCGGTTTTGTGGACCTGGGCCACATTGACTTGCTGGTGGCCGAGAGCTTTTACGCCAACCGCACAGACTTCATCCGCACGGCCATCCGCAACCAGTTGTCGCAGCATTCCGATGCCGTCAAACAGGTAGTAGCCCGCAAGATGCTGGTGCTGGGCCTGCAGCACTTCAGCCAAGCCGACCTGCTAGCCGTGCAGGCCGCGAACCAAAAATTACAGGTCCGCGTACTGGGCCTGGCCAGCATTGCCCACGACGTGCCGCCCGAGCTAGCCCTGGCCACCATCGACACCCTGGAGGTGCTGGGCTCCTTGCAAGCCAGTCCCGAAGTCAAAGCCGCCCTGGCCCACCGTTGTATCTAATCCCCCGAAAGAATCCATGAGCGCTATTTTCAAAAAACTCTTCCAGGAAGCCACCCGGCTTACCCGCCATGGCAGCCTGCAGGAGGCCACCCGTGCGATCCAGGAAGCCCTTGGCCGCGTGGCCTCGCCGCCCGCACCTGCTGCAAAATCACCATGGAAAGCCGCCAGCGACACCATCGACGTAGTGGCTCGGTCGATGCCACAACCGGTATCAGAACCCGTGCGCCCTTTGCACACCCCGGTGGAACCCGCCTCCAATGACGGCCCCGGCGAATTTACCGAAGCCAGCTTCACCCACGCAGGCACCACCCGCAGCTACAAACTCTACACCCCGCCGCATGCCATTGCTGAGCCCGCAAAGCCCTTGCCCCTGGTGCTGATGCTGCACGGCTGCACCCAGAACCCCGACGACTTCGCCGCGGGCACCGGCATGAATGCGCTGGCGCTGGAGCACGGCTTTGTGGTGGTCTACCCTGCGCAAAACGCCAGCGCCAACCCGCAGCGCTGTTGGAACTGGTTCACCCCCGCCGACCAGCAGCGCGACACCGGCGAAGCCGCCTGGCTGGCCTCCCTGGTCCACGAAGTCACCCAGTTGCGCGCCATCGACCCGGCCCGCGTCTATGTGGCCGGCCTGTCCGCAGGCGGTGCCATGGCCAGCATCCTGGGCCACACCCACCCCGACATGTTTGCCGCCGTGGGCGTGCATTCCGGCCTGGCCTGCGGCGTGGCCAGCAATGTGATCACCGCCCTGTCGGTTATGAAAAATGGCCGCAGCGTGGCCGGTGCCCAATCGCGCCTGCCCACCATCGTCTTCCATGGCGATGCCGATAAAACCGTCCATCCGCACAACGCCGAAGCCGTGCTGCAAACCGCCATCGGCCAGGCCACCACCTCCGCCAAAGTCACCCAAGGCACCGCGCCCCTAGGCCAACGCTACACCCGCACCACCTACCAGACCGCGGGCCGCGGCAGCATCGCCGAAAACTGGAACCTGCACGGTGCAGGCCACGCCTGGTCGGGCGGCAGCGCCAAAGGCAGCTACACCGATCCGCAGGGTCCGGATGCCTCGGCCGAAATGTGGCGCTTCTTTGCCGAGCACCCGCGCACTGCCGTGCACTAAACTGCCGCCCCTGCCTTGTCCAGTGCCTGCATGTCCGATTTCCTGACCGCCGCCTTCTACCAATTCGTCGCCCTGCCCGACTACACCGCTCTGCAGTCCCCTCTGCTGGCCTGCTGCGAGGCGCACGGAGTCAAGGGCATGGTGCTGCTGGCGACCGAGGGCATCAACGGCACCATCGCCGGGCCGCCAGACGGTGTGCGCGCGGTGCTGGCCTGGCTGCGCAGCGACCCGCGGCTGGCGCAGTTGCAGCACAAAGAGGCCACCGCCCGCAGCGACCCGTTCTACCGCATGAAAGTGCGGCTCAAGCGCGAAATCGTCACTCTGGGTGTGCCGGGCGTGGACCCGACCCAACTGGCCGGACAGTACGTACAGCCTGCCGACTGGAATGCGTTGATCAGCGACCCCGACGTGGTGGTGGTGGACACGCGCAACGACTACGAGGTGGCCATCGGCACATTTGAAGGTGCGCTTAATCCCCGCACCCGCAGCTTCGCCGAACTGCCCCAGTGGGTCGAGCAGGCCCGCGCTGAGGGCCAGCCGCTGGCCGATACCCCGCGCAGGCCCAAGGTCGCCATGTTCTGCACGGGCGGCATCCGCTGCGAAAAGTCCACCGCCTACCTGCGCGCCCAGGGCTTTGACGAGGTCTACCACCTGGAAGGCGGCATACTGAAATATCTGGAAACCGTGCCCGAGGCCGACAGCCTGTGGCGCGGCCAATGCTTTGTGTTTGACGAGCGCGTCTCGGTGGGCCATGGCCTGGTGCCGGGTGGGTTGGAACTGTGCCGCGCCTGCCGCCACCCGCTGACCGAAGCCGACATGGCCGACCCCGCGTTCGAACGCGGTGTGGCTTGCGACCGCTGTACTGACCAGACCACCGAAGCCCAAAAACAGGGCTTTCGCGAACGCGAGCGGCAGATGGCCTTGGCAGGCGAGCGGCAGACGCTGCACGTGGGCGCAAAGCAGAAAAATTAGTGCTCCCCGTCCTGTACTCCTTTCGCCGTTGCCCCTACGCCATGCGGGCACGGCTGGCGCTGGCTACCAGCGGCCAAACGGTAGAGCTGCGCGAAGTGGTGTTGCGCAACAAGCCGCCCGAGCTGCTGGCAGCATCCCCCAAAGCCACCGTGCCAGTATTGGTGCTGCCCGATGGCCACGTACTGGAGGAAAGCATGGACATCATGCGCTGGGCCTTGGAGCGCAACGACCCGGCAGGCTGGTTGCAAGCGCCACTAGCGGAAACGCTGGCGCTGATTGCAGAGGTAGACGGCCCCTTCAAATACCACCTGGACCGCTACAAATACCCAGGCCGCTATGAAGACGATAGCAGCATGTCCAATCAGAATCTGCACCAGAGTGCTATTGGGCGTATGGTTCTAGAATGGGAGCTGCGCTTGGCCGGGCAGCCCTGTCTGTTCGGTGCCCATCCCACGCTGGCCGACATGGCTATCGCCCCGTTCGTGCGCCAGTGTGCGCATGTGGATGCCGCCTGGTTTGCGGCCCAACCCTGGCCGCAGGTCCAACAATGGCTGGCAAATTTTGAGAAATCCACACTGTTTGCGCAGGTGATGCAGAAATGTGCGCCATGGCAGTCTGGCAGCGCCGAACGCAGCTTATAAACGCAACGCATCCTCACCAGAAACACCGCAGAACTGGCAATGCCCGGCTGTAGGTGTTGCCCCCTGCAAGGGGGTTGGCGAAAGATGCGTAGCACTGTAGCCTGGGGGTGAGCCACATTGATTACAGCGCCTTAAGCCCCATCAGCAACAAACCCGCGGCCAAAAAGCTGCCCTGCAGGCGCAAGGCCGAGGGCAGGCAGATCAGCCGGGTTTCTACGTTGCGGTACAGCCACTGCCCCGAGCGCAGCGACAGCGCAAACGCCAGCAGCATGCCCGCGGCATTCATCCACGGCTGGGCGGGAAAATACTGGCTGAACACGGTGTTGACCAGCAGGCACACCGAGAAATGCACCAAAAACACCGAGTACGACATCTGACCCAGGCGCTGCACGCGCGGCAACGGCGACCACCGGCGCGCCCAGGGGCTGGCCTGCAACACGCCCAGCACCACAGCAGTGACCAGGGCCACCGCGATGCGCTCACGAAAATCCAGCGCCAGCGCGGCCAAACCCAGCACAGCCAGGGCCGCCAGCCAGGCCCAGGGCCGGGCACTGCGCCCCGCCCAGAACGCCAGCATGCCCATGCCATAGGCCCCGGCAAAGTACAGGCACAGAGTGTCGAAATTGGCATCCAGATTGAAGTAGGCCAAAGAGGCTACGGTCAGCCCCACCACCAGTACCGGAGCCAGCCAGCGACCCGGCCATCGCCGGGCCAGGCTGAACACCAGCACCGCCAGCACAAACAACTGGAAGTCGATAGCCACGTACCAGACCCCGGCCGACAGGGCCTCGTAGCCCAGCACATCCTGCAGCATGAACACATGGGCCAGCAACTGGGGCAGCGAAGGCTCGGACGGGATGGACGGGTGCTCCATGCCGTAGCGCGCCACGGCAGCCGCCAGCAAGCCGAACAGCAGCGCAGCCAGATACGGCGTGGACAGCCGCACAAAGCGCCGCTGCACCTGCTGCCAGGACCCTTCGAACCGGGCCACGCCGTCAGGGGCCAGGGTGCTGGCCGCCAGGTAGCCACCCAGCACCAGAAACACCTGTACCGCCATGCGGCCATAGGTGAACAGCCAGTCCATCAGCTCGCTGGCAAGCGGGTAGGCGGTGGTGGACATAGGGCCGTAAAACACCAGGTGGTGGGCCACGATGAGCATGCAGGCTAGGCCTTTGAGAACATCCAGCAAGGGAATGCGGGACGCACGGGAAGTGCGGGGTGTAGAAATCGGCATCGTCACAAAAAACGTCCGCCCGCCGCTGGCAGTGCAGCGGCGGGCGGACAGGTATCAGAGGCGCAGCGCGCCGGTAAAAATTACAAAGACAAACGGGCCTTGGCCTCGGCGTATTCGCGGGAGAGTTGGGCGACATAGTCGGCCACGGGTTGGATTTTACGGACTGCGCCAATGCCCTGGCCGCAGCCCCAAATATCTTTCCAGGCCTTGGCCGCCGTATCGCCGCCAAAGTTCATCTTGGTGGGGTCGCTCTCGGGCAGGTTGTCGGGGTCCAGGCCCGCCGCGCGAATCGAAGGGGCGAGGTAGTTGCCGTGCACGCCGGTGAACAGGTTGCTCAGCACGATGTCGTCCGAATCGCCATCGACCACGGCCTGCTTGTAGGCCAGCGTGGCCCGCGCCTCGGTGGTGGCGATGAAGGCCGAGCCGATGTACGCAAAGTCGGCCCCCATGGCCTGGGCTGCCAGCACAGCGCCGCCGGTCGAGATGGAACCGCTCAGGGCCAGCGGGCCGTCGAACCATTCGCGGATTTCCTGGATAAGCGCAAACGGACTTTTGATGCCCGCATGGCCGCCCGCGCCGGTGGCCACGGCGATCAGGCCGTCGGCACCCTTTTCAATTGCCTTGTGGGCAAACTTATTGTTGATGATGTCGTGCAGCACCACGCCGCCGTAGCTGTGGGCCGCGGCATTGATGTCTTCGCGCGCGCCCAGCGAAGTGATGATGATGGGCACCTTGAACTTCATGCAGGCCTGCATGTCGTGCTCCAGCCGGTCGTTCGACTTGTGCACGATCTGGTTGATGGCAAACGGTGCCGCCGGTTTGTCGGGGTGCGCCAGGTTGTAGGCCGCCAGGGTCTCGGTGATCTCGGCCAGCCAGTCGTCCAGCTGCGCCGCCGGGCGGGCGTTCAGCGACGGCATGGAGCCCACGACCCCGGCGATGCACTGCGCAATCACCAACTGCGGCGTGCTGACAATGAACATCGGCGAAGCGATGATGGGCAGCGGCAAGGCACTTAAAGCGGCGGGAAGCTTGGACATTTCGTCTCCATCTTGTTTTTTATAAGAAATCAGGCTCTAGCGCAATAACTACCTACGCCAGTAGCTACACAATCAATAGCACATCAGAATGCGTCCACCGCCATGCCGGTCACGCTATCGGCACCTTCCACAATGCTGTCGCGCTGGCTTTGCGCTGCCACCAGCACGTGGTCGGCATAAAAGCGTGCGGTGGTGATCTTGGCCTGCATGAAGGCGGTGTCCTCCCCCTTGGCCAGCAGCTCTTCTGCCACCAGCAGCGAACGCGCCAGCTGCCAACCGGCCACCAGCTTGCCCGCCAGCATCAGGTAGGGCACGCTGCCTGCAAACACGGCATTCGGCTGGGCTTTGGCCTGGGTCACCACGAAGGTCACCACGTCGAGGAAGGCGGTACGGGCGGTTTTCAGGCGGCGGGCCACGGCCACCGCGTCGGCGCTGCCGCTTTGGGCCAGCGCGGTCTCGGTGACCACGATCTGGCGCGCAATGGCCTTGGCCGTGGCACCGGCATCGCGCAGGGTTTTGCGGCCCACCAGGTCATTCGCCTGGATGGCAGTGGTGCCCTCGTAAATGCTCAGAATCTTGGCATCGCGCAGGTACTGGGCCGCCCCGGTTTCTTCGATAAAACCCATGCCACCGTGCACCTGCACGCCCAGCGAGGCCACGTCCAGGCTCATTTCGGTGCTGTAGCCCTTGACCAGCGGCACCAGGAATTCATACACCGCCTGGTTTTGCTGGCGCGTATCGGCATCCGGGTGGTGGTGCGCCGTGTCGTAGGCCGCAGCTGCCGCCATCGCCATGGCGCGGCAGCCCTGGGTGTGGCCGCGCATGGTCATCAGCATGCGCTGCACGTCGGGGTGGTGGATGATGGCCACACTGGCTTTGACGCTGCCATCCACCGGGCGGCTCTGCACCCGGTCTTTGGCAAATTGCACCGCAGTCTGGTAAGCCCGCTCGGCCACCGCAATGCCCTGCACGCCCACGGCGTAGCGGGCGGCGTTCATCATAATGAACATGTATTCCAGGCCACGGTTTTCCTCACCCACCAGGTAACCCACCGCACCACCATGGTCGCCGTACTGCAGCACGGCGGTGGGGCTGGCCTTGATGCCCAGCTTGTGCTCGATGCTGACGCAGTGCACATCGTTGCGCGCCCCCAGCGTACCGTCGGCGTTGACCAGGAATTTGGGCACCACGAACAGGCTGATGCCCTTCACGCCCTCGGGCGCGCCGCTGACCCGCGCCAGCACCAGATGGACGATGTTCTCGGCCATGTCGTGTTCACCCCAGGTGATGTAAATCTTGGTGCCAAACACCTTGTAGCTGCCGTCACCTTGGCTGTCGGCGCGACTGCGCACCATGGCCAGGTCACTACCGGCCTGGGGTTCAGTCAGGTTCATGGTGCCGGTCCATTCGCCGCTGACCAGCTTTTCCAGGTAGGTAGCCTTGAGCGCATCCGAGCCCGCCGTCAGCAGCGCCTCGATCGCGCCGTCGCTGAGCAAGGGGCACAGCGCAAAGCTCAGGTTGGCGCTGTTGCACATTTCCACGCAGGCTGCACCAATCGACTTAGGCAGGCCCGCGCCCCCGTAGTCGGCCGGGTGCTGCAGGCCCTGCCAGCCGCCATCGGCAAATTGCTTGAACGCCGCCTTGAAGCCGGGGGTGGCGGTGACGACACCGTCGCGCCACGTGGATGGATTTTGGTCGCCCACCCAGTTCAGTGGCGCCAGCACGCCCTCGTTGAATTTGGCCGCCTCTTCTAGCACCGCCTGGGCCGTGTCCAGCCCCGCGTCTTCAAAGCCTGGCAGCGCAGCGATCTGGTCGATGCGGGCGAGGTGCTGGATGTTGAACAGCATGTCTTTCAGCGGGGCGGTGTAGCTCATGGGGTGTCTCCGGAAAAAATGTACACCCCCAGGCTTCAGCGCTGCGCGTCTTTCGCCAACCCCCTTGCAGGGGGCAACACCAGCAGCCTGGCAAAGCCAGTTCTGCGGTGTTTCTGGACGGCGTACGTTCTGACCGAAGTGGGGGTGGTGAATGGTAAAAAAGGGCACCGCGCACGATGCCCCTTTGCACTGACCTGCGTCTTACAGCGCCTTGACCAGTTCTGGTACCGCTACGAACAAATCGGCCACCAGCCCATAGTCGGCCACGCTGAAGATCGGCGCTTCTTCGTCCTTGTTGATGGCCACGATGACCTTGCTGTCCTTCATGCCTGCCAAATGCTGGATGGCACCGCTGATACCGGCAGCCACGTACAGCTGTGGCGCAACGATCTTGCCCGTCTGGCCCACTTGCCAGTCGTTCGGCGCGTAGCCTGCGTCCACAGCGGCGCGCGAAGCACCCAGGGCCGCACCCAGCTTGTCGGCCAGCGGCACCATGACTTCGTTGAACTTCTCGGCACTGCCCAGGGCCCGGCCACCGCTGACGATGATCTTTGCGGCGGTGAGTTCGGGGCGGTCGTTCTTGGCAATTTCGCTGCCCAGGAAGCTGGATTTACCGGCATCGGCGGCGGCGGCCAGTACTTGCACGGTGGCCGAACCGCCGGTAGCGGCAGCCGGGTCGAAGCCGGTGGTGCGCACGGTGAGTACCTTGGTGGCGTCCAGACTTTGCACGGTGGCGATGGCGTTACCGGCGTAGATGGGGCGCTCGAAGGTGTCGGCGCTGATGACCTTGGTCACGTCGCTGATCTGGCCCACGTCCAGCTTGGCGGCCACGCGCGGGGCCACGTTCTTGCCCGAGGCGGTGGCGGGGAAGACGATGTGGCTGTAGCCGGAGGCCAGCGCCAGTATCTGGGCGGCGACGTTTTCGGCCAGGCCGTGTGCAAACCCGGGGGCATCGGCGTGCAGGACTTTGGCCACACCGGCAATCTGGGCGGCGGCGGCGGCAGCAGCACCGGCGTTGCTGCCGGCGATGAGCACGTGCACATCACCTCCGCATGCGAGTGCGGCGGTTACGGTGTTCAGGGTGGCGCCTTTGACGCTGGCGTTGTCGTGTTCGGCAATGATGAGTACGGACATGTCAGATCACTTTCGCTTCGGTCTTGAGTTTGGCAACCAAGGTGGCCACGTCGGGGACTTTGATACCGGCGCTGCGCTTGGGTGGCTCGGAGACTTTGAGGGTCTTGATGCGCGGGCTCACATCCACACCCAGGTCTTCAGGCTTGAAGACATCGAGCTGCTTCTTTTTGGCCTTCATGATGTTGGGCAGGGTGACGTAGCGGGGTTCGTTCAGGCGCAGGTCGGTGGTGACCACGGCAGGCAGCGAGACGCTCAAGGTTTCCAGGCCGCCATCGACTTCGCGGGTGACGCTGGCTTTGCCGTCGGCGATCTCGATCTTGCTGGCGAAGGTGGCTTGGGGCAAATCCGCCAGGGCGGCGAGCATTTGCCCGGTCTGGTTGCAGTCGTCGTCGATGGCCTGTTTGCCCAGGATGATGAGACCGGGCTGTTCTTTGTCAACCAGGGCTTTGAGGAGCTTGGCGACAGCCAGGGGTTGGAGTTCTTCAGCAGTCTCAATCAAGATGGCGCGGTCGGCACCGATGGCCATGGCGGTGCGCAGGGTCTCGGAGCACTGGGTGACACCGCAGGAGACGGCGATGATCTCGGTGACCACACCTTTTTCTTTGAGGCGGACCGCTTCTTCGACGGCGATTTCGTCAAAGGGGTTCATGCTCATCTTGACGTTGGCGATGTCTACGCCCGTTCCGTCGGTTTTGACGCGGACCTTGACGTTGTAGTCAACAACGCGTTTTACGGCTACCAGGACCTTCATGTAACGGCTCCTTAAAGTTATGGAATGTGCTTGTCGCTTTTTATTTTATGCCTGAGCAGTAATGCCGTCGCTACAAAATAGAACGACCGTTCTTTTTTTTGATTATAAACCGACGGCCAATGCGCGCAAGCGCATTGGCCGTAAAAATACCAGCAGAATTTATGCAGCGAACTCCATATTTTTGTTCGAAAAAGGAGTCTTGCGCCCATTCTGGCGAAGCAAAAAATCAAGAGTGCAGCATCGTCGATATCTCGCTGGCAGAAGCGGCAGAGCGGCGCGCCAGGCTGCGCACTTCAGAGGCCACGACCGCAAATCCGCGACCGCCATCACCGGCCCTGGCGGCTTCGATGGCCGCGTTTAAGGACAATAGATTGGTTTGCATGGCCAGGTCATTGATGGTGCCCACCACCGTACGGATACGCTCCAAAGTATTACGCTGGCTAGTGATGTCACTGGCATACATGGTTATTTTGGACAGCGTGCCATCCACTTGGAAAATAGGATTGAAAGTGCAGCGCAACCACACCGGGCTACCGTCAGCAGCTGCCACTTTGACCTCACGCTCGGAGCTCTCGCCACGCAACAACCGGTTGCCACCATCACCTTGGGTCATACCGCTGTAGATGGGGTTCAGCGCCTTGGCGGCTGCGCCCAAATTCTCTACCCCCAGAAGCAGCGCCAGGGTCGGACTCACATCCAGCAACTCAGCCTGGGATGACCAGTCGGCGGTCGCGGTAGAGGCCCGTATGGCGGTAAGGCGTGTGGCATCTTCTTGGGCCTGCATCTTGGTTTGCGTGATGTTGGCCTGCACCGAGACAAATTTGCTCAGGCGGCCGCTGCCATCAAAAATCGGGTTGATTGACAAAGAAATCCAATACGGTTCGCCGGTCTTGGTGTAATTTAATATTTGCTCGTAAAACGGTTCGCGGGCGCGCAACTTGGCCCGGACCCGCTCCACCGTGGCAGGGTCTGTATGTTTACCTTGCAGCAATTGACCAGGCCTCTTACCCATGACTTCCAGCTCTGTAAAACCGGTTAACTTGGTGAAACCAGCATTGACGTATTCGACGCAGCCATCAGGTCCGGTAATCACCACCGAGTTGTCGGTGCCATTGGCCACCAGCGACAGCAATTCGAACGACTGGCGTTGCTCCACATCCTGGGTGATATCGGTGGCAAATTTGACCACCTTCACCGGGTTGCCGGCCAGATCCAACACAGGGTTGTAACTGGCCTGAATCCATACATCGCGGCCAGACTTGCCAACACGCCGAAATTCTGCCGTTTGGTAGTGGCCCGCGCGCAACTTGTCCCAAAAGGCACGGTATGGCGCACCCTGGCTTTCGGCTCGGTCCACAAATATCCGGTGGTGCTGACCCTGCACTTCGTCCAAGGTGTAACCCAACAAACTCAAAAAGTTTTCATTGGCGTAGAGGATGTTGCCATCCATGTCAAATTCAATAACCCCCTGGGATTTGCTAATGGCATCAATCTGGCCCTGGTAGTTCGCATCACGCAGCTTACGTTGCGTGGTGTCTTGGGCAATTTTGATAATCCGACTGGGTCGGCCAAAGCGGTCGACCACCGGGTTGTAACTGGCTTGCAACCACACGGTGTCGCCATTTTTAGTAAACCGCTGAAATTCGGCTGTCTGAAAATGACCTGCCCGCAACACGGACCAAAAATCTTCGTATTCCCGGCTTGCGCCATAGTCCCGATCCACAAACATCCTGTGGTGCTTGCCCTTGACTTCGCTGAGCGTGTAACCCATAAGTTCCAGAAATCTAGCGTTGGCAAAGGTGATGTAACCGGACAAATCAAACTCGATCGAAGCTTGGGATGCCATCAAGGCCCGCAGTTGACGGTCCGAACGGGAGCGAAAAATATTGAACATTGCATGGCCGCTTAGTAAGGATTAGTTGACATTTTAACCATCCAGTTCAAAAAGCTACCAATCAGTAACTAATCCACACCGACTCCAGTGATTTACATCACGCCCCACAAAATTTGAATGGTCGGGTACCCGGTGCGCGCCCCTACACCAGGCTTTGCACAGCCTTGTGCAAACCTTTACGGGCCACTTCACGGTCCACTGTGGGGCTCTTGAACATGCACCACGCGTTGCGGATACGGCACGTTAATCTGGTGGGTGCGCAGGGCCTGCAGGATGCGCAGGTTGATGGCGGAGCGCAGGTTGCCCTGGCCGTTTTCGGGGTCAGCAATCCAGTAGCCCAGGGCAAATTCCAGCCCGTCGGCACCAAAGGCGGTCAGGGTGACACTGGGAGCGGGCTCGCGCAGCACGCGTGGCTCTTGCAACGCGGCATCGGTGAGCAGGCGCATCACCAGGTCGGCATCGCTGTCATAGCCCACAGCCACTTCGGTCGATTGCGAAATGCGGGAGTTGTTGAGCGACAGGTTTTCCACCCGCTGTATCAGCAGCATTTCATTGGGCACGATGGATTCGCGGCCATTGGGGGCGCTGACCACGGTGTAGCGGGCGTTGATGTCCGTCACCCGACCTTCAAAGTTGTCCACCTTTACAAAGTCGCCGATGCGGATGCTGCGCTCGGCCAGGATCACAAAGCCGCTCACGTAGTTGGCCGCCAGTTTTTGCAGGCCAAAGCCTATACCCACCCCCACCGCGCCGCCCAGCACCGACAGCGCCGTCAGGTCGATACCCACCGAAGACAAGGCCACCAGCAGCCCCACAAACATCAGCAAGGCCCGGGTGGCGTTGCTGATGGCCTTGCGCAGCGACAGCGCGCTGCCGGTGGCCGACTTGAGCAGCCGCGCTTCAATGGCAGCCGAAATCCACAGCGTGAAGATCAGCACCGCGCCCGCCGTGAGCCCGCCCTCCACCAGGTTGCGGGCCGACAGCATGGAGCCGCCCACTTTCCATTTGAACTGGTCCAGTTCGTCCAGCAGGACCGGCAGCAGGCCGCTGACCCACAGCACCATGGCCAGCCAGGCCACCCAGGAAATGGTGCGCTCCAGCAGCCGCACCACCGGTGCGTTGTGGAACGCCACCTGCAGCACCTTGACCCCGGTGCGGATCACCGCCAGCGACACCAGCACCGGCATGGCGATCTTGAACAGCGCCAGCGGAATCCACTGTTGCAGCAGCACCTCGTCCAGCAGGCCCAGGGCCAGCAGCAGCAGCGGGAACATCACGCCGTCGACGATGCGGCGGCCAAACAGAATGGACTTTTCGTCCGGCGTGCCCACCGCCCGGCGGACCAGCCACACCAGCGTCCAGGCCAGCACGAGGCACACGCCCAAGGAGCCCAGTTCCACCAGGGCGGTGGGGCGTAGCAGGGCGGCGAGCCAGCTGTCTAAATCGATGATGGGGGCGGGGTTGGAGGCGGCGTTCGCGGTAGAAACAGGAGTCATGGAGCTCAGAGAATACTAAGGAAAAAAGGTTCCCGTGCTTACGGGAAGGGCGCAAGCAGCTACAAATCCGCTAGCACCCTAATATGCGCCTCGACGCTGCGACCCAGCGCGCTCAGGTCGTAGCCGCCCTCCAGGCTGCTGACGATGCGGCCCTTGGCGTAGCGGCGGGCGATGTCCTTGATGCGCATGGTGATCCAGGCGTAGTCTTGCTCCACCAAGCCCATCTGGCCCATGTCGTCTTCGCGGTGCGCGTCGAAACCGGCGCTGATGAAAATCATCTCGGGCCGGTGCGCCTCCAAGCGCGGCACCCAAACCATCTCGATCAGCTCACGCACTTCCATGCCGCGGGTGTAGGCGGGCACGGGGATGTTGACCAGGTTGGCCGCATCCGACTGCGCCCCGCCCTCGGGGTAGAACGGGTGCTGGTAGAAGCTGACCATCAGAATGCGGTCATCCCCGGCCACGATGTTCTCGGTGCCGTTGCCGTGGTGCACGTCAAAGTCCACAATCGCCACCCGCTGCAGGCCGTGGCGCTCCAGCGCGTACTTGGCGGCAATCGCCACGTTATTGAAAAAGCAAAAGCCGCTGGAGGTGTCGCGCCCCGCGTGGTGGCCCGGCGGGCGCACTGCGCAAAAGGCGTTTTCCAGCTCGCCCGCAATGACGGCGTCGGTGGCGGCCAGCGTGGCCCCGGCAGCGGCCAGCGCGGCATCCCAGGTGTAGATGTTCAGGCTGGTGTCGGGATCTACCTGCGCGTGGCTGGGGCCACCGGCGTTGATGTCCTCACGCAGCGTGTCGGTCAGTCCGCGCAGGGTGGAGATCAGGCTGCGGCTGTGGGCCAGTTCGATGTCGGCCAGTGCGGCGGGGGCGGCCTGCAGGTGCTCCAGCGCGTCGCCCACGCCGCTGATCAGCAAACGGTCGTCAATCGCGTCCAGTCGCGCCGGGCATTCGGGGTGGCCTGCGCCCATTTCATGCTTGCGGCAGGCGGGGTGGGTGAAGTAGCCAGTCTTGTTCACGGTGAACTGCTTTTCTGAGGGATTAGAGGTCTTTGTATTTCGGGTAACGTCAAGGAATGCACGTACAAAACAAACTCAACGAACTGCTAAAACAGCTTAACACGGTGATTGTGGGCAAACCCGCGCAGGTGCAGGACTGTGTGGCCTGTCTGCTGGCGGGCGGTCACCTGCTGATCGAAGACGTGCCCGGGGTGGGCAAAACCACGCTAGCCCATGCGCTGGCCCGCACCTTTGGCCTGCAGTTCTCGCGCGTTCAATTCACCGCCGACCTGATGCCCAGCGACCTGACCGGCGTATCGATCTACGAGCGCGGCAAAGAGGCCTTTGTGTTCCACCCCGGCCCGCTGTTTGCGCAAATTCTGCTGGCCGACGAAATCAACCGCGCCAGCCCCAAAACCCAGAGCGCGCTGCTGGAGGCCATGGAGGAAAAGCAGGTCACCGTGGAGGGCGCGACACGCCCCCTGCCCTCGCCCTTCTTCGTCATCGCCACGCAAAACCCGCTGGACCAACTGGGCACCTTCGCCCTGCCCGAGTCGCAGCTGGACCGGTTTTTGATGCGCATCTCGCTGGGCTACCCCGACCGCGCCTCCGAACGCCAACTGCTTGCCGGGCAGGACCGGCGCGACCTGGTGGAGCACCTGCCCAGCCTGCTGAGCCCAAATGAGCTGCAAAGCCTGCAACAGCAGGTGCTGCAAGTCCATGCCGCCGATGCGCTGCTCGACTACGTGCAAGACCTGGTGGCCGCCACCCGCTCGGGCCGCTGGTTTCTGCAAGGCCTGAGCCCGCGCGCCGGCATTGCCGTGGTGCGCGCCGCTAAGGCCCAGGCGCTGCTCAGTGGCCGCGACTACGTGGCCCCGGACGACGTGCAGGCCATCCTGGCGCAAACCGTGGCGCACCGCCTGGTGCCGGTGGGCGATGCAGGCCGTGGTGCGGTGGCGCAAGTCCAAGCCATGATTGCAGGCACGCCCCTGCCGTGAACATGCCGTGATCCAACCAGCCAAATTGCTGCGGGCCCGCTTCCAGCGCTGGTGGCAGGCGCGCATCCATCTCACCGATACCACGCTGCTGACCCAACGCAACGTCTACATCCTGCCCACCGGCCCCGGCTGCATGCTGGCGGCCACCTTGCTGGTGCTGCTGGTGGCCAGCATCAACTACCAGCTCAATCTGGGCTATGTGCTGACCTTTTTGCTGGCCGGATGCGCCGTGGTGGGTATGCACGTAGGCCACGCCACGCTGCGCGGACTCACTCTGCATTTGATAGCACCTGACGCACAGTACATGGGCGCTAGCGCTCCTATTTCCATACAAGTCAGCAGCACGCGCAAAACCACCCGCCACGGCATCGGCCTGGGTTTGCTGGGCAGTGGCCACTGGGCCTGGACCGACGTGCCTGCCCAAGGCAGCAGCCGGGTGCAGATCGCCTTCACCCCCACCCAGCGCGGCCTGCAGCATCTGCCCGCCATCACCGCCGAGACCCGCTTCCCGCTGGGCACCTTCCGCGTCTGGACCTACTGGCGGCCCGCCGCGCAGTTGCTGGTCTACCCCCGCCCCGAAGCCCACCCGCCCCCACTCCCCCCTGGCCAGCCGCGCGCCGGTGGAGCCAGCCACAGTGCGCCCCACGCCAGCGGCGAATTCGACGGCGTGCGTCCCTACCGGCGTGGCGACCCACTAAAGCTGGTGGTTTGGAAGAAGGTGGCAAAGGCGGATGAGCTGGTCAGCCGCGACAGCCAGCAAGCCCAGCGGCACGAACTCTGGCTGGATTACGCGCAAGCCGGGTCGCTGGGCGCGGAAGCGAAACTCTCGCGCCTGTGCGCCTGGGTGCTGCTGGCCGACAAACTGGGGCTGGACTACGGGTTGCGCCTGCCGGGGCAAGAGCTTGCACCGGGTGCGGGCGAGGCCCACCGGCGGCGTTGCCTGGAGGCGCTGGCCTTGTGCAAACTTTAAGCCAAATCGGCTTCTAGCGCTTATTTCACCTACACGACTAGCTACTTATTTAATAGCAACCACTTTATGCGCTGGTTAACACCCTTTACCACCCTTCCCAGAGACAGCCGCGACACGCTGTTTCTGCTGGCCGTCATCGCCTGGGTGGTGCTGCCGCAGGTGGGTAACCTGCCGGTCTGGTGTGCCCTGGCGACGGCGGGGGTGCTGGGGTGGCGCGGCTGGCTGGCGTGGAAATCACGGCCATTGCCGTCGCGCTGGTGGCTGGCAGTGCTGCTGGGGATGGCGCTGGCGGCCACGTTGGCGACCCACCAAACCCTGCTGGGGCGCGATGCCGGGGTGACGCTGATCGTGGTGCTGCTGGCGCTCAAAACCCTGGAGCTGCGGGCGCGGCGGGATGCTTTTGTGGTGTTCTTCCTGGGCTTTTTCACCATGCTCAGCAACTTCTTTTTCTCGCAGTCGCTGCTGACCGCCATCGCCATGCTGGTGGCGCTGCTGGGGCTACTGACGGCGCTGGTCAACGCCCATATGCCGAACAGTGGGCCGGTGGAAAACAAGGCCCCGCTGCGCGAGGCGGCGCGCATTGCCGGCGGCATGGCGCTGCTGGGCGCGCCCATCATGGCGGTGCTGTTTGTGCTGTTTCCGCGCATGGCCCCGCTGTGGGGCATGCCCAGCGATGCTATGGCCGGGCGCAGCGGTTTATCCAACCAAATGCAGGTGGGCACCATGGCCAGCCTGGCGCTGGACGACGGCATTGCCATGCGGGTGAAGTTTGACGGCCCGCCGCCTGCACAGCGCGACCTGTACTTTCGCGGCCCGGTGCTGTCGCTATTTGACGGGCGTACCTGGCATCCACGCTACACCGATTTTTCGCGCACGGGAGCCAGCGACTTACAGGTGTCTGGCCCGCCGCTGAAGTACCAGGTGACCCTGGAGCCCAACAACCGCCCCTGGCTGCTGGCGCTGGATGCCACACCCCAGGCCCCAACCTTGCCCGACGGCCTGAGCGCAGTGATGACCCCCGACTTGCAGTGGCTGGCCAGCCGCCCCACCACCGACCTGCTGCGCTACCAGGCGCAAAGCTACCCACAGTTCCGCTACGGGCCCAAACGGGCCAATGACGGCACCAACCTGGACCTGCAGCGCTATGTCGATTTGCCCCCCGGCTTCAATCCGCGCACCCTGCAACTGGCAGCCGACCTGCGCCGTGCCCAGCCCGGTGCCGACACTGCAGCCCTGGTGCAAACCGTGCTGACCCGGCTGCGCACCGGTGGCTACCTCTACACGCTGGACCCCGGCCTGTACGGGCGCGACACCGCAGACGAATTCTGGTTTGACCGCAAAGAGGGTTTTTGCGAACACATCGCCTCGTCCTTTGTGGTTCTGATGCGGGCGCTGGACATCCCCGCACGCATCGTCACCGGCTACCAGGGCGGCGAACTTAATGGCGTGGGCAGCTTCTGGGTGGTGCGCCAAAGCGATGCCCATGCCTGGGCCGAGGTATGGACCGCGGGCCAGGGCTGGACCAGGGTGGACCCCACCGGTGCGGTGTCGCCGGGCCGCGTGGGCAGCTTCACCCGGCTACAAGCCCCGCGCGGAGCCATTGCCAACACCCTGGCCAATGTCAGCCCCGACACCGCCCGCCGCCTGCGCGCCGCCTGGGACGCGGTCAACAACGGCTGGAACCAGTGGGTGCTGAACTACAGCCAGAGCAAGCAACTCAATCTGCTGAAAAATATCGGCTTTGACAGCCCGGAATGGGAAGACCTGGGCAAGCTACTGGCCGCCCTGTTGGTGCTGGCCAGCCTGGGCGGGGCCGCCTGGACCCAGTGGGAACGCCGCCAGCACGACCCCTGGCTGCGCCTGCTCGACCAGGCCCGGCGCAAACTGGCCAAAGTTGGCATCACCGTGCCCGCCAGCGCCCCACCCCGGCAGATGGCCGCGCTGGTGCCGGGCCAACCCGCCCTGCGCGATTGGCTGCTGCAAATGGAAAGCCTGCGGTATGCGCCGGACAACCCCGGCAGCATGGCGGCGCAGCGAAGGGCGTTCAAACGGCTGGTGTGGCCGCGCTAGACTTGGGCGACCACCTACTTACGCCCATGCACAAACTCCTCCCGATTGCTCTTCTTTTAATAGCTACATGCCTAGTTCCCGTCTGCGCCAGTACCAAAAAAAGTATAAAGAATAAGCCCACCATTACGGCCACGCCTAGCGGCCCTTTGTATGCCAGCCGCATGGACGTCATGGCCCTCGCCGACGACATCGCCGAGCGCCGCGGCCTGGACCCGGCCTGGGTGCACCAGATACTGGCGCAAGCCCGGTTCATACCCAGCGTGCCGCGCCTGATGGCCCCCGCACCCACGGGCACGGTGAAAAACTGGCAGCTCTACCGCAGCCGCTTCATCGACCCCGCACGCATCGCCGCCGGGGTGCGCTTCTGGCAGGCCAACCGCGCCACGCTGGAACGGGCCGAAAAAGAGTACGGCGTACCGGCCGAAATCATCGTCGGCATCCTCGGTGTGGAGACGATTTACGGCCAGAACATGGGTAACTTCCGGGTGCTGGATGCGCTGGCCACACTGGCCTTTGACTTCCCCGCCAGCCACCCGCGCGCCAAGGAACGCGGTGCCTACTTCAAGGGCGAGCTGGAGCAGTACCTGAGCCTGACGCAACGCGCGGGCATCGACCCGCTGAGCCTGCGCGGCAGCTACGCCGGGGCCATGGGCCTGCCACAGTTCATGCCCACCAGCTGGGTGCATTACGCGGTGGACTTTGACGGTGACAGCCACGTTGATCTGTTCAATAGCCCGGCCGACGCGATTGGCTCGGTGGCCAGCTACTTCAAGGCCTTCCACTGGCAGCCCGGTATGCCGATCTACTACCCGGTGCGCTTTGACCCCGCCAGCGTGGACATGGACGCGCTGCTGGCCCCGGACATCCTGCCCACCTTCAGCGTAGCCCGCTTCCAGGCACTGGGTGTCGTGCTGGACGGCCCGGCCCTGCAGCACACCGGTCCGCTGGCACTGGTGGAGCTGCAAAACGGTGGCAACCCACCCCAGTACGTGGCCGGCACCGAAAACTTCTACGCCATCACCCGCTACAACTGGAGCAGCTACTACGCCATGGCGGTGGTCGCGCTGGGACAGGCCGTAGCGGCCATCGCCAAACCCGAAACCGCCCCCTGAGACTGACGGGCATCGGCGACTTTGCCGGGGAAACATGCGGCGTTGTTCATAGAGACTTCTGGTGGCTCGGTTTTTTATGGGCCTGCTGCTGCAAGGCCTGCTGGATTTGCGCCAAAGGCCAGTCTTCTTGCAGCGCCCGCATCAACAGGCCTTGCTGGCTCTCGGGGGCCAGGCCGCCCAGCGGCGGGTCGCAGTCAAGGTTGGTGGGGAAGGCATAGCCCTCGGCACAGGCCGCCACGGCGCTGGCCTGCTCTGCGGCGGGCAGGCCGCGCAGGGCCGGATACAAGGCCTGGCACATGCGCAGCCGGTCCACCGATTCCATGGCACGGCCAAAGGCGCTGGAGACCTGCAGCAGGTTCGCCAAGCGGTAAATGTCCGCCGAGCGGTTGTGGCCTGCGGCGTGCATCAGCGCCGGGTTGAAAAACACCGCGTCGCCTTTTGTCAAAGGCAGTTGCACGTGCTGCGCATCAAAGTAGGCCTGGAAGTCCGGGTGGCCCGCCACCAGGTAGCCGGGCGCGTATTTTTGCGAATGCGGCAGATACAGTGTGGGGCCGCTTTCCACCGGCATGTCGACATGCGCCACCGCCCCCTGCAGCGTGAGGGCGGGCGACAGACGGTGCACGTGCGCCGGGTAGCGGGCGGCCTGTACCGGGCCCAAGAACCCCAGGTGGTAGTCGCGGTGGGCCATTTGCGCAGCGCCGCCGGGGTTGACCGAGTTGATCTGCGAAGTCACCTGGTAGGCCGGGCCCAACCAGGCCTCGCACACCCAGGTCAATAATGGGTTGCCGTAGTAGGCGGCAAACACCTCGGGTGCGGCCACACAGAGCTTTTCCAGCGCGTTCCAGACCCGGTCGTTGGCACCGGGCTTGGCGAAGTGGTCGGCCTTGGTACCGGTGAGGCGCTCGGCGGCAATCAGCTTATAGAATTCAGCCGTGGCCGCGTCCACCACGGCCAGGTCGGCAAACGCTGCCTGCAACACCAGCACGCCAGGGCCGCTGTGCCACACGCGGCACCACTCGGCCATCAAGTCGCGCTGCAGGGCCGGGCTGGCCTCGCGGATCTGCGCGCCGTCGTACACCGGCACGCCCTGGGTGATGGTGTGGGCCAGCGGGTAGTCGGCGGGCTGCGTGGGCGTGCGCACCAGGGCATCCAGCTCAACGACCTTGCAGGTTTGCGGGTCCAGCCAATGGGGGAAATCGTGTGCGGGCATGGCGTGTTTTTGTATCGGAAAAGATGGGCACAGTGTAGGCAGGGCTGGCGGAGCTGGAGCGACCAAAAGGCCAGGTGGGGCTGGGGGGCCACAAGTTTTTGATCGACCGGTGGTGCACGCCTCGGACCGCTTCTCACGCCTGGTGCGCGGCGCGGCACCGGTGCTGCCCATGCTCTCGTCGGTGCAGGTGGTGAAGCCTTTTAACGCGCCGGAACAGCTTCTGGCCTTTACTGCGGCAGCGCAGCCACCGGTCCAGCGGCTTCTCGGGGCAAGGTGGCGATAAACACCGTACCGGCATCGGCCGAGGATGTGACGCTCAAACGACCTTGGTGGGCTTGGACGATCTGCGCGCAGATGTGCAAACCCAGGCCCAGCCCTTCACGCTGTGCTGAGGTCCTGCTGCGCCAGAACGGCGCAAAAACCTTGTCCAGGCTGTCGGGCGGAATGGGGGAACCCTGGTTGGACACTTCCAGTACTAAGCTGTCAGCCGTGGTCATGGCCTTGAGTTGCACCGGGCTGTCGGGTGCACCATGCACCAGCGCGTTGCTGAGCAAATTGGACACCAGTTGCAGCACCCGGCAGCGGTCAACCTGTACCGGCCGGGAGATGTCAAACAGGCATTCGATCTCGCGCCCCGGAAAGCTCGCCTGCATTTCGGTGACCGCGCTGAACAGGGCCTCGTCCATGCGCTCCACCAGCGCTGGTGTCACCTGGATCACGCTGCCCAGACGGCCACGCGCGAAGTCCAGCGCATGGTCGATCAGCGTAGAGACTTGTTTTACACCCACGTGGATATCGCTGGCAATGCGTGCCACCGCCGCCGGGTCTTGGGCCTTGGCCAACAAACGTTGGCTGTTCAGTGCGATCAGGCTGACGGGTGTGCGCAGGTCGTAGCCCAGGATGGCGATCAGTTGCTCGCGCAGTTCGCTGGCGGCACGTTCGCCCAGCAGCGCGGCCTGCACCAGGTACTGGCGGCGCGCGTTTTCCAGCTCCATGCCAATCAGCGCCGCAAAATGTTGGAACATGGCTACGATGCGGGGCTCGGACACCTGGGCCGGGCGGGGGTCAATAGCGCACAGGTTGCCAAAATAACTGCCGTCGGGCAACACAATGGGTACCGACACATAGCTTTCAATCGCGTAGGTGCGCGGGGTGATGTGGTCACAGTAGCGGGTATCGGTGCTGGCCTGGTCGATCACCACTGCCGTGCGGGAGAAGCGCACTTCCTTGCACAAGGTGGTGTTGACATCCAACTGGCCACCGGGCAGTAGGCCGAAGCTGATCTCGTCGCGTACCGCGCAGGCGGTCCAGGTGCCATCGGTTACACGGGCCAGTGCGGCAAAGCCCATACCCGTGATCTCACACAGCACCCGCAGGAGTGTGGGAATAGATTCGATACGGCCCACCAGGGCAACGTCGTGCACGATCTCTTCTGCGGAATCGCCCATAGTTCACACCCAGCTTTCATTTTTACAACACGCACCCACTACACGCCCGGAGCAAGCCCTACCTTCAACTCGGAAAAGAGAAGGTTTGTATGCACGGTTCAGTAGGCTTATTGTGCTTGATACAAACTGCGCTGGGACGCAATGCACATATCTGGAATGTGGTCCGGTGGACTATTTGGCTAGAACGCGTAGGCGTAGCGCAACAGCACAAAGGTTTCGCCCGGGTTGGGGCGGCGCAGTCCGGCATTGGATACGTGCTTGACGTACACGCCCAGTTCCTGGTGCCGGTCCGCCCCCAAGCTGCGGCCCACGCCCAGGTGGTCGCTGAAGTTCCATTGGGTGCTGAAGGACTTGTTGGGGGTCTGGTACGACTCGCTCAGGTAGGACAGGCCCACCCCACCCTCCACGAACCACGGCGACTGCCCTGCATCGAAGCGGTAGCGGAACATCGGCACCACCCCAATCTGGCTAAAGTGCGAACGTGCGCCCGGCAAGGCATTCACCTCCCAGTCGCTCAGGTACAAGTCCCAGGAGACCGTGATGCGTCCGTCCGAAAAAGTACGCTGCACCGGCAGGCGCAGGCCGATGGTGGCCGTACGCGTGTCGCTGCCCTGCTGCAATGTGGGTCCGCCTTCAAGATACACCGACGGCTCCGTCGGCTCTGCCGCGCTGGCATAGGCACCACAGGCCAGCGCCCACAGCGATACCGCCATCGGCCGAAAGACCTGCGCCAAGCCGCGCGACTGTTCTGGTCTGTGGTCCATAATTTTCATTTCCCCATGTAGATGCCATACAAACCGGGGACCGATCTGCCACTAAGCACAGAGAAGAAATTGTGCCGTTGCGCCAGAAAAGTAAGCGTCCGGCCATCCCATGTTGACCACTGGCCACAGCCATGGTTGATTTCAAGGAGGGATGGGCTGCCAGCGATGCGGCAGCAGTTGTTCAATGTCCCGGGCCCTGTGCGTTGG